>NZ_JABJVY010000079.1:0-1000 GCF_040750475.1 Amorphus sp. 3PC139-8 | reverse complement strand
TACTTCCTCTCCGATCCCGACACAAATCTCCGCATGATCATGAAGGACGGAAAAATCTATAAGGACACAAGGGGATGATCCGTCTCGTCGCGACAGGCTTCGCTCTTCTGGCGATGGCGTCCACAGCGGCCCGTGCGCAAGAGGGCTGGCGCGTCCAGATTACGCCCTATCTCTGGGGGGCCGGGTCGGCAAGCGAGATCCAGCCCCGCGCCGGCGGCGTGACGTTCAAGAGCGATATGTCGTTCGGCGACATTCTCGATCGCCTCGACGGGGCGTTCTTTCTGACCGGTGCCGTGCGCCACAACCGGTTCGTGGTTCTTGGCGATCTGACCTGGGTTTCGATGTCGGAGGACGACAGCATCACCGGCGTGCTGCCGGTTCCGGTTTCCGTTCACGGCAAGCTCACACAGACCTCCGAGACGGTGGCTGCGGGCTATTCGGTGGTCAGCCGGCCGGGCATGACCCTCGATGTCGTGGGCGGTGTCCGCGCCTGGCAGATCGACGCCAAGGTGTCGGCGGACGCGCGGATCGCGCCCTATTACAGTCTCGGCGCTGCCGCCAGCCGCGACCTCTCCTGGGTCGATCCGATCGTCGGGGTCCGCATGCGCGCGGCATTGTCGTCCAAATGGTCGCTTACCGGCTATGGCGATATCGGTGGCTATGACGGGCGCACGACCTGGCAGCTCTTGGGGACGGTGAACTATCGGATCTCGGAGACCTTCTCGCTGTCCGCGGGCTACCGTCAGATGTCGATCGACTATTCCGACAGCGAAACCACCCTCGACCTCGACATGGGCGGCCCACTCGTCGGCGCGACCCTTCGTTTTTAGACGGATCGGGACGAGGCCTGATCGTGGTATCTTCGCGCGCATTGTCGGACCGCGAATGCCGCCGTCCAATCGTCGCTTGGGGCGGGGCCGTCCGGAACGGACCGCTTCGTTTTGGCGGGCTGGTTCTTGCGGGTCCGGTTGGCGGCTGCGTGCCGTCGGGTGCGCCTGCG
>NZ_JABJVY010000078.1:0-1050 GCF_040750475.1 Amorphus sp. 3PC139-8 | reverse complement strand
TGTGGAGTTTCGATAGGTTGTTCATTCGGGCCTGACCGAGGAGATTGGAGTTACCACGCTTCAACCGCCCTCGGAGAAGAGCCCGAATGAACATCCATGAGAATGCCCGTCTGACGCCGTTTGGTCGAGAGCGGTTGGTGCAGGCGATGCTTTGCGGGCAAACGCCGCAGGCCGCCGCACGAGACGCAGGCGTTTGCCCGCGCACGGCGCGCAAGTGGCTCGCCCGCTACCAGGCGGAAGGCGTCGCCGGCCTCAAGGACCGCTCGTCGCGTCCCCGGCGCTTGCGGGCGGTCACGGCCGCTGAGGTGAAGGCCGCGATCATCCGCCTCCGGCAGCAACGCTTCACCGGCAAGCACATCGCCGGGACCGTGGGCGTCTCCCGGGCAACCGTCAGCCGGGTGCTGCGAGCCGCCAAGCTGTCGAGGGCGACGGATCTTGAGCCGCGTCAGCCCGTGCGACGCTACGAGCACGCCCGCCCCGGCGACATGATCCATCTCGACATCAAGAAGCTCGGCCGCTTCGAGCGTCCCGGCCACCGGGTGACCGGCGACCGCACCGGCCAATCCACGCCGCGCAACAGCGGCAAGCCAGGCTATGGCTGGGAGTTCGTCCACGTCACCATCGACGACCACTCCCGGCTGAGCTTCACGGAGCTCCATCCGGACGAAAAAGCCGTCAGCGCCGTGGCCCATCTGAAGGCGAGCGTTGCCTGGTACACCGGTCTCGGCGTCAAGGTCCGTCGCGTCATGACCGACAACGGCCCCTGCTACACATCCAAGGCGTTCGCCAAAGCCTGCAGAGACCTTGGCCTCAAGCACATCCGCACCAAGCCCTATACGCCGCGCACCAACGGCAAGGCCGAACGCTTCATCCAGACCGCTCTGCGCGAATGGGCCTACGGCAGGCCCTATCGCACTTCAGACGAGCGCGCACAGGCCTTGCCGATCTGGACACATCTCTACAATTGGCACCGACCCCACAGTGGGATCGATGACCAAACACCCATCAGTCGCCTCGCCCTATCCCGAGACAACCTGTTGAGACTCCACA
>NZ_JABJVY010000077.1:0-1196 GCF_040750475.1 Amorphus sp. 3PC139-8 | reverse complement strand
CGCCGATGGCGAAGGAGAAGTTTTCTCGCAGCAAGCCGCACGTGAACATCGGAACGATTGGGCACGTTGACCACGGCAAGACGTCGTTGACGGCAGCGATCACGAAGGTGTTGGCGGAGACGGGCGGCGCGACGTTCAAGGCGTACGACCAGATCGACGCTGCGCCCGAGGAGAAGGCGCGCGGCATCACGATCTCGACGGCGCACGTTGAGTACGAGACGGAGAACCGTCACTACGCGCACGTGGACTGCCCCGGCCACGCCGACTACGTGAAGAACATGATCACGGGCGCGGCGCAGATGGACGGCGCGATCCTGGTGGTGTCCGCGGCGGACGGTCCGATGCCGCAGACGCGCGAGCACATCCTGCTTGCGCGCCAGGTTGGCGTTCCGGCGATCGTGGTGTTCCTCAACAAGTGCGACATGGTCGACGACGAGGAGCTTCTGGAGCTGGTGGAGCTTGAGGTTCGCGAGCTTCTGTCGTCCTACGACTTCCCCGGCGACGACATTCCGATCGTGAAGGGGTCTGCGCTTGTGGCGCTTGAGAATGGCGACGCCAAGCTCGGCCACGACGCGATCCTGGAGCTGATGCGGGAAGTGGACGCCTACATCCCGACGCCGGAGCGTCCGGTTGACGGCGCGTTCCTGATGCCGATCGAAGACGTGTTCTCGATCTCCGGCCGCGGCACGGTCGTGACGGGTCGTGTGGAGCGCGGCATCGTTAAGGTGGGCGAGGAAGTCGAGATCGTCGGCATCAAGGACACCAAGAAGACGACGGTGACCGGCGTGGAGATGTTCCGCAAGCTGCTGGATCAGGGCCAGGCGGGCGACAATATCGGCGCGCTTTTGCGCGGTATCGACCGCGACGACGTGGAGCGCGGGCAGGTTCTGTGCAAGCCGGGGTCGGTGACGCCGCACACGAAGTTCAAGGCGTCGGCGTACATCCTGACGAAGGAAGAGGGCGGTCGGCACACGCCGTTCTTCACGAACTATCGTCCGCAGTTCTATTTCCGCACGACGGACGTGACCGGCGTTGTCACGCTTCCGGAAGGCACGGAAATGGTGATGCCGGGCGACAACGTGGAGATCGAGGTCGAGCTGATCGTGCCGATCGCGATGGAAGAGCAGCTCCGCTTCGCCATCCGCGAAGGCGGCCGCACCGTCGGTGCAGGCGTCGTCGCGTCGATCATCAAATAA
>NZ_JABJVY010000076.1:0-1204 GCF_040750475.1 Amorphus sp. 3PC139-8 | reverse complement strand
GCGCAAGCATCTGTGTTCGAGATCAAGCCCTTTGTGGCGCGTTTGCCTGCCAGCGGCGGTCCTCAGCGATGAGCGTGTTCGCGAGGATGACGAGTTTGCGGGCCATGGCCGTCATGGCGACCTTCGGGTTTTTTCCTTCGCTCACCAGGCGGCGGTAGAATGTCCCCATGATCCCGTTGCGGCGTGAGAGACCTACGGCGCACATGAACAGCATGCGCCGAACATAGGCCCTGCCGCCACGAATGCTGCGGGCTCCTTTTCTTGCACCGCTGTCGTTGTTCATGGGAGCCAGACCGGCGAGCGCGGCAATCTGCCGACAGTTCACCTGTCCCAGTTCCTCCAGCTCCGTGAGCAAGGTGGTGGCCGTGACCAGGCCGATGCCGGGAATAGAGGTGAGGATGTCGAAGCGATGGCGCAAATCGTCCTGGCCCTGGATCAAAGCCTGGATTTCCGTTTCCAAAAGCTTCTGATGCCGCTCGGCCATCTTGATCCGCGCTCGGATCTGGCGCTGCGCGAGGGGATGCTCCGTCTCGTAAAGCTGACGCTTGAGCGTACCGACCTCATCGAGCACCTGCCGTCTGGCGACGTTCAGGTCGCGCAAGGCCTTGTGCTGGACGGATTGCGGCGACGTCGGCTGCGGCCGCAGAAGCATGGCGAAGCGGGCCAGCACCTGCGCATCGATGGTGTCGGTCTTCGCCAGTCGCCCCACCGCACCAGCGAATTTGCGGCTGCGGAAGGGATTGATAACGGCGACGGCGAACCCGGCCTCGTGCAGGGCTTCATGTGCCTTGCGGTGATAGCGGCCCGTCGCCTCAAGGGCGACCAGCCGAACCCGATTGCGTCGGCAGTGCAGGACCAGCTCTCGAAGCCCCTTTGCATCATTGTCGAACTGGCGGAGCTCTCCGGCAGGAGAAATAAACACATCGAGCGTTCGCTTGCCGACATCGATACCGGCATAGCTGTGCTCATCGTTATTGGCGGGCAGCGGGGTGATCTCGTCTTGCATTCGGGACATGGTCGCATTCCCAATCATCTGTTCAGAGCAAAACCCTCACGCGGCCCGATCAAGCTTGCGACGGCCCTGATAAGCCCAAGATGTGACGATCCAGACCGCGCCCCGAACACCGTCACGGCGAAACCACCTGACGTCATTCAGGACCCCATTCTTGCTGGGAAAAGGGCTTCGCAGAGAATGCAAGATGTG
>NZ_JABJVY010000075.1:0-1268 GCF_040750475.1 Amorphus sp. 3PC139-8 | reverse complement strand
TGGCCTGCCCCCTGAAAAGTGGTCCTCCCTGAAGTAGGCTTTCGAGCCAGATGGAGGATGCAGGAATGCCCCAGAAGAAGCACAAGCCGGAGGAGATCGTCGCGAAGCTCCGGCAGGTCGACGTGTTGGTGTCGCAGGGTCGGTCGGTGGCCGAAGCGGTGCGGACGATCAGCGTGACGCAGTTCACATACTACCGATGGCGCAAGGAGTATGGCGGCCTGAAGACCAACCAGGTGAAGCGGCTGAAGGAGCTGGAGAAGGAGAACGAGCGGCTTCGGAAAGCCGTGTCGGACCTCACGCTGGAGAAGCTGATCCTTCGGGAGGCCGCCTCGGGAAACTTCTGAGCCCCGCCCGTCGCCGTCGTTGTGTCGACCATGTCAGGCAGAAGTTCGGGGTCTCCGAACGGCTCGCATGCCACGTACTCGGCCAGCATCGATCGACCCAAAGGAAAGTTCCGCGCGGGCGCCCCGACGAGGAGGCGCTCACCGCTGACATCATCGTGCTCGCATCTGAATATGGCCGTTACGGCTATCGGCGGATCACGGCTCTGCTGCGTGACGCGGGCTGGGTCGTGAACGTGAAGCGGGTCGAGAGGATCTGGCGGCGGGAGGGGCTGAAGGTTCCACAGAAGCAACCGAGAAAGGGGCGCCTCTGGTTCAACGACGGGTCGTGCATCCGTCTGCGGCCCGAGCGCCCGAACCATGTCTGGTCCTACGACTTCGTCGAGAGCCGGACCCACGACGGAAGGAAGTTCCGGATGCTGAACCTGATCGACGAGTTCACACGGGAGTGTCTGGCGATACGGATCGACAGGCAGTTGAGATCGAGCGACGTGATCGACGTGCTGTCGGACCAGTTCATCCTTCGTGGCGTGCCGGATCACATCAGGTCCGACAATGGCCCGGAGTTCGTGGCGTCGGCGGTGCGAGACTGGATCGCCGCGGTCGGTGCCAGGACTGCCTACATCGAACCCGGCAGCCCGTGGGAGAACGGCTACTGCGAGAGCTTCAATGCGAAGCTCAGGGACGAGCTCCTCAACGGCGAGATCTTCTACAGCATGGCGGAGGCGAAGATCGTCATCGAGAGCTGGCGCCAGCACTACAACACGAAGCGCCCGCACTCATCGTTGGGCTATCGGCCGCCAGCTCCCGAGGCCGTGCAGTGGCCGGCTCCGCCATCCGGAGCCGCTTCGCCGGCCACCCCGGTCGTAGCTCCAACACCCGTCATGCACTAAGACTGAAACTGGACCACTTCGTTGGGGCAGGTCA
>NZ_JABJVY010000074.1:0-1307 GCF_040750475.1 Amorphus sp. 3PC139-8 | reverse complement strand
TAGCCAACGAAATCGCGGACGCCGTCTGCGACCGGTCTCATGAGGCCGCCGTCAAAGGTCCAAGCGCCTCGGCAACGGCCAGCAGACGCTCCTCGCCCCTGGGCCCGGCAATCAGCGACAGGCCGACCGGGCATCCGTCGACGATCGCCGCCGGAACGTTGAGCTGCGGCAGGCGGCAGAGGCTCGCCACGCAGGTGAGCGTCAACGTGGTGTCGCGGAAGGCGGTCTGCTCGGCGACCGAAGCCTCGCGGAACGGCGGCAGGTCATGGGCCGTCGGGATCACCAGAACCCCGTCGTCACCGAGAACCCGGATCAGGCGCTCGGTGAGCGCTTCCCGGCGCAAAGTGGCGGCCGCCACCACGGTGGCCTCGACCGTGGCGGCAAGGTCCATGCGCTGGCGCACCGCCTCGCTCAGCGCGCGGCCGGGGGCGTTCGCCCACCCGCCGAGGGTGGCGAAGAACTCCGCAAGCTGGAGCGGCCGGAAGGTGTCGAGCCAGCCGTCGGTGCCCTCTTCGTAAAGGGTGATCTCCTCGGATGGCCCGAGCCCCTTGGCGGCGGCAAGCAGCGTCTCGCCCACCTTTGGGGCGGCGAACGCGAACGCGTCGCGGGCGATCAGGAACCGGCTCGGCCCGGCCGGGCGAACCGCCCCGAAGTAGCTCTCGCCGACCCGCCGCATGGTCTGAGGATCGCGCGCGAACCAGCCGACGGTATCGAAGCTCGGCGCCATCGCCATGACGCCCGCGACCGAGATGCGGCCGAACGTGGTGCGAAGCCCGTAGATGCCGCAGAAGCTCGCCGGCACCCGGATCGAGCCGCCGGTGTCGCTGCCGAGTGCGAAATCCAGGAGCCCGGCGGCGACCGCCGAGGCCGATCCGCTGGACGAGCCGCCCGGCGCGCGATCGGGCGCCGCCGGATTGATCGGCGTGCCATAGTGCGGGTTCATCCCGAACATGCCGCTGGCGACCTCGTCGGTGTGGGTCTTGCCCACAAGCCGGGCACCGTGCGCCAACGGCACCTGCACCGACGGCGCAGTGGCAAGTGCGGGCGGCGTGTCGCGCAGCCGGTCGGGATTGCCGCAGGCCGTCGGGTAGCCGGCGACGTCGTAGAGATCCTTTACCGCGAAGGTCAGCCCGGCGAGCGGGCCGGTCTCCGACAGCACGAGGGAGGCAGGCCCGTGGGCGACGAAGGCCTGGCGGGCGATGGCATCGATGTCGATCATGGGCGCGCTACTCGGCGGCGGCGGAGAGATTCTTGGCGGGCAGAGAATAGGACTCCATGAAGTCCTCCACGAACCCCTTCGCGTCGCC
>NZ_JABJVY010000073.1:0-1321 GCF_040750475.1 Amorphus sp. 3PC139-8 | reverse complement strand
TGAACCGCCCCGGGTTTGTCGGAGGCTCCAACTCCTGAGAGGATGGGGCTATGACGAGCAAGACGACGAACAAGTTTTCTCCTGAAGTGCGGGATCGTGCAGTGCGACTAGTGCTGGAGCACTCGCATGAACACCCCTCGCGCTGGCAGGCGATCCTGTCGATTTCCGCGAAGATCGGCTGCTCGGCGCACTCGTTGAACGAGTGGCTGAAGAGGGCCGAGGTCGACGCCGGCAGGCGGGCCGGCGTGCCGACGGACATGGCCGCGAAGCTGAAGGCGCTCGAGCGGGAGAACCGCGAGTTGCGGCAGGCCAACGAGATCCTGCGTAAGGCTTCGGCTTATTTCGCACAGGCGGAGCTCGACCGCCGGTCGAAGACATGATCGCGTTCGTCGACGATCACCGCGGTGTGTATGGGGTCGAGCCGATCTGCAGGGTACTGCCGATCGCCCCATCGACCTATCATGCCCATGTCGCCCGGCGGCTTGATCCGTCAAAGCTCTCGGCACGAGCGAAGCGGGACCTGGCGCTGAAGCCGGAGATCGAGCGTGTCTTTGCCGAGAACTTCGAGGTCTATGGTGCGCGCAAGGTCTGGCGACAGATGATGCGGGAGGGGTTTGATGTTGCCCGCTGCACCGTCGAGCGACTGATGCAGGGCATGGGCCTGCAAGGCGTGATCCGCGGCAAGTCGGTCCGCACGACCATCCAGAACAAGTCGGCGCCATGCCCGCTCGACCATGTGAACCGCGTCTTCCATGCCCCGGCACCGAACATGCTGTGGCTCTCGGATTTCACCTATGTGTCGACCTGGTCGGGCTTCGTCTACGTTGCCTTCGTGATCGATGCCTACGCCCGCCGCATCGTCGGCTGGCGGGTGAGCCGGACCGCTCATGCCGGCTTTGTGCTGGATGCTCTCGAACAGGCCCTGCACGAACGACGGCCCGTTCATCGCGGCGGCCTGGTGCACCATAGCGACCGCGGCTCGCAATATGTCAGCATCCGATACACCGGACGACTGGCCGAAGCCGGTATCGAGCCCTCCGTCGGCAGCGTCGGCGACAGCTACGACAACGCCCTCGCCGAGACGATCAACGGCCTCTACAAGGCCGAGGTCATTCATCGACGCGGACCGTGGCGCTCCTTCGAGGCCGTCGAGTTCGCGACGCTCAGCTGGGTCGATTGGTTCAACAATCGCAGGCTGCTGGAACCCATCGGCAATATCCCGCCGGCCGAAGCCGAGGAACGCTATCACGCTCTGCTCGACGAGCAGCAAATAGCAGCATGACTTAAACCAAACAGCCTCCGGCGATGCCGGGGCGGTTCA
>NZ_JABJVY010000072.1:0-1362 GCF_040750475.1 Amorphus sp. 3PC139-8 | reverse complement strand
TCATCCCCTTGTGTCCTTATAGATTTTTCCGTCCTTCATGATCATGCGGAGATTTGTGTCGGGATCGGAGAGGAAGTCGAGGGTCTGGGTGGGATCGCCGTCTGCGACCAGGATGTCGGCGAAGGCGCCGGGCTCGATCACGCCGAGCTTGCCGTCATAGGGGTTGCGCGGTCCGGACAGGCGCAGAAGCTCGCCATTGGTGCCGGTCGCGATCGCAAGCAGATCCAGCGGCTCGTAGAAGCGCGGCGTGAGCTTGGCGAGCTGACGGCCATGGCTCGGCAGGTTCTGCGGGCTGAACAGGATGTCGGTGCCCCAGGCCGTCTTCACACGGTGCCGCTTCGCCATCTCGTAGGCCCGCACGGTGCCCTTCGCGACCTCTTCCTGCTTGGCCTTGGCGCTCGGCCCCGATTTGATGTTGGCGTCGACGTCGGCCAGGAAGGGCTGCAGGCTCCACCACGCGCCCATGTTGGCCATCATCTTGACCGCCTCCTCGTCGGCGAGCTGGCCGTGCTCGATCGACTGCACCCCCGCGCGCAGCGCCCGCTTGATGCCGGGCGGCGTATAGACGTGCACCATCACGTAGGTGTTCCAGTCGCCCGCCGCCTGCACCCCCGCGTGCAACTCCTCCTCGGTATATTGCAGCGTGTCGATCGGATCGAACGACGAGGTCACCCCGCCGCCGGCCATCAGCTTGATCTGCGAGGCCCCCAGCATGAGCTGCTCGCGCACCCGCTTCAGCACCTGCGCGCGCCCGTCCGCGATCGCCGCCACCCCGACGCGTTCGCCGTAGCTGACATCGTCCAGCGCGGCGGGCACCTCGTGGCGCATGCGGAAATCGCCGTGGCCGGAGGTCTGCGAGATCATCGCCCCACAGGGATAGATGCGCGGACCGTCGACCACGCCCTCGTCGATCGCCCGCTTCAGCGCGAACGACGGCCCGCCGGCATCGCGCACCGAGGTGAAGCCGCGCATCAAGGTGCGCTCCGCCTCGCGCGCGGCGACCAGATAGATGTAACCGACATCCGCCGTCATGGCGGCCATCTCGGTGATGGCGCACAGCATGGAGTGCCAATGGGCGTCGATCAGGCCGGGCATGGCGAGCCGGCCGCCGCAGTCGATCACCTGAGCGCCCTCGATGCGCTCGTCCGCCCCCGGCAGACCGGCGATCCGGTTGCCCTCCACCAGGATCGACACGCCCTCGCGCAGGCTGCCGAGGCCGTCGAACAGGCGAAGATTGGTGAGGAGCAGCGGCCGGTCCGCGATCCTCGGTTCCGCCGCAGACGCCTTGTCCGCCTTCAGGCCGAGAAAGGGCGCGACCGAGGCCGCCGCCGCCCCGACCAGCAGGGCGCGGCGGGAGAAATC
>NZ_JABJVY010000071.1:0-1421 GCF_040750475.1 Amorphus sp. 3PC139-8 | reverse complement strand
CTTATGAGTTCATTTGCAAACAGTGGACTTCAGAACCGGATCGATTCAGTGTCGATCCAATCCATCAAATGCCGGGACTGAACACTTAAGCAGGCTCGCCGCGGTGCGGTGGGCCTTCAGATGCGTCGCATCGATCATGATGCGCTCCGGCTTGGGCCCTTCGCCGGCGAGAGATGGGTCGTCGAGCGGTCCTTCGCTTGGGCCACCCGCTTCCGACGTCTGGTTAAGGACTATGAAAGATGCGCCCAGACACTCGCTGACATCCGCCTCGTGGCCTTCTTCGCGTGTCTCACGCTCAAAAATGCCGCTATACTCGCTACTGGCTCTGGACACAGGTCCCTTGACAGGGTGTGCCATGCTGGCGGTGATGAAACTGGCTACGCTCGCTCCTGTATGGACTGCTTGAGCACGGCGTGCAATCCAGTAGGAAGTTGTCTATCCACCCAGCAAGAGAAGTGTCCTAATCATGCGACTATCGCTCTTAACGAAAGCCGGCCAAGGTCTCATACAAAGGTTGACAACTCCAGAGGCCATTGCCGTTGAGTTCTTCGAGGGTACGAAGAACGTTGGCGATCAACTCAATCCCTACATGCTTCCAAAGATCACTGGATGGCCGATCTACCGCGCGAGCTCGTCCCTAGTGCCTCACCTGCGGGCGATAGGCAGTCTGATCGGCTCAGCTACCTTCATGAGCACGATATGGGGTGCAGGCTCAATCGATGGCGTTGCGCCTCGACATCGGATCAATCCATCCCGTGTTCACGCCTTGCGTGGCGCTGGGACGTTCGCATTACTCGACCGCCTGTATGGGATAGACCGAACGATCCCCCTGGGCGACCCAGCGTTGCTGATGCCTAGATACTTCAATCCGATGGTCGAGAGGCGCTATGATGTTGCCGTCATCCCGCATTTCTCGGAAACCGAGGCTGCCGCAAATATTGTCGCGCAAAGCAGAACTCCGATGCTCCGCGTTCTTGATGTGCGTAGTGATCCGGAGGCGTTCGTCACGCAGTTGTGCGAGTGCCGGGCGGTGCTCTCCTCGTCTCTGCATGGTCTGATATTGGCTGATGCCTACGAAGTGCCGAATGTGTGGGTGTCGTTCGGCGGCAGACTTCTGGGCGGTGAATGGAAGTTCTACGACTACTACTCCGTGACAGATGCAGCCGCACCCGCGCGCGTCGACGCGTCGACGCCAGCAGCGCTCGATGCTCTCGTGGAAAGTCACGGTGCACTCGCCAAGGTGCACCGGTACATGTATAGCACGGATGACCTACTCGCTGCCTTTCCCGGGCATTTGATAAAAGTGTGATGGTGGAAGCGACATTAATGACGTGCCCCCTCTAAGGTCCGGACTCATAACCAGTAGCTGACGGCTGCGGCGATGCAGACTGCGGCAAGGAAGTTGGTTGCCGATCGGTCAT
>NZ_JABJVY010000070.1:0-2025 GCF_040750475.1 Amorphus sp. 3PC139-8 | reverse complement strand
CTTATGAGTTCATTTGCAAACAGTGGACTTCAGAACCGGATCGATTCAGTGTCGATCCAATCCATCAAATGCCGGGATTGAACACTTAGGAGACCAAGATGGCCGAACGGATCATCACGACGCCGAGGGGTGAACGGCTGGTCGTTATGCCGGAAGCCGAGTTCCTGGCAATGCGCGAGGCCGCCGAAGCCGCCCGGAGGTTCCGGTCACGCTTTGCGGCCGGCGACGAAGATTTCGTCCCGGATCGTCGCGGGCCGTTGTCGTCGGGCCGGGCAAGTTAACCGTTGCCATCCGATCGATCGGCCCATGATCGGTCTGCCGTATTCCGCCCGCTTTCAACCGGCTCGACGTCGGGAACGATGATTTAGGGGGAAACGCCGACCAAACCGGCCGCATCGGGCCGCGCCTAGAGGGCGACCGCTTTCGCGCGGCATGCGACTAACTCGAATGCCCGATCGACGCGGACCTGATCCTCGCGATTTCCGACTTCGATGAAGCCTGCGAAAAGCTGCGCTCCGAGATCGAAGCGAGCGAAAGCGTCGCCGAGATCTCCGAACTCGAAGTCCTGGCGCAGCCGGCCGATGCCGCGCCGGCGGAGCCGAAGGCGCAGAAGGTCGAAAAGGGGCCGCTCCGCACCCCGGAAACCGTCGACGGTATCGTCTTCGACATCATCGGCGAAGTCGGCCCGGCAAAGGTCGGCCCTTTCCGGAAGGCTTGGATCGACCGGGATCCGGATGGCTACGGTCAGCTCGCCCCGACCCAGCAAAAGGGCATCATGCGAAAGTCGGTCAATCGGCTCGTCGCTGCCGGGAAGGTCAAGCGCGATGGCTCGACCTTCGAAGTTGCCGAAGCCGCGACCGAATGAACGGCGAGCTGCGACGCTCCACAGTCAATCGCCTCGGCAGGGCTGGCCTTCGGGCCGGCCCTGCTGCAAGCGAATGTAATTAGCTAATTGCAAATTCATTCTGGTTATTTTGTTAGCGGATTGCTATTTTCGACCCATGAACCGGATCGCATACAGCCGCGGCGCCCTGAAGACCCTAAGCCGTATTCCGGCCAACACGGCCCGGCTGATCCGGTCCAAAATTGAGCAATACGCGACCGACCCGGCGAGCCTCGCGAACAACGTCAAATCGCTCAAGGGCGAGCCCGGTTACTCTCGTTTGCGCGTCGGCGATTGGCGCGCGATCTTCTCCGAAGATGGCGAAGTGATCGCGGTCATCAGGGTAGCACCGCGCGGCGGAGCCTACGACTAGGAGACCAAGATGGCCGAACAGATCATCACGACCCCGAGCGGCGAGCGGCTGGTCGTCATGCCGGAAGCCGAGTTCCTGGCCCTGCGCGAAGCCGCCGAAGATCATCAGGACGCCGAAGCCGTCCGGACGTTCCGGTCACGGCTTGCGGCGGGCGAGGAAGAACTTGTCCCGGCGGACGTCGCGAACCGCATCATCGACGGCGAAAGCCGCATTCGTGTCTGGCGCGAATATCGCGGACTGACGTCGCGCCAGCTCGCGGAAAAGGCGGACGTGAGCACCGCCTACCTGTCGCAGATCGAAACCGGCGCTCGCGATGGAAGCTTCGAAACCATCAAGCGTATCGCGCACGCCCTCGACCTTTCGGTCGATGACTTGGCCTAGATCCGGGCGAAGATTTCGTCCCGGATCGTCGCCGCGATGTGGCCCATCATGACCGGCGGCACGGAACGTCCAAGGCGCTCCCATTGCTGGGCGTAGCTGTCCGTCAGCTTGAAATCGTCCGGAAACGCGCAGATCCGTCGAAGCTCGGCGATGCTGAACTTGCGCTTTTCCGTCGGGTGCGTGACCCCGGCGATAGACCCGTTGCCGCCATGCGCCGTAATCGTCGGCGACGGTTGGACAGGGTCCGGCCGAACGAGCTGGAAATACCGATCCGACTGATCGCCCGGCGCTAGAGCGTGTCATTTGGGGTCTGAATCGGAAATGGGATTCCCTTGAGGGGTTGGATCTGATTCAAGCTGCCTGCTGGGTGGAGGCTGGCATGCATGAC
>NZ_JABJVY010000069.1:0-2211 GCF_040750475.1 Amorphus sp. 3PC139-8 | reverse complement strand
GCCTCCACCCAGCAGGCAGCTTGAATCAGATCCAACCCCTCAAGGGAATCCCATTTCCGATTCAAAAACCAAATGACGCGCTCTAAGCGCGTTAGCTGTGCGCCCAGTCCCAGTAGAGTTCGCGTGCGCGCTTGGCGACCGGTCCGGGCTGAAGATCCCGGTCTTCGATCCGCGTGACCGGGCCGACCTTGGAGTAGTTTCCGGTGGTGAAGATCTCGTCGGCGTCCAGGAAGTCGGCGACCTTCAGCGTGGTCGCCTGAACGTCGAACCCATCACGCCCCAGAAGGTCTATCACTCGGCTCCGAGTCACGCCGGCGAGGAAGGACCCGTTCGAGGCCGGAGTCGCGACCTTGCCATCCTTGACCAGGAACACATTCGAGGTGGCAAGCTCGGCCACGTTGCCGAGCATGTCCAGCACCAGCGCGTTGTCGAACCCGCGGTCACGCGCTTCTGTCAGCGCGCGCGCGTTGTTCGGATAAAGACATCCGGCCTTGGCATTGGTCGGCATCGTCTCCAGCGACGGACGACGGAAGCGGGACACCGTGACCGAAATTCCCGTCGCCGGCGGCATCGGCGTCTCGTAGAGGCAGAGGCAAAAACGCGTGGTCTCCGGATCCGGGGCCACCGCCATGAAGCCACCATCCTCGGCCCAGTACATCGGCCGGATATAGAGAGCGGTGTCGGGGGCGAACTTGCCGACCCCTTCCTGAGTGAGCTCCATGATCGCGCCCGCAGACATGGTCGGCTTCAGCCCAAGCGCCTCGGCGGAGCGGTTCACGCGGGCGCAGTGCTGATCCAGGTCCGGCATGACGCCTTCGAACGAGCGCGCACCGTCGAACACCACGGAGCACAGCCAGGCCGCATGATCGCGCGGCCCCATGATCGACGGATTTCCATTGATCCACTCGCCGTCGAGCCACGTCCACGTCTCAGACCATTGCACCATCAGACCGCTTCCTTTTTTGCACGGAACCTTCCCGGCTCAACGCAAGCCTTCGTTTCAAGTCCCACAACAGTCGCTAGAACCTTTTCCCAGGCGAAGGGGAAACCGCTGCGCCGTCCCGCGAACGCGCGGCAACCGGACGTCAAATGTCAAATTCGCCCCATGAACCGTCAACCTCGCCCATCGTCGCAAGAAAATTCTTTCTTGGATGGCGAAAAACGGGAACGATCCTCCGGGGCGGAGCGTCTTGCGTTCGCACGATCGCGGTAAATGTCGCACCGTCCGAAATCCGATTTGCGATTCTCGCACTTGCGAGCCGGCAACCGGCTGTGCAGAACGGAAAGAGTGCGAGCGCCGATATGGCACACGGATCGCCGCCAATGAGGAGAGCGCCATGGCCCACGCCGTCTATGTATTCGACGCCTACGGCACCCTCTTCGACGTTCACGCCGCAGTGCGCCGCCATGCCGATGCCATCGGAGCCGATGCCCAGCGCATTTCGGAAATCTGGCGGCAGAAGCAGCTCGAATATTCCTGGGTGCGTGCCCTTATGGGCCGCTATGTCGACTTCTGGAGCCTGACGGAGCAAGGTCTCGACTTCGCGCTCACCAAGGTCCCCGATGCCGATCCGGATCTGCGCGAGCGCCTGCTCGACGCCTACCGCCATCTCGACTGCTATCCGGAGGTGCCGAAGGTTTTGACGGCGCTGCGCGAAAAAGGCGCGCGTCTTGCGATCCTCTCGAACGGCTCGCCGGCCATGCTGGAGAGCGCGGCCTCTTCGGCCGGCATTGCGGATCTGTTCGAGGAGATCGTGTCCGTCGACGAAATCCGCACCTATAAGACCGCCGAAGCGGTGTACGAGCTGGTGACCACGCGCTTCAAGGTGTTTCCGGAAGCCGTCTCGTTCCAGTCGTCGAACCGCTGGGACATTGCCGGCGCGACGGCTTTCGGCTTCCGTTCGGTCTGGCTGAACCGCACCGCCCAGCCGGACGAGTACAAGGATTTGCCGCCGGCGGCCGTGCTGCCGTCACTCGATGGACTTTTGACGCTGACTTAGAGCGGGATGCGGTGGGAAGGCCGCTACCCCACTTTCGCTGCGTTGCGAGGCTAGCGCGCGACCGCGCGCCGGCCGATAGGCCGCGTCCGCGCAGCCGTGAGCAGAGCGAACCGGCGTGAGCGGCAAAATCCATCCGGAAAACCGGTGCCCACTTTTCCTCATCCCGCGAGATCAACCCCTTCGGACCCTGTCCGAAGGGATGAGTTGATCG
>NZ_JABJVY010000068.1:0-2585 GCF_040750475.1 Amorphus sp. 3PC139-8 | reverse complement strand
TCTCCGAGGGCGGTTGAAGCGTGGTAACTCCAATCTCCTCGGTCAGGCCCGAATGAACAACCTATCGAAACTCCACATCTAGGGGCAGTGCCGTCGACCTGCACCAACGAATCCCAACAGCCCCCGACGCCATAGTCGGGTAGGCACAGTCATCTCTGTGGCGCTGAAAACGAGAGTGCCTGCGGACGTGTTCAATGCCAGCGAGTGCTTGGCGTTGGTTCACTCAAGGCGCTTGCCTTTCTCGCGAAACGACCGGGGGGGACAGCCCGACGTGTCGGCGAAAGGCCGTGCTGAAGGTCCCCGCCGGACCATACCCGACGGGGCCAGCAATTTCGTCCAGCGTAAGTTTGCCGTCGCGCAGCAGGTCCTTGGCGACGGCCATGCGCCAGGCCAGAAGATATTCCATCGGTCGGGTGCCGACGGTGCGGGCGAACCGGTCGAAGAAGGCCGAGCGGGACATGCCGGCTGCGTGTGCGAGATCGGTGACCGTCCAGGATCGTCCGGTACTGCCGTGCATCAGCCGCAGGGCCGTGGAAATCCGCGGATCCGCAAGCCCACGCAAAAGTCCCGGCTGCGCTCCATTCTGAGGCGCCACTCGCAATGCTTCGCTCAACAGGATCTCCGCGAGGCGTGTGAGGATGAACTCGCAACCGGGGTCGGTCCGACCTGCTTCCTCGCCGACCAACCGCACCAGCTGCATCAGTCTTGAAACACCCCGGATGTGGATCATCCGGGGCAGGAGCGCCACGAGCATCGCGGCATCCGAGATGGAACTCGTCCCGGCCTCCGTTGGGGTCACGCAGTCGCAGTCGATCCAGTCGCAGAATGCGCTTGAGGTGGGCAAACAACATCTCAACCTTCTTGCGCTCGCGTCGGGAGGCGATCCACTCCTCCTCTTGGGCGATGGCGCGTACGAGGTGAGGCGGGCTCCTTCGTGGACTGAGCAAGGCACCTTCCGGGCCTCGGCGCCGGAACAGCATCGCGGCTTGAGCGCGCAGGCATCGCAGTCGGGCTTGCTGGCCTGATAGCGGAAGAATCCGTCGGCATGTGGCATGTCCGGATCGCGGCCGCCATAGGGTCGGGTTCGCTTCAACACCTTGCCGGCCGGGCAGATGTAACGATAGCGATTAAGATGGTAGGCGAAATCGGCGCGGGCAGAGGTGCCATCGACCCGGGCGGACTTGTCGAACACCGGGATGTGCGGCTCGATATCACGGTCGTGGACCAGCAAGCCGAGCATTTCGGCGGAGCCATAGCTCGTGTCGGCAATCAGCTTTCGGGGCCACAGCCCAAGATCGTCGTGTGCGCGCTCGATCATCCGCTTCGCTGCGGTGACCTCGACCTGACGCATGGCCATGCTGGCGTCGACATCGATGATCACGGCGTTCTTGACATCGATCAGATAGCTGGTGGCGTAGCAGAACTGCGCTTGGGTGCCATGCGCCGAGGAGTAGCGGGACGCAGGATCCGACGGCGACACGCGCGACGGCACCACCCTGGTCGCAGCGCCGAAGGCAGTATCGCCGAGCATGGCGAGATACTCGTCGATCGCTCGGACCGGACCCTTCGTCCCCAGGATGGTAGCATTATCGATCGGCTTCGGCCCGGATCAGGCTTGCATCCACCGCAAAGCCGTTCCCACCGATCAGTCCCTCATCGATGCAGCGCCGCACCGTCGCCTCGAACAGCTAACGGAAGAGGTCGCACTGCCGGAAGCGGCCATGATGTCGGTTCTTCGAGAACGTCGAGGGATCGGGCACGTCGTCGTCGAGCCCAAGCCGGCAGAACCAGCGATAAACGAGGTTCAAATGGACTTCTTCGCAAAGCCGGCGCTCCGAACGGATGCCAAAGCAATAGCCGACGATCAGCATCCGGATCATCAGTTCAGGATCTATCGAAGGGCGTCCGATACCGCTATAGAACGGCTGCGGGCGAGTGCAGATACCGGTCTGGTCAACGAACCGATCGATCGAGCGTACCAGATGGTTACTCGGAACATGGCGCTCGATGCTGAACTCGTGGAACAGCGCCTCCTGCATCACCAGCCGATCGCCCATCATCGTCACGCCCTCCTCTGATAAGGATGACTGAATCAGGACTTCTCACCCGCGGCAACACCGGCCCTTCTCAACAACTTCGGCCCATGTCGGTCACTTCATCCATTACGTGTGGCCGACGACAAAAAAGGCGGCAATGGGCCGCCCGGTCAGGCCGCGCCCACGCAGCCGCGAGCGAACTGGCATGAGCGAAAAGAACCGCCCACGTATTCTGCCTCGATTTTCAGTATCGCAATTCCGGATGCAAAATCGCAAGAACACTTTTGCTGGAATTGCTCAGTCCGTCGCGGCCTCTTGGTTCCCCAGCTCGGCGAATTTACCCAGGCTCTCCCTCTTGTCACGTGTTTCCTGCTGCTTCCAGCCGTCGCGGCGCTGTTCGATCTCCGCCTCGTCGACGTTTAGAGCGTGTCATTTGGTTTTTGAATCGACGAAGGGATTCCCTTGAGGGGTCGGATCTGATTCAAGCTGCCTGCTGGGTGGAGGCTGGCATGCATGACCAAACCCTATTCCAATGATCTTCGTGAACGG
>NZ_JABJVY010000067.1:0-2647 GCF_040750475.1 Amorphus sp. 3PC139-8 | reverse complement strand
GTGCGGCGCGGCAATCAAGGTGAGAGGGCAGCGTCAATCAGGATGAGAACGCCGCTGGGCGGGAACGCAGGGAGGGCGTAGCCCGACCGGAGTTTCCGTTCAGCGGCGGCGGGCTGTTCAAGGGCCTTTCACTGGTGTTCGCGGCCGGTCGGGTATGCGGGTGGTTTTTCCCATTCGGAGGAATCGCCTCGTGCCTGGCCGCCACGTAACCGATCACCAGATGAGGCTCTACATGAAGCTCCGACAGACCCATCCGACGGCCGTCGCCGCGGCGAAGGCATCGATCAGCATGGCGACCGCCTACCGGATCGAGACCGATCCGCGGCTGCCCTCGCAAAAGCAGACATCGCGCTGCCGCCGGCGGCCCGACCCGCTTGCCGGCATTTTCGACAATGAAGTCGTACCGCTTCTGAAGGCGGCTCCCGGCATTCGACCCGTGGCCATCTTCGAGGAGATGATGCGCCGCCATCCCGAGTTGGACAGTGGCGTGCGCCGCACGCTGGAGCGGCGCATCCGTGCCTGGCGCGCCATTCACGGCGAGGAACAGGAGGTCATTTTCCGGCAAGTGCATGAGCCCGGGCGGCTTGGCCTGTCGGATTTCACCGACATGGGCGGCGCCGGCATCACCATCGCCCGAGCGCCCCTCGATCATCGGCTTTATCATTTCCGGCTCGCCTATTCCGGCTTCGAGCATGCCCATGTCGTGCTCGGCGGCGAGAGCTTCGTCGCCCTGGCCGAAGGCCTGCAGAACGCGCTCTGGTCGCTCGGCGGTGTCCCGCGCGAGCATCGCTCGGACAGCCTGTCGGCGGCCTTCCGCAATCTGGACAGGGATGCACGCGAGGATCTGACGCGTCGCTACGCGGAGCTGTGCGGGCATTACGGCATGACGGCGACGCGCAACAATGCCGGCATCGCCCACGAGAACGGCGCCATCGAAGGCTCGCATGGTCATCTCAAGCGGGCGATCGAGGATGCACTTTTGATGCGCGGCTCGCGCGATTTCGACGACCTGGCCGCCTACCGCCGCTTCGTCGACGAGATCGTCAGCCGCATGAACGCCCGCAATCGCAAGCGCATCGATGTCGAACGCAGCGAACTGAAGGAACTGCCCAACCGGCGCACCACCGACTATGAGGAGGTCACCGTGCGCGTCACGTCCGCGGGCGGCTTTACCCTGCGCAAGGTGTTCTACACCGTGCCCTCGCGCCTGATCGGCCACCGCTTGCGTGTGCGCCTTTACGACGACCGTCTGGATGTCTTCATCGGCGGCACGCATCTCATGACGCTGCCGCGCGGGCGCGCCTCCTCCTCCGGCAAGCACGACCAGGTCGTCAACTATCGCCATGTGATCCATTCCCTGCGCAGGAAGCCCATGGCGCTGATGAACCTCGTCTACCGCGACCAGCTGTTTCCGCGCGAGGCCTACCGGCGAACCTTCGACCGTCTCATTGAGCGGCTGCCGGAACGACAGGCCTGCCGCACCATGGTCGAGCTTCTCGCCATCGCCCATGAACGCGGCTGCGAGAGCGAACTGGCCGAGCAGCTCTCCGCGTGTCTCGAGGCCCGCCAACTGCCCGACATGGCCGTCCTGAGAGCGCGGTTCGCGCCCGATCCGGCAAACCTGCCGAACATTGTCGTGCGCTTTGCTTCCCTCGACGCCTATGAAGCCCTGATCGGCACCGGGGTGACGGGAGGTGCGGCATGAGCGACAAGACAATCGATCCCGCCAGGCTCAGCCTGCTTCTCAACGAGCTGCGTCTGCCCGCCAGCAAGGTGATCTGGCCGCAATTCGCCGAGCAGGCCGACAAGGAAGGCTGGCCGGCCGCCCGCTTCCTGGCCGCGCTCGCAGAACACGAACTGGCCGAACGCGACCGCCGCCGCATCGAGCGTCACCTCGCCGAGGCCCGTCTTCTGCCGGGCAAGACCCTCAACACCTTCGAGTTCGACGCCGTCCCGATGATCTCCAAGGCCCAGGTCATGGCGATTACCGCCGGCGACAGCTGGCTGGAGAAGGGCGCCAATCTTCTGCTGTTCGGGCCGCCAGGCGGTGGCAAGAGCCATCTCGCCTCGGCCATCGGGCTCGCCCTCATCGAGAACGGATATAGGGTGCTGTTCACCCGCACCACCGATCTCGTCCAGAAGCTGCAGCAGGCCCGGCGCGACCTTGCGCTCGAAAGCGCTCTCGCCAAGCTCGACAAGTTCCACCTGCTCATCCTCGACGACCTCGCCTACGTCACCAAGGATCAGGCAGAGACGAGCGTGCTGTTCGAGCTCATCAGCGCCCGCTACGAGCGACGCTCAATGCTGATCACCGCCAACCAGCCCTTCGGCGCCTGGGAGAAGGTCTTCCCCGATCCCGCCATGACACTCGCCGCGGTCGATCGTCTCGTCCATCACGCCACCATCTTCGAGATGAATGTCGAGAGCTACAGGCGACGCGAGGCCGTCGAGCGTCGAAAAGGACCAGGGCGGCCAGCCTCACATGCGACACCCGCCGATATCGCCGCTAACTGACGCTCCGCGACAATCAAACTGAGAAAGGGACTTGCGCGCGACACCCATTGTCGCAATCATCATCACCGCCGCGACACCAGATTCTCATCCAGATTGTCGCGCACCTCTCTCCCAGAATGTCGCGCTATAGCAG
>NZ_JABJVY010000066.1:0-3272 GCF_040750475.1 Amorphus sp. 3PC139-8 | reverse complement strand
ATGATCGCCGTGGCCGCGGGGGTAAGGCCCGCAACCACGGCGCCGTGTACCGACGGCACGCTTTCGAGCGCGAGCGCGATGAAGAACGGATAGCCGACGGCGAGGCCAAGCCCCATGACCAGTAGGCTGGGCAAGAGATCTCGACGGGGTAGCGTCCATCCGCGTACGGCCGACAGATAGACGGCGCCGAGCACACCGGCGATCACGATCCGGGCGCAGGTGATGCTCAGCGGCGAGAAGTCGGCGACCGCCGCCCGCGTCGCGACGAGCGTGCCGCTGAATCCTAGCATGCCGAAGAAGCCGAAGGCGACGCCCGTCGACAAGGCGCTGTCCGCGGAAGACTCCCGCTGGCTTCGTGGCTCAGGTTCTCCGGTCATCTTTGATCCTTGGGTCGGACTAGATGTCGGCCGGTCTGTGGAGAGCAATCCCGACCATGACCAGGACGATGCCGAGCAGATCCTGCACCGTCGGTATCTGGGCGAGGACCATGGCCGCGATGACCGTCGCGGTGGCCGGCAGCAACGCGAGCAACAGCGCGAAGCTGGCGCGCGGCAGGCGCGACATGGCGAGCTGGTCGCAGACATAGGGGATCACGGACGAGCACAGGCCGACCCCGATCCCGGCGAGAACCAGCTCGATGGCGCCGAACGCCTTGGCCGCCTCGACGATCCCGATGGGCATCACGATGACGAAGGCGATGGCCATGGCCGCGCCAAGTCTCTCTACGCCTTGGTTTGCTCCGCTCGCGGCGGCCCGATGGCCGAGTAGGATGTAGCCGGCGAACAGCGCCGCGTTGAGCGCTGACCAGAACAGCCCCCAGGGGTCCGTCGCCCACTTAACGTCGATGAGGACGAACACGCCTACGACGGTGAGCGCGAGCGCCAGCACATTGCGGCCGGTGCGTAGTCCGTAGAGGGCCACACCGATCGTGCCGACGAATTCCATCGCTGCCACCAGGCTCATCGGCAACCTGTCGAGCGCGAGGTAGAAGGACGTGTTCATGACGGCGAGGCACAGCCCGAGGCCGGCGAGCAGGAGCCGGGTGCGTCCGTCCGCCTCTCGGAGAGTGCGCCAGGGCTTGGTGATGGGGGCAAAGATCATGGCCGCCGAGGCGATCCGGAACCAGGCAACCCCCAGGACGCCCACGGCAGGAAACAGCAACACGGCGAAGCTCGGTCCCAGATAGTGGAACACCGCGCTCACGCCGAACCAGGCATGCGGGGGGACGGTCTCGGCGGCGCGGTTTAGGCGCCGGGCGGACATGGTCTCGGATGGCATTGGGCATCTCCCTATTGATTTGTATTTTGAAGGGAAATACCGGCATGATACATGGGTATTTCATGGCAAAACCCTGAAATATCCTTTCTATGAATGGGCAAAACGATGAAGCGCCTTAATTATGAAAATGGTGATGTCGACGCGGTTGATGAGGTGATTCTGCGTAACCTCGTTGCGAACGCGCGGACGACAACGGCGGAGCTGGCACGAAAGGTGGGCCTCTCCGCACCGACTGTGGCGGAACGTGTGAGGCGCCTCGAAGAGGCGGGCGTCATCACGGGTTACAGCGCGGACCTGGCGCCGGAGGCTCTCGGATTACCCATCGCGGCGTGGCTGCGCATTCGGCCAGTGCCCGGCGCGCTCGCACAGGTCGCGGAGACGATCCGCAGCATTCCCGAGATCACCGAGTGCGACCGGATAACCGGGGAGGACTGTTTTCTCGCGCGGGCACACGTCCAGTCCGTAGCGGATTTGGAGCGCATCATCGACCTGATCATTCCGCACGCGATGACGAACACGTCCATCATCCAGTCGTCGCCGGTTAAACGACGCCTACCGCCGTTGCCGGTTGTCATTGAATGACCATGCGTTATTCGCCAGCGTCTGTAGGTAACGAGCCGGCCGGGAAAATATGGCGAGCCAAGATCAGCAAGAGCCTAAAGACTGGTCGTAGGTTATTGTTGAATGTGCAGCCACTGAATACGGCATCGTTTGATTCCCTATTTGGAGGGTTGAGGTTTATTCCGTCTCTCTTGTTCAAGTGCGAGGTAGATACGGACGTCAGGTGACGAAGTAGTAGACCGAGAGGGCCAATCCGAGAGAGACAATGAACCCGCGCAGGACGCGTGCCGGGATGTGCCGGGCGAGCCGCGCGCCAAGGTAACCCCCCGCCATAGCACCCAGGAGCACGACGACGGTGCTCGGCCAATGGACGAGTTCGGCACCGATAAAAATTGCAGCCGAGATCGTGGTGATTACTGCGGCCAGAAGATTCTTCTGAGCGTTGGCGCTCTGGACATCGGATACACCGATCATGGTTAGCGCGGCCATTAGCAACACGCCCAGGCCAGCCCCGAAGTAGCCACCGTACACGGCGAAGATGAACTGGATCGCGGTCGACCCACTGGGGGAGTCAAGGTTCATTCGGGCGATCAATCTATTGAGCTTGGCAGCGGTCCAGAAAATCGCTGTGGCTAGTGCCAACAACCAAGGGACAAGTTCGGTGAAGGCGGCCTCACCGGTTGCCAGCAGCAGCAGTGCGCCGAAACTACCGCCGACAGCGGCTATGGCGGCGCGTCTCAGCAGAGTTCGGCCCGGCATTCTCAGTTCCCGGCGATACGCCGGCACGGCTGCCGCGTGCCCAGGATAAATCGCGATCGCGTTGGACGCGTTAGCCGTCACGGGGTCGAGCCCGGTGGCGATAAGTGCTGGAAAGGTGAAAAAGGTGCCGCCTCCGGCGATGGCATTAGCCGCCCCGCCGAGCACACCCGCTGAGATCAAAACTACAATTGTCGAACCATCCATGACCGGTTTCCCGTCGATCCCATCGTCAGGCCCGAAGGTATGCGGAGGGGACGGAGCAGTCTGGAATGTTTGTGATCGGTGTTACGCGTAAGCAGCGCCGTAGCGGGCCGGACTAGTGCCGAAGGCCGCAAAGAACAGGCGGCCTAAATGGCTTTGGTCGCTGAAGCCAGCTTCTTGCGCGGCGGAGGCAATAGGCTGTCCGCCACGTAACAGCAGGCGAGCATGGTTAAGCCGGCGGGCGACGACATAGGCGTGTGGAGAAATGCCATGTAGCCGCGTGAAGCTACGTGTGTATCCTTCGCGTGACATCCCAAAGCGACGAGCAATATCGGCAATAGACGTGCCGCCAGAAAGCTGCCGTCGGCTGGCCGTCAAACGCCGAACAAAGGGATCTGTTTCCGCTGTTTGCGCCGCCGCCCGACGGCATTGCCAGCGCCCCGACCGCCAGGGGAGACCCATGGCGTCATAGC
>NZ_JABJVY010000065.1:0-3275 GCF_040750475.1 Amorphus sp. 3PC139-8 | reverse complement strand
ATGATCGCCGTGGCCGCGGGGGTAAGGCCCGCAACCACGGCGCCGTGTACCGACGGCACGCTTTCGAGCGCGAGCGCAATGAAGAACGGATAGCCGACGGCGAGGCCAAGCCCCATGACCAGTAGGCTGGGCAAGAGATCCCGACGGGGTAGCGTCCATCCGCGTACGGCCGACAGATAGATGGCGCCGAGCACACCGGCGATCACGATCCGGGCGCAGGTGATGCTCAGCGGCGAGAAGTCGGCGACCGCCGCTCGCGTCGCGACGAGCGTGCCGCTGAAGCCCAGCATGCCGAGGAAGCCGAAGGCGACGCCCGCCGACAAGGCGCCGTCCGCGGAAGATGGGGGCTGGCTCTGTTGTTCCGGTTTTCCGATCATCTTCGTTTCTTGGGTCGGACTAGACGTCGGCCGGTCTGTGGATCGCGATCCCGGCCATGACCAGGACGATGCCGAGCAGGTCCTGCGGCGTCGGAATCTGGGCGAGGACGATGGCCGCGATAACCGTCGCGGTGGCCGGCAGCAGCGCGAGCAGCAGGGCAAAGCTTGCGCGCGGCAGGCGCGACATGGCGAGTTGGTCGCAGACATAAGGAACCACGGACGAGCACACGCCGACCCCGATCCCGGCGAGAACCAGCTCGATGGCACCGAACGCCCGTGCCGCCTCGACGATCCCGATGGGCATCACGATGACGAAGGCGATGGCCATGGCCGCGCCGAGTCTCTCCACGCCCTGGTTCGCCCCGCTCGCGGCTGCGCGGTGGCCGAGCAGGATGTAGCCGGCGAACAGCGCCGCGTTGAGCGCCGACCAGAACAGCCCCCAGGGGTCCGTCGCCCACTTGATGTCGATGAGGACGAACACGCCGACGACGGCGAGCGCGAGCGCCAGCGCATTGCGGCCAGTGCGCAGTCCGTAGAGGGCCACGCCGATCGTGCCGACGAACTCCATCGCCGCCACCAAACTCATCGGCAGCCTGTCGAGCGCAAGGTAAAAGGATGTGTTCATGACCGCGAGGCACAGCCCGAGGCCGATGAGCAGAAGCCGGGTGCGTCCGTCCGCCGCCCGAAGTGTCCGCCACGGTCGGGTGACGGGGGCGAAGATCAATGCCGCCGAGGCGATCCGGAACCAGGCAACCCCCAGGACGCCCACGGCCGGGAACAGCAGCACGGCGAAGCTCGGCCCCAGATAGTGGAACACCGCGCTGACGCCGAACCAGGCATGCGGGGGGACGGTCTCGGCGGCGCGGTTGAGGCGCTGGGCGGAGGATGTATCGGATGGCATGGGGCACCTCCTTCGCTGGATTATATTTTGAAGGAGAAAGTCCGCGTTATATATAGAAGCTTCGTGTTATAAGGCCCGAATCGTATTCGGATACATGGTAGAAAACGATGAAACGCCTTAATTATGAAAATGGCGATGTCGACGCGGTCGATGACGTGATCCTGCGTAGCCTCGTCGCGAATGCGCGGACGACGACAGCGGAGCTGGCGCGAAAAGTCGGTCTCTCCGCGCCGAGTGTCGCGGAGCGTGTGAAGCGCCTTGAAGAGGCGGGTGTCATCACGGGTTACAGCGCCGATCTGGCGCCGGACGCGCTCGGCCTGCCGATCGCGGCGTGGCTGCGAATCCGGCCGATGCCTGGCGCGCTGGCACAGGTTGCGGAGACGATCCGCAACATTCCCGAGATCACCGAGTGCGACCGGATAACCGGGGAGGACTGTTTTCTCGCGCGGGCGCACGTCCAGTCCGTGGGGGATTTGGAGCGCGTCATCGACCTGATCATTCCGCACGCGATGACGAACACTTCCATCATCCAGTCGTCGCCGGTTAAACGACGCCTGCCACCGTTGCCGGTTGCCAATGAGTGACCATACGTTATTTGCCAACGTCTATAGGTAACGAGCCGGCCGGGGAAATTATGGCCAGCCAAGGCCAGCAAGACCTTGGAGATTGGTCGTAGCTCGTTGTTGAATGTAGAGCGGTTGAATTCGGCATTGTCTGATTTTCGATTTATAGTGTTGAGGTTTATTGGATCCCGCTTGTTCAAGCGCGAAGTAGATGCGGACGTCAGGTGACGAAGTAGTAGACCGAGAGCACCAATCCGAGGGAGACAATGAACCCGCGCAGGACACGTGCCGGGATGTGCCGGGCGAGCCGCGCGCCAAGGTAACCCCCCGCGACAGCACCCAGGAGCACGACGACGGTGCTCGGCCAATGGACGAGTTCGGCTCCGATAAAGATCGCAGCCGAGATCGTGGTGATTACTGCGGCCAGAAGATTCTTCTGAGCGTTGGCGCTCTGGACATCGGATACGCCGATCATGGTTAGCGCGGCCATTAGCAACACGCCCAGGCCGGCTCCGAAGTAGCCACCGTACACGGCGAAGATGAACTGGATCGCGGTCGACCCACTGGGCGAGTCAAGGTTCATTCGAGCGATCAGTCTATTGAGCTTGGCTGCGGCCCAGAAAATCGCTGTGGCTAAGGCCAACAACCACGGCACAAGTTCGGTGAAGGCGGCTTCACCGGTCGCCAACAGCAGCAGTGCGCCGAAGCTGCCGCCGACAGCGGCAATGGCGGCGCGTCTCAGCAGGGTTCGCCCCGGCATTCTGAGTTCGCGGCGATACGCTGGTACGGCTGCCGCGTGTCCGGGATAAATCGCGATCGCGTTGGACGCGTTAGCCGTCACGGGGTCCAGCCCGGTGGCGATAAGCGCCGGAAAGGTGAAAAAGGTGCCGCCTCCGGCAATGGCGTTGGCCGCCCCACCGAGCACACCCGCCGAGATTAAAACTGCAATTGTCGAACCATCCACGACCGATTTCTCGTCAAACCTATCGTTAGGTTCGACGGTATACGGAGGGGACGAAGCAGTCTGGAACGCCTGTGATCGGTGCTACGCGAAAGCAGCGCCGTAACGCGCCGGACTGGTGCCGAACGCCGTAAAAAACATGCGACCTAAATGGCTTTGGTCGCTGAAGCCAGCTTCATACGCGGCGGAGGCCACGGGCTGTCCAGCACGTAACAGCCGGCGAGCTTTGTTAAGCCGGCGAGCGACGACATAGGTGTGTGGAGGAATGCCATGTAGGCGAGTGAAGCTACGGGTGTATCCTTCGCGCGACATCCCAAGGCGGTGAGCAATATTGGCTATAGGCGTGCCGCTACAAAGCTGTTGTCGGCTGGCCGTCAAACGCCGAACAAAGGGATTTGTTTCCGCTGTTTGCGCCGCCGCCCGACGGCATTGCCAGCGCCCCGACCGCCAGGGGAGACCCATAGCGTCATAGC
>NZ_JABJVY010000064.1:0-3337 GCF_040750475.1 Amorphus sp. 3PC139-8 | reverse complement strand
GTGTCCCAGAGCGGCATCAGCGCGAAGGATGAAGCGGCGCGCCTGGGCGTATCGCCGATCACGCTCGCCCGCGCGTTCAAGCGGATGGGGCTGGAGGCCCCGACATAGGCGAACGGACATCGCCCCTTCCGGCGAGGCGCCTGCACCGTTGCTTCATCCCCAATTGGCGGCGGAAAGCAGGCGCCTCACCAGAGGGCGGCGCGGATTCGGAACAAATACCAGGTACGGGCAATTCAGACTTGCCCCGCTTGGATGATTTCAATAGTATTTATTCTGGTATTGCGCCGTATTTACTTAATTTTTTGATCTGAACCGCCGTTATTGATGCCGCATTGGATTGCTGAGAGATTTTTGTTTGTTTTGATTTTGGCAATGCTGTGTGTGTTTCCGACAACGCATGCGGTTGCGCAAGGTTCTGAGACTTCCTCTTCCGTAGTTTATGAGCAAGAGCCCGAGCGCGAATACAGCGATTGGGAGCGGCGGATTGCGCGCGAGGTGATTGCGAGCGGGCAGATGCTCGAAGGCGATCCGCGGATGGAGGATGCGGTCTCGATGTTGGCGCGGCGCGGTCGGTCCCTGCTCTCGGGTGGTGGCAGCCTGACGCAGGACTGGGTGCGGGAGAATTTGCGCAGCATCTTGCCGGAGCTGGATAACGCTATGGCTTCGGCGGCGATGGATGCGGCCACGAATGAGATGGCGCGCGGGGGTACGGCTCTGGCCGAAGGGCTAGCTGGAGCGATGACCGGGTTGTCCGGCGGTGAGACGGGTGATGTTGGCAGTGATTTGCAAACGCTGGCGCTGCGCAGTGGTCTTGAGGGTTTGCGCGCCGGAGCGGCGGCAAGTTCGCTGGTGTTCCTCAACAAGCTGGAGCTGGAATATTCCCTGACCGAAGGCGGGCTCGATGAATATTCGATCCTGAGCGTGCAGCCGCTGTGGAGCAGCGAAGACCTGCACCACAATGTCTTTGCGCAGGGGTCCTTCTCCAAGAAGGAAGTCGAGGATATCGGCACGGGCGTGGTGGACCGGCGTAAGACGGCCAATGCGGGCCTCGCCTATCGCTATATCACCGATGACGAGCAGCACATGTTCGGGGCCAATGCGTTCTTTGATCATCAATGGCCCTATCACCACAGCCGCATGTCTTTGGGCGTGGATTACAAGACCAGCCTGTATGGGGTGAGCTTTAACAAATACTTCGCGCTATCGGATTGGCGCGGGCGCGGCGATGGCTATGAGGAGAAGGCTCTGGGCGGAGAAGACATCGAAGTCTCGGGCCGCGCTCCCAAAATCCCGGAGCTGGAGGTTTTTGCCAAGGGCTACCACTGGATTCAGGAAAAGACGGATGCGCTCAACCCCGATGGGGACGACATCTGGGGCTATCAGTTCGCCATGGAATATACGCCGGTGAACGCCTTCACGATCCGCAGCTCCGCCACCAAAGACAATGCAATGGACGATCTGGAGGGCGAGATTACGCTGCGGCTCAACTACCGCTTTGGGCAGGGTTTTGATGAGATGTGGGAGCGCCCCTCTTACAATCTGGCCTCGGTCATGGATCGGCGCTTTGACAAGGTGCGGCGCACGAATGAAATCCGCGTGCAAGTGCGGCAAGACCCCGATGTCACTGCGCAGGTGACCTTTGCGCAGGGCGCGAATGTGAGCGTGGGCCAGGCCCTCAATTTCGGTGCCACGATCACCACAGGCAACAGCGCGGGCGATGCAGTGACCGTGGTGTTCGGCAACGGCGCGCGGCTTGATGTGGGGCAGAACAGCGAAGTGCGGCTGGAGGAAGACGCGATCGTCCTGCTCTCCGGCCTGATTCAGTTCACCAGCGGGGATGGCGGCATCTCCACCATCAACACGCCGGGCGGGACCATTGCCCTGATCGGGACGGATGTGGACGTCAGAACAGCGGGCAGCTCGACCACGCTGCGCGTCCGCGACGGCGCAGCGGACTTCACGGACGATTCCGGCACCACACGGGTCAACACCGAACAGCTCGGCGAGTCGCAGGACGGCGATGCGGTGCCGCCGCAAATCAAAGGCGAAGCCACGGCCACCTACGAAACCCATGCCACAGAGGCCCACGCTCAGCTTGACCTGATCGGCCCCACGCCCACAAACCGTAAGGCCGCACCGTACGCCAGCGATGCAGTCACGATCAGCGGCACGCTGGCCAATGGCAACACGCTGAGCTTCACGGTTCCTCTCACCGAAGCGGTCACCGTGACGGGAACGCCGCGCCTGTACTTCACCCTCGGCGGCCAGGACCGCTATGCCGATTATACCTCCGGCAGCGGCACCAACTCCCTGATCTTCAGCTACAGCGTGGCTCCGGGCGATGTGGGACTGTCCAATATCTATGCACAAAAAATCGAGAAAAACGGCGGCACCCTCAAAGGCATCGCCAACAGCGCACCCATGGTCCGCCAGGTCAGCGGAACCCTATCCGGTAGCGTCCCGATCACCATTCTCTTCGGCCAATCTGCCTGCCCGGCTGGCGATTTGTCAGAGCCAGGCGATGTCGCCTGCGCAAGACTGTTCGGCTCCGATCCCACCGATATGGCGGATGTCGGCATTTTTGCCGGGGAGCTGCCGGACGGCACCGAAATCTTCGTCAAACGTTGCGACCAAGGTGCCACCTGGAACGGCAGCGCCTGTGTGGGGCGTACGACACTGCAATGGAGTAATGCCTCTGGCAACGATGATGCCACAACCGAACTTCCTAATGCATCGCCCATAACAGCCACGGCGGCGGTGGACGGGCCCGGCAATACCGATGACCTGATTGATACCGGCGCGCCCGCCGGGACATATCCGGCGGCTGAATCATGCCGTGCACTAGGGGCGGATTGGTATTTGCCCGCCGTTACGGAACTGGATGTGATTTACTCCAATCTGGAGGAAGGTGAGCATTTGGCGGATGATGATACAGATAACCCCCGAACGACCCTAACAACCGGACAGGGCTCGGCCAGTGCCGGTAACAATAATGGGCCTTTGGTGGCCGGGTTTGATACGAGCGGCCAATATTACTGGTCGTCCTCGGAGACTCCTGCCCACAACGCATGGATACAGCGCTTCAGTGACGGTAACCATGGCTACCACGGTAAGATCGCTAATCTTAATGTCCGCTGTGCTCGGCGGTAGAGCCGTAGCGCCTTTACCAGACGCAAGTTCGGAGCATGGATCGGCGCATGGCCATTCTTCAGCGTAAGTGCTGATCTGCCAATTTTATCGTGAAAATGCATTAGCGCTACGCGCAAGCATCTGTGTTCGAGATCAAGCCCTTTGTGGCGCGTTTGCCTGCCAGCGGCGGTCCTCAGCGATGAGCGTG
>NZ_JABJVY010000063.1:0-3824 GCF_040750475.1 Amorphus sp. 3PC139-8 | reverse complement strand
ACTTCCTCTCCGATCCCGACACAAATCTCCGCATGATCATGAAGGACGGAAAAATCTATAAGGACACAAGGGGATGAGGCAGCCGGCGGCGTTTGCCGCCTCTGTCGGTGGCCACCGGGTGACGATCGACCCATTCGACAACGAGACCTTCGGCGGGACCGGCAACGGTGGGTCGCCCGTCGCCGAGACCTTCCGCTTCTAACCGCGCGAGCGAGACCTCATGTGCACATCCCTTCTCTACAGTGACCAGGCGGGCCAGTTCTATTTCGGGCGGACGCTGGAGCTGACGGTCGATCTGCCCTACCAGCTCGTGTTCTTTCCCAAAGGGCAGACCTTTTCCTCGGAGATGACGGGACATCCGGCGGCCTCCTTCACCTCCGAGCACGCCTTTCTGGCGGTCGCCATGCCGGGCCGCGTGCCGTCGGCGGACAAGCCCATCGGCCTTGTGGATCTGAAGGTTCTGGAGGGGCTGAACACGGAAGGCCTGACCTTCAGCGTGCTGTCCTATCCCTCCGCCGGCGGGACCCAGCAGCCGGTGGAGATGACGCGCGCCGTGCTCTCCGCGTCGGATCTGGGAAGCTGGGTGCTCGGCAGCTTCGTGCGGGTGAGCGAGGTCAAGGCCGCGCTGGCCGAACAGCCGGTCATGCTGGAGGCGCTGTCGATCCTGGGCGGGGTGGAATCGCCGTTCCACTATGTCGTGCACGACGCGGAGGGTGCCTCCGTCGTGATCGAGTTCCACCGCGGCGAGATGACGGTCTACGACAATCCCGTAGGCGTCATGACCAACGGCCCCCAGTTCGACTGGCACCTGACCAACCTGGACAACTACACCCACCTCACCAACGTCGACGGTTCGTCGGCGACCTTCGGGTCCTACAAGGCGGTGCAACCGGATTCCGGCATCGCGACGGCGGCGCTGCCGTCCTCCAACACCTCGGTCGGGCGGTTCGTGCGCGCCGTCTTCTATGCCCATTTCACCGAAAAAGCCGCCACGCCCGATATGGCCGTGCAGACGCTCGCTCATATCATGAACAATTTCGACCGACCGCGCGGGGCGACTATCGACTACCCGCAGGCAGGGGGTGGCCATCTCGAGGTCGCCGGCCTGGAGCAAGGCAAGGGCGAACCTTATGCCACCGAGTTCACCGCCTGGACGAGCCTCTCCGACCTGTCGCGCAAGTGCCTCTATGTCCGCGACTATCGCAGCCTGAACTTCGTCCGTTTCGACCTTGCCGAACTGGCCGAGACCAAGGAGCCGAAGGTGTTTTCGCTCCAGAAGGTGGCTGACGCCAACCCGGCGGCCTACTCCCTCTGACGGCCGCACCGGCAGCCCGACCCGTTCCCCATTCCCTCTGATGCGAGAAAAATCATGGCGATCGATCACGATGCAGTCACGGGAGACGACAGCTACGACGAGACCTACGGGTCGGGCGATCTGAGCGCGATCCTGCCGAAGGCCGGATTCCCCGATGCCGAGCGCGATCCCCGTCGGATTTATGCCGCCGTACGCGACGAGCTGATGCTCGACGGCAACTCGCGCCAGAATCTGGCGACCTTCTGCCAGACCTGGGAAGAGCCGGAAGTCCATCAGTTGATGGACGACTGCATCGACAAGAATATGGTCGACAAGGACGAGTATCCGCAGACCGCCGAAATCGAGGCGCGCTGTGTCCGGATGCTCGCCGATCTCTGGAACGCGCCCTATCCCTCCGATGGTGTCGGCTGCTCGACCACGGGTTCGAGCGAGGCGGCGATGCTGGGCGGGCTTGCGATGAAGCGGCGCTGGGAAGCACGCCGGCGGGCCGAGGGCAAGTCGACCGACAAGCCCAACCTGATCACCGGTCCGGTGCAGATCTGCTGGCACAAATTCACCCGCTACTGGGATATCGAGCACCGGGAAATCCCGATGGAGGACGGCCGGCTCCTGATGACGCCTGAAGAGGTGCTTGCCCGCTGCGACGAGAACACCATCGGGGTGGTTCCGACCTTGGGCGTGACCTTCACCGGCGAGTTCGAACCGGTGAAGGCCGTCAGCGACGCGCTCGACGATGTGCAGGCGCGCACGGGCCTCGATATCCCGATCCATGTCGACGGGGCGAGCGGCGGCTTCCTGGCGCCGTTCTGCGCGCCGGACGTGGAATGGGACTTCCGGCTTCCCCGCGTACGCTCGATCAACGCCTCGGGCCACAAGTTCGGCCTCGCGCCGCTGGGCGTCGGCTGGGTCCTGTGGCGGGAAGAGACGGACTTGCCGGAGGAGATGGTGTTCTGGGTGAACTATCTCGGCGGCAACATGCGCGATATCGCGCTCAACTTCTCGCGCCCCGGCGGCCAGATCGTCTGTCAGTACTATAATTTCATGCGCCTGGGCCGGAGCGGATACCGCAAGGTTCATTCCGCCTGCTACCGCAGCGCCGGCTATCTCGCCGACGAAATCGGCAAGATGGGGCCGTTCGAAGTGGTGTTCGACGGAAATCCGGAGCGCGGAATCCCGGCGGTGTCGTGGAAGCTGAAGGACGGGTTGGACCCCGGCTTCACCCTGTTCGACCTGGCTGATCGGCTACGCGTGCGCGGTTGGCAGGTGCCGGCCTATACGTTGCCGGCGAACTGCGAAAACCAGGCGATCCAGCGCATCCTGGTGCGCAACGGGGTCAGTTTCGACCTGTGTTCGCTCCTGATCGACCACATGAATGACGCGCTCGCCCACTTCAAGGCGCATCCGATCCAGGAGCCGCTGTCCAAGCATGAGGCGTCGGGCTTCCATCATTGAGCGAGGCCGTTGAGGAGAGGTCGGGCCGCGGCGGGTCGAACCCGACCTCAGAGGGAAAGCCGCACCAGATGGACAGCGGGCCTTGGCCGTTCGTCACGCTGCGCCACTTTCGGCGCCACGGACGGCGCTATGTCTGGCGCGCCCGCCAGCACCGCAAAGGCCTCGAGCACGAAGCGCGCGGCCTCGATCCCGCCCGCGCCCCGGTTTGGCAAACCCAGACCTACAATTGGATTACCGGCGGGGTTTTCGCCGTCGGCGCCTTCCTGTTCATGGCGGGGTGCGCTCTGACCCTGATGCAGGAACTGACCGGCTCGCCCCAGTCGGTGCTGATCAACATCGTCTTCTTCTGCGGCTCCATCCCGTTCACCACCGCCGGCTACCTGCAGCACTTCCAGGCCGCCAACGCAGAGCCCTTCACGCCGGGCGCACCGGCCGATGGCGCAAGCAAGCGCCGCATCTTCTTGATTGGCTGGCAGCCGAAAAGCCCCGGCTGGCTTTCCACCATCACGCAGTTTTTCGGGACCGTGGCGTTCAACTTCAACACCTTCGACGCGATCCATACCCCCTCCGGCTGGGTGATGCAGGACCTGGTGATCTGGGTTCCGGGAATGATCGGCTCGGTGCTGTTCCTGGTGTCGGGCTATCTTGCCTACATCGAAGCGGGCCACGCCTATCTGAGCTGGCGGCCCAAGGAACTCGCCTGGTGGATCGTGTTCATTAATCTCGTCGGCTGCATCGCCTTTATGACGGCCTCCATCCTGGCCTATACCCCGGCAGGGCCGGAGCCTGGATGGATTCCGGCCGTCAGCAATGGTCATTTGTGGTTCGGTGCGCTCTGTTTCTTCGTCGGCGCACTCCTATTGATGCGGGAAAGCCGGCTCGCGGCGCGCGGCTGAGGACACCGGTGGAGGAGCGGACGCCCATGGGCTTGGGCCCTCAGACAGCGCAAAGGCGCCTCGTCGCTTGGGGCGGGGCCGTCTGGAACGGACCGCTTCGTTTTGGCGGGCTGGTTCTTGCGGGTCCGGTTGGCGGCTGCGTGCCGTCGGGTGCGCCTGCG
>NZ_JABJVY010000062.1:0-4665 GCF_040750475.1 Amorphus sp. 3PC139-8 | reverse complement strand
AGGCCTAACCGGCGCGAAGCTGCGAAATTGGCCAAGTTGTGGAACGTTGCGCGAACGGATTGATCTGACCGGCTGGCTGGCTGAACATCTGCCCCTGGAATGAGGAGTCGGGCGGATGGGTTTGCAGGTTTCGCGCGGGGAGATTGCCGGTGAATGGAGCCTTTCGTTTGGCGACATCGACTTTGTGAACGCCAAGCCATCCGGGGCACGGTTGGGAGTTGCGGCGCAATTGAAGTATTTTGCCGCGACCGGCTGTTTCGCCACGAGCGCTGCTTGCGTTCCCGAGGAGGCAGCCTCCTATTTGGCCGATCAACTTGGGGTGAGCCATTCCGATCTTGCCGATTACGCCTTTTCGGGACGTTCCGCGCGGCGTCACTGTGCGGAGATACTGCGTTATCTTGGTTTTCGGCGGATGAAGCCGGCAGACCGCGCGGCATTGAGCGAATGGATGGCGCGGGAACTGTGCCCGCGCGGCGTTTCGGTCACGGCGATGCTGGAGGCAGCTTTTCTTTGGTGTCGGGATCGCCGAATTGTCGCGCCGTCGGCGAAGGAGATGGAAAGGCTGGCTCGCTCCGAACGGCAGCGGTTCGTGGAGGCATTTGTCGGCCGGGTTGCAGATCGGCTGTCGGCGGAGACCGTGGCGCTGATGCAAGCTTCGCTCGCAGAGTCGGAAGACGTCTCCGGTTTCCATGCCATCAAGGGCGATCCTGGCGCAGCGTCACTGGAGAACATGCTCGCGCTTTCCGAGCGGCTGGCGTTCATCAAGAGGCTGGACTTGCCGCACGACATGCTGCGGGGCGTTGGCAAACCGTGGATTGAGCGGATTGTTCGTCGGGTCGGCGCCGAAAAAGCTTCGGAAATGCGCCGCCATACGCCGCAGCGGCAACTCGGCCTCTATGCCATCTTCCTGATGGTCCGGGAGGCACAGATCACCGACAGCATGATCGATCTGCTGGTGGATACCGTTCACAAGATCGGTGTGCGCTCGAAACGCAAGGTGGTTGCCGGCATCGCGCGCGACATCGAGAAGGTTTATGGCAAGGAGCGGCTGCTGTTCGATATAGCCGGGGTTTCCGTTGCCTCGCCCGAGGGACGGGTCTGTGACGTGATTTTCCCGGTGGCCGGCCGCGAAAAACTTATGGCGATCATCAGGGAACATCGGGCGAAAGGCACGCTCGAACGTCAAATCTACCACGTGATGCGCGGCTCCTACGCCAATCATTACAGACGGATTCTGCCACAGCTGCTTTCGGTCCTGGAGTTTCGCTCGAACAACGCCATGCATCGACCGGTGCTTGACGCTCTGGACTGGATCAGGCGCGCTCTTGGCAGTCACCGTCGTGTTTTCTACCGAAATGAGGTTCCGATCGAGGGCGTTATCCCGGCGAAATGGCGCAGTGCGATCATCGGCAAGGACGGCCGCATCAACTGTATCAGCTATGAACTGTGCGTGCTCACCCAGTTGCGGGAGCGCATCCGGGCGAAGGAGATCTGGGTGGCGGGAGCTGATCGTTATCGCAATCCGGACGAGGATTTGCCGGAGGACTTCACGGTCAAGCGGGCGGCCTATTATGGAGCGCTGGACCTGACGCAGGACGCACGGGCCTTTACCGAGAAAATCAGGGCGGAACTGGAGCAGGAATTGCGGCTGCTCAACGCCGAAATCCCTTCCAGCGACAAGGTTCGCATTCTTTGGGGCGGTAGAAACCGCATCTCGATCACACCGTACGAACCCTTGCCGGAACCGCAGGGGCTTCGCACCGTGAAGGCGGAGATCGGCCAGCGTTGGCCGATGACGGAACTTCTCGACGTGCTGAAGGAGGCAGCGCTGGATACGGGATTTCTCGACGCTTTCGAAACGTCGGCTTCCCGCGTCGCCTTATCCCGTGGTGTCATCGACCGCCGCTTGCTTCTATGTCTGTACGGGCTCGGCACCAATGCCGGCCTGAAGCGCGTGGCGGCCGGTTGCCCGGGTGTTAGCTATGAGGAACTGCGTCGCGTGAACCGGCACTTCGTCCACCGGGATGCGCTTGAGGCGGCTTGCGCGCGGGTCGCCAATGCGACGCTGGCGATCCGCAACACTGCGATCTGGGGAGAGACCGGCACGGCCTGCGCCTCCGATTCCAAGAAGTTCCGCGCCTGGGACGACAACCTGATGACCGAATGGCACGTGCGCTATGGGGGCCGCGGCGTGATGATCTACTGGCATGTCGAGAAGGGCTCGACCTGCATCTACTCGCAACTCAGGCGTTGCTCGTCCTCGGAAGTGGGGGCGATGATCAAGGGCGTGCTGCGGCATTGCACGGACATGGAGGTACAGCGGCAATATGTCGACAGTCACGGCCAGAGCGTAATCGGTTTTGCTTTCTGCCATCTGCTTGGTTTCGATCTGGCGCCAAGACTGAAGGCGATCGCCCGACAGAAGCTGGCACTGCCGCACGCAGGTCTGCGCGCTGGACTGCCCAACCTGCTTCCCGTTCTCTCCACCGTCATCAACTGGGAGGAGATCGAGCAGCAATATGATGAAATGGTCAAGTATACGGCTGCCATGCATAGCGGTCTGGCTGATCCGGAGGCGATCCTGCGCCGGTTTACACGCGCCGAGGTGATGCACCCGACATACAAGGCCCTGGCCGAACTCGGTCGCGCGGTGAAGACCATCTTCCTGTGCCGGTATCTGCGGCGCGAAGCCTTCCGCCGGGAGATCCACGAAAGCCTGAACGTGGTCGAGAACTGGAACAGCGCCACCGATTTCGTGTTCTTCGGCAAAGGCGGCGAGATCGCCACCAACCGGTTGGAAGACCAGGAGATTGCGGCACTCTCCTTGCATCTTTTGCAGGCGTCGCTGGTTTATGTGAACACACGCATGATGCAGTCGGTGCTGAGCGAGCCGCAATGGGCTACGCGTCTGACGCCGGAAGACTATCGCGGTCTCACGCCGCTGATCTACAGCCACGTTAATCCATACGGCCGTTTCGAGCTCGACCTCAACCGCAGGATCGAATTCGAGCAAAGGCAGGCGGCCTAATCGCAGTTGGAGGGAACAATGCCCGTCTCGAAGAAGCCGCGGAAGAAAACCAGGCCATCGAAGGCGCCGGGAAATAACAATGCACTCCCGCTGTTGCCGGACCGGCGTGGCATGGAGGGGTTCATGGCCGGCCTTTTCGGCGGGCGCCACGGGAGCGATCCGACAGAGGCGGCGCAGGACATCATGTATGAGGCTTGGGAGGCGACCACGCGCAGCACACGTATCGCGCTGGCCAGGAAGGCGCTTGAAGTGTCGCCGCTCTGCGCTGACGCCTATGTGCTGCTGGCCGAAGAGGAGGCCGGGTCTGGCGAGGAAATGCTGGACTACTACCAGAGGGGTGTCGAGGCAGGGGAAATGGCCCTCGGTTCGGAGGGATTCGAGGAGTATGCCGGTCACTTCTGGGGCTTTCTCGAAACTCGTCCCTACATGCGCGCGCGGGCAGGTCTAGCCGCCGCGCTCTGGCGGCTTGGCCGTCATCAGGAGGCGATCGGCCATTATCAGGCCATGCTCAAGCTCAACCCCAACGACAATCAGGGCATCCGCTACGTGCTGGCCGGACATCTGCTGGCCCGCGATGACATCAAGGCCTTGAAAAAGCTCATCAGGCAATATGAAGATGATGGCGCAGCCGCGTGGCTTTACACGCAGGCGCTTCTCGCCTTCCGGGAAAACGATCCGGATGCAGGCAAATTGGCCGAGGAAGCCTGGCTGGCCAACAGCCATGTACCCGGCGTTCTATCCGGCAAGCAGCCTCTGGTGGCCTCTATGGACGGCTATATCACCATGGGCGGTGAGGACGAGGCCGCTGACTACGTCGAGGAAAACGGCAAGGTCTGGCAGTCCACGCCCGGTGCCGTTGAGTGGTTGGTGGAAGCGACCAAGAAATTGAAACCTCGAAGGCGGGGCAGTGCTGGCGCCTAATTTGGGTAAACGCCAGAAAGACATTCTCGTGAGACAATGGCTTCGTCTCATAAGGGTTGTTCTGGGAGATGTGAGACAGTATTGATGCATCGTCTAGAACCTAACGAGACAGTCGCCATGCCCATCTATGGTTACGCCCGCGTCAGCACCATTGACCAGGACCTTGCCATACAGGACGCGGCCCTGAGGGCCGCCGGTTGCCAGGTCATCCGCTCGGAGAAGAAGAGCGGCACGCAGCGGGAGGGGCGCAGCGAGCTGGCGACACTGCTCGAGTTCTTGCAAAAAGGCGATACGTTGATGGTGACGCGCGTCGACCGGCTCGCTCGCTCCGTCGCCGACTTGCAGGACATCGTGCACACGCTGAAGGCCAAGGGGGTCGCCTTGCGTGCGACGGAACAGCCGATCGATACCTCGACGGCGAGCGGCAAGGCTTTCCTCGACATGCTTGGCGTGTTCGCTGAGTTCGAGACCAATCTGCGCCGCGAACGGCAGTTGGAAGGGATCGCCGCCGCCAAGGCGCGCGGCGTTTATAAAGGCCGCCGCCGTCAGATTGACGCCGCCGAAATCCGCCGGCTGCGCGATGAGGAAAAGCTTGGTGCGACAGCCATCGCCCGCCGCCTCGGAATTGCACGGGCGTCCGTCTACCGGGTTCTGGCCTAATGTTCACGAATCGTTCGTCAACTTGGCCAAATTCCCAGCTTCGCGCCGGTTAGGCC
>NZ_JABJVY010000061.1:0-4719 GCF_040750475.1 Amorphus sp. 3PC139-8 | reverse complement strand
GGAACGGACCGCTTCGTTTTGGCGGGCTGGTTCTTGCGGGTCCGGTTGGCGGCTGCGTGCCGTCGGGTGCGCCTGCGATCCCGTTTCTGGGGGCGTTCTTTCCCTCCTGGCTCCTGTCGATGCTCGCCGGGGTGGCGATCGCGATCGTGGTGCGGGTGATCTTCGTGAAGATCGGCCTCGACGATATCCTGCCCGCGCGGCTTCTGGTCTATCTGGCGATCGCCGCGATCGCGGGCCTGATGATCTCCACCCTGGCGTTCGGGCGGTGAGGCGATGAGCGGGGACCGCGTGCACGCCTCCAAGGTCGGCGGCGCCATCGTCGCGGTGGCGATCGTGATCGCGGCCGCCATCCTCGTCGTGAACCATCTCCACACCGCGCGGCTCAATCCGCTCTCCCAGGAGGCGGTGTTGACGGCGGACGTGGTCCATATCGCGGCCACGGTGTCCGGGCGGATCGTGGAGATGCCGGTCTCCGAGAACGAGGCGGTCAAGAAAGGCGATCTCCTGTTCCGGATCGACCCGGCATCCTATCAGCTCGCGGTCAATCAGGCCGCCGGCGACCTGGCGATCGCCGAGGCCGCGCTTTCCGACCGGCGCCGGGAGATCGAGGCGGAACGGCGCAACGCGGAGATCGCCACCGGCCAGGTGGAGCGGGCGGAGGAGAACCTGGCCTACGCCACGGATACGCTGAACCGGCTCCTGCCCTTGCAGCCGAAAGGCTATGTCAGCGCCCAGGAGGTGGACACGGCGGCGACCGCCAAGCGCGACGCGGAGATCAGTCTGCGCGAGGCCCAGCGCCAGGCGGAGGCGGCGGACGCGCTCATCGGCAATCCGGCGGCCGCGCAGGCGCTTGTGCGGGCGCGGGAAGCGGCGCTGTCGATCGCCGAGCACGAGCTGGCGGCGACCGTGGTGCGCGCGCCCCATGACGGACGGGTGGTGGGCTTGTCGGTCGGCACGGGCGAGTTCGTGCTGCCGGGCGAGACGGTGTTCACGCTGATCGATACCTCCACCTGGTATGCCAGCGCCAACTTCGTGGAGACGGAGCTCGGCCGCATCACCGTCGGGAGCTGCGCGACGGTCTATGCGCTGGCCGACCGCAGCGCGGCGATCCGGGGGCGGGTGGCGAGCACCGGTTGGGGGGTGACCTCGGAGCAGATGATCAACGTCCCGAGCGGGCTGCCTTTGGTGCCGCGCTCGCTGGATTGGGTGCGGGTGGCGCAGCGCTTCCCGGTGCGGATCCGCCTTCTGGACCCGCCGGAGCGGCTCATGCGGATGGGTGGCTCGGCCACGGCGACGGTGCACGATGACACCGATTGTTGAGGCGGGCTGGTCGGATATCTTTGCCCGTGCGCTGCGGGATCTTCGCCCGTTTCCCGGCCGCTTCGGCCTGACCTGGCGGATCGCGATCCTATGCGCCTTGGTGACGGCGACGGCGATGCTCTACAAGATCCCGGAGGCGGCGATCAGCTGCTATCTGGTGATCTTCCTGATGCGGGCGGATTCCAGCGAGACCATCGGCCAGGCGGTCGGCCTGATCGGTCTGGCAACCGTGATAGTCGCGGTCATGGCGCCGCTGATGACGGCGACCATGGACTCCGCCTTCCTGCGCATCCTGGTGATGGCGGTTGCGACCTTCATCGCGCTCTATCTGAGTTCGGCCACCTCGCTCGGCGAAACCGGCGCGATCATAGGGCTGGTGATTGCCTTCATCATGACGCTGTCGAGCGACGTTCCGGCCGGCATTGTCGGGTCGGAAGGCCTGAAATATGCCTGGGAAATGGCGGTGATGCCGATGATCGTGATGACCGGCTTCCTGCTTGCCTTCGGGCGCGGGCCGCAGGGCATTGCCGCAGATCGGGTGGCGGATCGGCTGAGGGCGGCGGCCGATGCGCTGGACCAGCCCGACGATGACATCGCGCTCAATACTTTGCTGATCGAAGGCAACGACGACCTGGCCAAGAAGGTTCAGACGGCTCGGATGCTTCATCTCGTGCCGTCCGCCCGGACGGCCTGGCTCGCCGGCGCCGTGGAGACCAGCTACAGGCTGATGGTGGCGGTGGCTGCACTTCCCCGCGATGCGGTGATCGTGCGCAGCCGGCTTGCCGCTGCGACCCGGGCGGCGGCATTGGCCATGAGGAACGGGCAGCGGCCGTCGGCCCCGGAGCGCGCCGAATCCCCCGCGACGTCGGCCGAAGCGGCGGCCTGGCAGGCGCTTGGCGGTCTTGCAGGCCCGGACGGGGGCGCCAAGCCGACGCCGAAGAAGCCGCCCTTCCTGGCGGCGGATGCCTTTACCAACCCGGATCATCAGCGCTACGCCCTGAAGACCACGGCAGCGGCGTTGATCTGCTACTTGATCTATACCGGCATCGGCTGGGATGGCATCCATACCGCCATGATCACCTGCTATGTCGCCGCACTCGGGACCACGGGGGAGACGGTGCACAAGCTGGCCTTGCGCATCATCGGGTGCCTGATCGGCGCGGCCATGGGGGTCGCCGCGATGATCTTCGTGATCCCCCAGTTGCAGTCGATCGGCGGGTTGATGGTGCTGGTGTTCGCCGGGATCCTGGTCGCCGGCTGGGTGGCGGCGGGCAGCGAGCGGATCGCCTATGCCGGAGTGCAGATCGGGCTCGCCTTCCTCTTGACGATCCTGAACGGCTTCGGCCCGAGCACGGATCTGAGCAACGCCGGCGACCGGATCGCCGGCATCCTTTTGGGCAACACCATCATCTATGTGATCTTCACCGGGATCTGGCCGCGCAGTGCGGTCGCTGCCGTGCGCGAGCGGCTGGAAGAGGCGCTTCGGGCGCTGTCGCGGGCCGCTGCGGTTCCCCCCAAGGCGCGGGACGCCCGCATTGACGATATCGCCACTGCCGCCGTCGCGCTCGGCGAAGCGCGCGAGGGGCTGTTCCTGCTTCCCTTCGAGCCGCGTCGTCAGCAGCCGGAGCTTGCCGAAGTTCGTCGCCTGGGTGCGCTGGTGACCGCCGCCGGCGAGCTTGGGCCGGAAATCGCCGTCTCCGATCGGGACCTGACGGCGCTGTCTGAACGCCTGGCGGAGGCGGCGGATCGGTTCGAGCGAACGCATCGGGAAACGGCGCCAAAGGCGGACGATCCGACGGCATCGGGCGAACGGGGCGGTCCCATCGGCCGGATCGAGACGTTGGTCGCAAGCTGAATGACTTGGGATCCCACCCCTTTTTTTCGGTGTTTGCTTTGTTCGGTTGGCGTTGCCGTGGCGGTTGCGGGCTGTGCCGACAATGCGCTGAAGCTTGCGCCGACGTCTCCCTCCGAGCCGTGGACCCCGTCGGAGACCGTGGGGTCCTCGCTGCTGCCGGAGGGGAGGCGGGACGAAAGCCGGGCGGCGTCGTCGGGTCCGCGGGAGTTCGCCGTGCCGGCCAATCCGGCGGCCGGCGTGCTGGAGCCGCCGCCGCAACTGGTGGCCGGCAAGACCTACGAGCTTCCGGAGCTCATCGACATTGCCGCGCGCAACAACCCCCAGACCCGGATCGCCTGGGAGCGGGCGCGCCAGGCCGCGCTCGCCGTCGGCATGACGGAGGCGACCTTCCTGCCCACATTGACCGCGACGGTGATCGGCGGGGCCCAGCAGGTGCGCACCCCGCTGCCCGACAACATCACCGGCATCGACTCCTTCACCACCACCGTAAACGGGGTGGTGCCGGCGCTTCTGGTGGAGTGGTTGGTGTTCGACTTCGGCCAGCGCCGGGCCAACGCCGACATGGCCCGCCACAACTCCTTCGCCGCCAATGTCGACTTCACCGGCGCCCACCAGCAGGTGATCTACGAGGTCACGACCGCCTACTATCGCTATGGCGCGACCCAGGCGCAGGAGCGCGCGGCCGAACAGGCGCTGAGGAACAGCCGGCTGATCCAGGACGCCGCCGACAGCCGCATGGCGCGCGGCATCGGCACCAGCGTGGAAGTGGCCCAGGCGCGCCAGCAGGTGGCGCAGTCGAAGCTGCGGCTGGTGGAAGCTCAAGGCGAGCGGCGCGACGCCTATCAGGGCCTCCTGGCGGCGATGGGGGTGTCGCCGATGACCAAGATCAAGGTTGGGGACGTGGCCGGGCGGCGGCTTCCGCGCTCGGTCGGGGAACCGACCGAACAGATGATCGAGGCCGCCCTTGCCCAGCGGCCGGACGTGCTGGCCGCCTATTCGCGGCTGAAGGCGAGCGAGGCCGGCATCCGTGCGGCGGAAGCGGAGTTCCGGCCGAAGGTCTATCTGAGCGGCATCGCGGCCCAGGACAAGACGAACTTCTCGGTGAGCGGCCTGCCCGGGGTGGGTCAGCAGTCGACCTCGGCCGGGGTGCTGCTGGGGGTGGCGATCCCGATCTATTCCGGCGGTTTGCGCAAGGCGCAGCTGGAGGAGGCGAAATCGCTTTCCAAGACGGCCGAGCAGGCCTTCACCCAGACCCAGGACGCCGCGGCGCGGGAGATCGTGATCGCCGGCGACACGCTGCGCACCGCGCTCGCCTCCTACACCGCGGCGAGCGAGCTGACGGCGGCGGCCGACGTGACCTACGACGCGGCGCTCGAATCCTATCGCAACGGGGTCGGCACCATCACCGACGCGACCGCCGCCGACACCGGCCTGCTGGACGCGCGCCAGGCCCAGGCCGACGCCCATGCCGCCTCGCTGGTCGCCGCCTCAACGCTGGCCTTCTCGCTCGGGAAAATGACCTCCCAAAACGCTCCCGACCGCGC
>NZ_JABJVY010000060.1:0-7060 GCF_040750475.1 Amorphus sp. 3PC139-8 | reverse complement strand
TCACGGCGAAACCACCTGACGTCATTCAGGACCCCATTCTTGCTGGGAAAAGGGCTTCGCAGAGAATGCAAGATGTGCGCGGTACTACCGCGCCATCTTTTCTCACTGCGCTGCGCTGCGTTCGGCAAGGGGGGACGCGCTACGCTATCCCCCCGTTGCATCCCCCCTCTGCCTTGGCGCTCTCACGGCATCGAGCCAGCACGCGCCATTCAATCGTAGCGCCGATTGATCACTTTTAGCAGCCGCTTGGCTGCTGGCGGCTATCGCCACCTTACTTGCCACGTCAAGCGGATGTAATATTTCCTTGCAATTTTACCGGTTGATGGTAAATTTACAAGGATGATACCGCGCCTTCTCACAGCCAAGATTCGCTCCGCCCTAGAAAAACGGCCCGCCGTTGCGCTGCTCGGACCCCGGCAGGTCGGCAAGACGACGCTTGCGCGCGGTATCGCGGATGATCGGCCTTCCGTCTATCTTGATCTTGAGCGTCCGGCGGACCTTGCAAGGCTCGACGATCCCGATCTCTATTTCTCCGAGAATGCCGACAAGCTGATTGTCCTTGATGAGGTCCAGCGCATGCCGGGGCTGTTCCAGACCCTGCGCAGCCGCATCGATCTCAATCGCCGCGAGGGACGGCGCACGGGCCAGTTCCTTTTGCTCGGCTCCGCCTCAAACGAGCTTTTGAACCAGAGCGCGGAATCACTGGCCGGGCGTATCTCCTATCTGGAGCTGCCGCCGCTCAATCTGCTTGAAGTCGGCGCGGACCATCTCAACAAGCTATGGGTTGGGGGCGGCTTTCCCGATGCGTATCTCGATGAGGCCGACAGCTTCGAATGGCGCATGGATTTCATCCGCACCTATCTGGAGCGCGACATCCCCGCGCTCGGCTCGCGCATTCCCGCCGAAACGCTTCGTCGGTTCTGGACCATGCTGGCGCACAATCAGAGCCAACTCTTCAACGCCTCGCAGATTGGAGGGGCGCTCGAGGTCAAAGGGCAGACGGCGAGCCGTTATCTTGATCTATTGGTGGATTTGCTGCTGGTGCGGCGTTTGCAGCCATGGGCGTCGAATGTCGGGAAGCGGCTGGTCAAGAGCCCGAAGACCTATATCCGCGACAGCGGGCTGACTCATGCGCTTTTGGGCCTGCACGATCTTAACGATATTCTGGGCCACCCCGTCGTCGGTGGGAGCTGGGAGGGCTTTGTGATCGAGAACCTGATCGCCGCAGCGCCTGCCGGGGCTGAAGCGTTTTTCTACCGCACGAGCGCCGGGGCCGAGATCGACCTGCTACTCAAATTTGACAAGGAGCTTTGGGCAATTGAGATCAAGCGCACCACTGCGCCCGCATTGAAAAAAGGCTTTCATGTCGCCTGCGAGGATGTAAAGCCTACGGCAAAATGGCTGGTCTATGCGGGGGAGGAAACGTACCCTGTCCGCAATGATGTGACGGTGATTCCGTTGGCGCAGTTGATGGAAAAATTCGCCAATCAAAGTTACTCGACTCTCTGAGACGCATTCTCAATCCAAGTGATTGCGTCCTCGATGTCGGCTGTGACGTGACATCCGAATTGTTTATCCAATTGCAGGTGTTTTTGCTTAATCATCGCGCAAAGCGGACCTTCTGTGAAAAAGGCGTCGCAGTAGGCAAGTGCTGCAGTGGCGTGATGAAAATCGAAGATACCGTTACTGACGAATTTTTGCCCCTTATTCCAGCGTAGTGAGGCATGAAGGCTGGCAAGAATATGCATTGTTCGGAGCTGGTCTTGCGCCTTGCCTTGTTCAAGAGCCGCTGCCATGAGGTTCTTACAATCTTTTTCAGCCAGTTTGCGCTCTTCGCATGTAGGCTCAGGGAGCGTTATCCCTCTGGTCGCTGCTATTTCAGGGATCGTATCAGCGGCAAAGCCGCCACCCATATCGACAGCACCACGAACCTCGGTTCTATAAGCTTGCCTGAAGCTACGTAATTCATACGCATGCGCCGCAATAGCAGTATTGAGATTGCTTGCTAGCTTGCTCAAATCGCGACCCGGTATTTCTGCATCCCCAACCAGTTCCACCAGTCGAGTCAGAGGAATCGTCCACATATGATCGAAAAAGGCTTTTTGAATGGCCAACTCGGTGGCTTGATCGAAAACTGTCTGGGTCGGATGAATGATGCCAAGCACGTAGCTCAGCTTGCACCAAACCAGCTCTTCAAGCGGGAGCAATTCGGCCTCCCCCGAACACTTAACAAAGAAGTGGGTTACCTCGCTTGCAACCCGCATGTCTTCAGAGATTAGCGTGACGCCCAAGCTGAGCTCGTCAATTAGCTTCCCCGTCGCATCTCGTGATATGGAATCCGATTGTTTCATCAATTCGACGAACGTGTTTTCACTAATTGGGCAGAATATCGCTCCTGCCCTTGTCTTCTCGCGCAAAAGATAAAACAGCCTCAGAGCAGCATTTTCCGAGCCGGTTCTTACTGCATCGCGCAGCGCAATCCAAAAACACATGTCGAGATAGACGGCGTGGCGCGGACGAAGGCTCCGCCCCAGAGTCCTGATGCGGCGCTTCGTATGTTGGTCAATCGAGACATCAGGCTTCTTAAAATGCTTCTCAAAATTATTTGGCGTATTCATCTGGCCGGGCCGACTATTATCACTTTACCGTTTTTCTTTCGCCTCGAAAGCTTCATAAATCGATCATATCGGATATCGCCAATATTAAGCTAGCCGTCACGTTGGCGACATCATTCGCCGAAGCTAAACGAATCGGGCCGAAGGGCTTTGCCCTTACCCCTCAATATGCGGCCTGTTGGCCGGTCAGGGCCGCGTTTCTCGCAGATCAGCGTGATCCGCTCCCTCCGCAGCCCGGCCCGCCGCGCCCGCACATCTCTCCCGTATCCCATCCTCGCCGGAAGCAGGGGTGCAGCAGCACCCCTTTTTCTATTCTGGGGGAAGGTAGGACATGGCGGAAGCCTACCGTTCCGGCGCGGGTCCGTCGCGTTGCCTCGAACGGCGGGGACGGTCTTCGGATCGGCGGCGCTCTTTGAATGCGTCCCGGCGCGAGTTTCGCTCCAAGTCTGCCTCGGTCTCCATCTGCCGGAACACCTTCGCATCCTCGCGCAGGCTCCGTGTGGTGGTTGCGTTCGCTTGCTCCTGTTCTCGACGTTGAGCCTGAAGGGTTCGTCTTTGGTTGAGTTGTGCAGCTTGTTCCGTCCTCTGCTGCGTCTGATCGCGCTTTTTGGCCGCGTCGGCCTCCTGCGCGTTCTGCTCAAGAGTGCGTTTGCGCGATCCGTTCAGGCGGTCCCACAGGCCGCGCCATCCGGTGCGCAGGCGGGCTTGCCGCTCCTGCTCTTCAGCCTGTTCACGCAGGCGCTGAGCTTCCTGTAGAGCTTTGCGCTCGGCATTCTGGCGCTCGCGCAGGGCTGCCCGCTTGGCCTGAGCCTCTTCACGTTCCCGCGCTTCCTTCTCAGCCACTTCGCGCTGAAAGGCTTCCATCTTGTCCTGCATGGCGCGGGCGATCTCGCGCTTGGCATCGGCGAGGGATTGCAATTCTTCCGGGTCGCCGAGCCGTTCCCGCACGGCTTTGGTCTTGATCCCCGTCCATTTGGGAACGGCGTAGATTTCTCCCCGGTGGTCGACGGCAACAAAACCCCGGCGATCCCCGCGCGCCAGCCAATAGCCGCGCTCTTGCAGGGCATGTGCGAATGCCGCTTTCGTGTCCGAGATGGCCCAGGCATCCTGAAACGCGGTCTTGGTCTCACGCGGATCGTCGCCCCGGCGCTTGGCCTGCTGCCATTCTTCCAGCGTGAAATTGCGCGGATCGCGCTGACCGGACACGACAAGCCCGCGTGGCATGGTCCAGCCGTGTTCGAGATAGAGGTCGCGGGCGACGTCCTGAAGCTTCTGCTTGGAATGCGGCAGGGGAACCGCCTTCATCTCCGCAACATCGATGCGGCTCCAGACCGCGTGCGCATGGCGCCGGACCTGCCCGTCATCCCCGCGTTTCTCGTGAAAGACCACGGCGCGGGGCTGACCGCTCAGGCCGAGCTTGTCTTCCGCCCGCCCGATGGCATCAAGAAATTGCCCCTCATCCACATCCGCACCCTTCGGCGGGTTGAGACTGAGCGAAAACAGGAACTGCTTGCACTTCGTGCCCCGGCTAACCGCGTAGCTTTCCTGAAACGCGCCGTGCAGATCGTCCGCGACAAAGCCGCGCAGCTCATGGACCTCGACCCGCTCGTTTTCCGGCTTGAGCAAGTGCACAGCGAGGTCTTTTGCGCCGCCTCTCTGATTACCGACCAGAATCACGAAGCGGCACCCGGTTTGAGGCCGAGCGCTTTCACAAGCTGGATGCGCATATCCTGCACATCCTCGCAGGCTGCGCGCAGCATCGCGCGCTCCGCTTCGCTGGCGGCGAAGTTTCCGGCTTCGGCGGCAACGGCCAGCAGGCAGAGATTGGTGGCAAGCTCAGATTTGCCAAGCATGCCGAGGACCTGCCCCAAGGCGACATAATCGATAGCCGGGGCCTTTGAGGGCCTGCGCGGGCGCGTGTCCTTCTCATCCAGAAGCTTGCTGCGGATGTACGCCCCAAGGGAGCGGTTCCCGGCCTTGCGCTTTAAGAGCGCCCGTTCCTCGGTAGTGAGGCGAATCGAGAACGGCGCGGGCCGCTTGGCGCGTGTTGCGGGCTTTCGGCTCGCCGGGGCACAGTCATTGAACGATTTGTAGGCGGAAGGAGCGCTCATGGTGTCGGCCCTGCCGGAGGGTCCAGAGGCTCTAGCCCGACCTCCTTTTCAAGCGCTTTAAGCTGCACTTCCCAATCGCTAAGTTCCTGAAAAAGTTTGTTTAAACAATCCTCTTTCAGATGCACCATTTTCCGCTTCTCCCGTGCTGAAGACACGCGCCGCCCGGTTCGGGCGGGGCTGCGGCCGCGGGTGTCATCAAATCCGTCAATGCGTCGGAAGAAAGTGGCGTCCCCGGCAGGATTCGAACCTGCGACCCCAGGATTAGGAATCCTGTGCTCTATCCTGCTGAGCTACGGGGACTCCGAGCCAATCCGCTTGTTTCCAAATCGCAGACCGGCTCGAAATGTCAGTCCTGGCGCTTCCGCACGGCGAACCGGATCTCCTTTCGCCCGAAAACGCGCTCGCACCCTTTAGCCACAAGATCCGCTGCCATTCCAGGCCCGACATGGAAATTTCTCACCCCCAACATGTCTGCAGCCGGCCAGCGCCTCGCACGAACAGCCGGGTTAGCCTGAGACCATCGTCCTTTTGCCTGCCGCACCGGCCTTTACGAAAAGCCGGCCCCGGATTTCCGTCCAGCGCTGTCCCCGGAACCGGCTTGCCGGCAAATTCGTTTCTGAAGCCAAGATGAGCCCGGCAGGGACACCCTTCGGCCGCCGAAAGCCGGTCGTGGCAGAAGGGGCCCGAGAACCTCTGCAAACATGGTGCGAGGGATCGCGGACACGCTGTCGCGCGGCGATTCGGCCTGTCGGCAGCGGGTCGCCAAAGAGAGACGATCGCATTGGGGCGCCAACGGAGTTGCGTGCCTGACGATGCCCCGTTCGAACGCTGATGGAGGCGTGTTATGCGGCTTTCAGATCAGGAATTTTCCGTGCTCGACGCCATGGCGCGTCTGCACAACCAACACGGCGAATATCTCTCCAGCGCACTCCTGGCCGACACATTGCCGGGCACCGACGCCACGGTCGTCGACAGCATTCTCGACGAGCTGGAACGCAAGCAGTTCGTGGAGTTCGACGCCAACCACTGCGCGACGATCACCGATTTCGGAACCGCCGCGCTCAAGTCGATGTAGCACGGCAAATTCGGCCAATCTCAGCGGGCGACGAGGATCGCACCCGCTGCGATCAACGCGACGCCAGCCCAGTTCATCGCCGATAGCCGCTCGCCTAAAATCAGGGCACCGAACACCGCGACCATAACCACCGACAACTTGTCCACCGGCGCCACCCGAGCGGCATCTCCAAGCTTCAGCGCCCGGAAATAGCATAGCCACGACGCGCCGGTGGCGAGCCCGGACAGCACAAGAAACAGCGCGGAGCGGGGCTGGATGGTGGACAGCGACTGCCATCCCTTTGTGAGCGTCAACATTAAGGCCAAGGCGGCGAGGATGACGATCGTCCGCACGAAGGTCGCGAAATCGGATCCGACATTGGCGACGCCGATCTTGGCGAAGATCGCCGTCAGCGCGGCAAAGACGGCGGCGAGTACCGCCCAGAGCTGCCAAGTTCCCACCAAAGGTGCCATAGCCGATCTCCCGACGATCCCGGATGCTCGCCTATCATGCGGATCGTCAGGCAATTGTCATCCGCCACGCCCCTTGCATCCGTAATCTCCCGGCGCGATCCCTGCCCGGCCATGCTAATATTGCCGGCGCAGGGCGAGAGCCATTTTCAGTGGGAGACGGGGACAATGATCGACAGCTATCTCAAGGTCATGAGCAACTATGTGACGTTCAGCGGACGTCTCATGCGCAAGGACTACTGGCTCTATATTCTGACCTATTTCATCATCATGGTCGTGGCCAACATCATCGACGGGCTGATCGGGTATGGCTACGACGGCGACGGACTGATCGCCGGGTTGGTCGCGCTGATCCACTTCCTGCCGTCGCTCGCCGCAGGCTTCCGCCGGCTGCACGATATCGACCGGACCGCGTGGTGGTATCTGATCATTCTGATCCCGGTGATCGGCTGGCTGGTGATCCTCTTCTTCCACATCCAGCCGGGCACCGTCGGCGCCAATCGCTTCGGTCAGGACCCGCGCGAGACCGAAGCGGCCTGACCCGGGCGACCACAGCCCCCAAGGTCGCACCTCATCCCGCCGATGCGGGATGAGGTATTGGTCTCCTTATCCGCAATCCCGGGCGGAAAACCGGTGCCCACTTTTCTCGGGACGCGAAGCCAGCGCGCGACCGCGCGCCGGCCGATAGGCCGCCCTCCCGGAGCCGGCGAGCGAAGCGAACTCGGCGTGAGGCGCTCTTTCTTCCCGCAATCCCGGGCGGAAAACCGGTGCCCACTTTTCCTGGGACGCGAAGCCAGCGCGCGACCGCGC
>NZ_JABJVY010000059.1:0-8251 GCF_040750475.1 Amorphus sp. 3PC139-8 | reverse complement strand
CGATGCCGCTGATCACTCGGCGATCGTCGACCCGCGGCTTGCCGCGCGTATCGGTCGGAAGCAACGGCTGAAGCCGCGCAAACTGGTCTGCACTGAGCGAGAAGCAATCGCAATCCATCGGTGATCTCCCTTCAGAGACCGTGAATCACAAACGCGCCTCCAACGAAATCCCTTTTATGGGTCCTGACCCTAAGTTAAAAGTAGGCGAACTAGCCGCACTGTCGATATAACTAACATAAGCACCACTGTTCAAATGAACGAATTTACGCGTGGACCGGGAAATTGACTTAAGATAAGCTACAATTAATGAAAATATACAGATTACCTAAAACAACCCACCAAATCTAACGAACTACGCACCACCACACACCTATTGACTCGGTCAAAAAACGCCTTGAAGGGCGAAAATGTGCGAATAAGCGCCTGACAGATAAATCAAAATTCTATTTCTGATCACAAGATAAATGCTGGTAATACCTTCCGAAAGTGAATATTCGGAGTATCAAAAAATATACGATTAAAAATAACGAGGTCCCTCCACGAAAGGATACATAAGTCTGAAATTATAAATCCATCATTATAGGCCTTTTTCTATATTTTTAAGAAAGGCGAAAGTTTTTTTGTTAAGAGCGCGCAGCGACAAAAAATCGCTTAACCCTTCTTAGAGCTCGAAAGGCAAGTGCTGGAACGCCGCCCCGAGCAATTAAGTTGTATTCTCCGCCCCCGGTCGACCAGAGGTCATGCCTGGGCGCCGTCGGCGCCGTTAGCCATTCTTCCGCAACAGGAACTACTGACGGGTCGCGCGAAAGAAGTTTCTCTTCCAATTCCTTGGGCATTTGCAGTATTGGATGGAACCCTGCTCCACCAAAGAATTCAACTATTCTATGCATTATATTTCGCCGCTTTCCTCGGTAAGAAGACGGGTAAGGCAACCAATTCATAAAAGGATACGCCCCAATCCCTCTTTGTATACCGATATCCCGACATCGCTTGCTGTTCACGCCTTCCCCTACGCTGAACGAACCCAAAAATTGCCGAACGCGACCAACATGAAAAACACCTACCGCAGAAAAATTATCTTTCCCAACGGCAACAGCACCAGGCAATAAATAGGCTGCACGTGCTTTATCGAGTTGCGCAAATTTTTGAACTTTTTCAACGGAATCAGCTCGAGAGAACACCGAGTGGTATTGAATCACATTTCGGTTCATCTCAAAAAAACTAATAATTCTTTCTAAATCAAACTCTTTTAGGGCGCGAACAAACTGCATATCGTCCTGAATAAATAACACAAGCTGTATCTGACTCGCCTCTGCAAGGGAGAGAGCTAAGTTCATGTTGCCATATAGGCCGCCTGTCTTGAATTCACTACCTGACTGCTCAGCAACCCGAATGACACGGTGCCGAGCATTAATATTCTTTAATATTTGAATTGTCTCGACGTCCTCGCTGTTGTCGTCAATAACTACAACCTCAGATTCTGGCGCGCATTGCTCAATTGTGGAGACGCAATTTTGCAGAAACTGGCCACGATTGTAGGAAAAAATATATATTGGGAGGGCATTTATTTTTGGCATTTTAATAACAGCAATCCACGGTAAGATATTTAAATCGCGCTCGGACGGATAATTCATCAGTTAGCACAGGATCTAGATCAAACCCTGACCAACTGCGGTGCGCGCGTTGAGGTCGGTATTCAGTCCCGTCATTTGATGGATTGGGTCGAAGATGGACCGATCTCGTTCTGAAGTCCATCGCTGGCAAATGAACTCTTAAGGGGGGGCCTTTGAGGGTCTTGAGTCGTCGGCCGAAGTTGTCGGCGTCGCCGAAGTCCTGCAGGTGCCGGCGCAACTGGTTGTGGCTGTCGTCGTGGTAGCGTTTAACGGTGGCGTCCTTGATGGTCCGGTTCATGCGCTCGACCTGACCGTTGGTCCAGGGGTGGTTGGGCTTGGTCAGCCGGTGCTCGATCCCATTTTGAAGGCAAGTTCGATCGAACATGTGGACCCGCACGCGAGCGGTTGGTCCTTTTCAGCGGGACGGCAAATCACAGAATTGGGTGCCGTTGTCGGTCAGGACCGTGTGGATCTCATAGGGCACCGCCTCGACCAAGGCCCTGAGGAAAGCTGCGGTGTAAACGGTCGCGCTGGTCTCAGGGGCGCGAAGGCGAACTTCGAGGTCCTGCCGATGGCGAGGAAGAGCTGCAGGGATCCCTCGGCGGTCTGGACCTAAGCGATCTCAATGTGCAAGGTGCCGATCGGATAGCGTTTGAACGTTTTCTTCGCTTCCTTGTCGCCTGCGAAGTCGGGCAGCCGGCTGATGCCATGCCGTTGCAAACAGCGATGCAAGGAAGATCGCCGTCAGGTGCGGGATCGTCGGCTGGAGTGCGTAGAGACAGTCGTCGAGCGGCAGCAACGGGTGTTTTCGGAAGGCGACGATCGCCTCTTCCTCCAAAGACAACACGCTCGAACAGGCTCCCTTCGACCCAGTCGGTAGATCGGCAACCGAGGCCCACTTCTTCGACTTTGCGACCATCTTCTGGCTAATGCCGCCGCGCTTCGAAAGCGCCCTCAGGTTCTCTTCACTATTCTGCATTGCCCGGCATTCTGCATTGCCCGGCGGGCCGCCTCTGTCGTGGCGGCGCACCCGTGAAGAACCTGCCCCATAGCGCATCCCTCCACTCTGGCGAAAGGACGGCGCCATCAACCAACCGCCTCCTTAGACAATAAATAAGGTAATGCCTAACGAAGCTGGACCAAATCCTGGATGATTTGGTGATGGCGAGATGTGTTCAGTGCGGGTTTGGTCGGAGCTGGCGGCTTGGCGACGGCCGATTGAAATGCCGTCGGTGCGGCAGGCGTTGGCGGGTCAAGACCCTGTGGGATGCCTCCCGGCTTGATAGCCGGGTGAAGACAGAATTGGTCCAGTGCTTCGTTTGGGGTGTGCCGGTTTATCGCCAGCGTTTTTCGTTGGTTGCCAGCCGCCCCGCCACAGAGCGGTTCTACCGCCTCATTCGGTCGGCGATGGCGCATGCCGAGCAATTGCGCGATCCGTTTACGGGCGACCTGGAATGCGACGAGACCACGTTCGGCGGGGCCCGCAAGGGCAAACGCGGCTGGGGCGCGGCCGGCAAGGTGATCGTCTTCGGCATCGTCAAGCGCAACGGGGTGGTGAAGGCCCAGCCCATCCCGGCGCACGATCGCGCGTCGATCATGCAGGTCATCCAGGCCCGCAGCCGTGAAGGGTCCCTCTACTACACCGACGACTGGCAGGCCTACGCCACCTTGAAGCTGCGCGGCGATCATGTCGTCATCCGCAAGGAGAAAGGACGCCCAGTCGGACGCGACCACATCAACGGCATTGAGGGCTTCTGGTCCTACGCCAAGAACTGGCTCTATCCTTACCGCGGCGTCCCTCGAAAACACTTCCATCTCTATCTCGGTGAAATCTGCTACCGCTTCAATCATCGAGACAGAGACATTGAACCTATGCTTATCAGCCTCTTGAAGAGACTCACTGTCGACGACGTCGACCTCAATTAGGTCCAGTTCGGTTAGGCATTACCATAAATAAATAGCACCCTATTACTTTATTCTTTATCTTAACCCAAAACCACGCACAACAGTGAACAAAATTCTTTTTGCATATGACCGGATCCTCAGCCGCAGCAAAGAAAATTCCGTTTTTCTCCAGTCATTGCCAAACTCCTCAGATACTGGCAATCCAGTGGCCCGCATACGCACTGCCCGATTTGGCACCCCCCAAACGGAAATGCCATTTGCACGCATCGCGCTTTTTAGAAGTAACTCCGAATGGAGAGAGCGCAGGTATGTCGAGCAAAATTGCTCTACATGCGCATGACGGAGTCCATAAGCTTCCGCAGCTCGACGACTACAGCAAACGGCAAATCTATCATTGTATCCGCCGTGTGCACATTGCCAATTCGGCAACCAGACACCATCCACCTTGGCGCCGAGCGCCATATCATAGACGCTGTCCAGTGAATCAAGATACATCAAATCCGGCCGGCAAAACACAAAAATATCGCAATCAGCTTTAGTAGCAGCACGAGTCACTGCGGATAATGAATAAAGTTGATGGCATAAATTCCTGAGAGATTGCAAGCCATCTCCCCAGTGATCCCCGAAACCACTCGTAAACTCGAACAAGCGTTCCACTTCTGGGATATTTGGCGAGTCTAATTCCAGGTTGGAAAAATCTAGTAGATCGTATTCTTTATTCAATAATATATTATCTTCAGAAGACCTTATATTACTTATCTTTTCGAGATCAAAAAAATGACCAAAGAGGCAAACTTCACCTCTATCGCTCGCCGGTAGAAGAACATTTTCCCTAATAGACGCAATTGTAAATCTGAGAGACCTTGTGATTCCAAAAAAACATAAAGCTATTTTAGGTTTTTTACTTATATTCATTCTTTTTAATCACAATATTTTAATAATATTTTGACTATTTTAACGCAATGTCATTAAACGCGACGACTTAGTGCCGAATATACTTTCGACCCAGCATCTCAAATGACCCTTTGGCTTGAGTTGACAATTTTGGTTCCATTTCATGGATTAATTGACTGAGAACAGCATAATAAAATACTTAACATCATCTAACTTTTACCCTTTCACCCCACCTGGCTCCTCGCCGAACGTAGTTATGAGCTCTTTCATCATAGAAAGTCAGCGATGAAATCGCTTGCACAAAATAAGGCGCGGAACCTAGGCCGAATTAGCAACCCTTGCGATCCGCTGAAAACTCGCATTGTGTGTTACTAATACGCTCCAGGCATCACAGCCCACGACCCTCCCTTGGTCCAGAACTGCGATCCGATTGCACCGCTTCACAGTGCTTAGCCGGTGCGCAATTAGGACGACCGTCTTGTCGCCGGGAAGCGCATCGATCGCAGTCATCACCTCCGCCTCGGTCAAGTTGTCGAGTGCGCTGGTTGCCTCGTCGAACACGATAAGATCGGCATCGTGATAAAGTGCACGCGCGATCCCGATGCGTTGCCGCTGACCTCCGGAAAGCCGCACGCCGCGTTCGCCGACGAGAGTATCGTACCCTTCGGCGAGCTCACTCATGACGAACGCGTCGATGTGAGCAATGCGGGCCGCGCGCCGAACGCGGTCAAGGTCAATTTCCGCGGGCGAAACACCGAGAGCGATATTCTCCGCAACGCTCGCGTCGGTCAGAAAAATATCCTGCGGCACATATCCGACTGTCTGCTGCCATGCCCGCAAGTTGCCATCTGTAACCGTAATACCGTCGACCACAAGGCATCCCTGAGAAGGGCGGAGCAGACCGAGTATGACATCCGCCAGCGTTGTCTTCCCCGCCCCGGTGCTGCCGACGACACCGATCTTCTCCCCTGCCGCGATAGTCAGAGTCACGTCGCTCAGCCCCGCCCGGTCGGCACGCGGATAGCGATAGGTCACGTCGTTGAGCCGGAGCTCCTTTTTAAACCCCAATGGCGCCGGAATGAATCCCGGAAGAGGGTCGCCTTCTGCTGTGGCCACAAGGTCGCGATACACGGTCCCCACCGCAGCGGCCCCATAAGTAAGCTGCGTGAAGCTCTGGTAGAGTCGAGACAGCTCCGGAAGCAGCCGCTGGCCCGCGAACGCAAAGACGCCAAGGAGCGGGAGAATGCCACCAAGCGCCGCGCCTGACTCAAGACCCGACGGCTTGAGGAGGATAAGGCAAAGGATGATCACGCCGCCGAACCCGACAGCCTGCATCACATACTGCGGCACCTGCCCCACGACCGCCCCGATGACGATGGACTGGACCATTCTGAGCGACGGCACTTGATAGCGATCGACATAACTCGCTTCACGCCCGAGCAGCTTGATATCCTTGACCCCGCCGAGCGCCTCGTTTGCAAGCCGGTAGCGCGCTCTATTCGAAGCCGCACGTACCTGGCCTTCTCGCGCGATGATCCGGCGCGAAAGAACAAAGGTTCCACCGTAGAGGCTTCCAAGGACCGCGAAGGCAATCAACGCCACGACCGGATTAACCCAGAGCAGCAGCGCCACGATGGCGATCACAGTCAAGGTCGCGGACACCGCCTCGCCTGCCGGACGGAAAAACCGGTTCGTGACCTCCTGGCTCTCCGCCAGGATCTGAGTGCTCATCTCCCCGGAATGATGATCGAGAAAATATTCGTAGGGTTGCCGCAAATAGGAGGCGAGCAAACGATGGCTAATCGTGTGCATCCGCATCAACGTGAATCGCGCCACCGCCCAGGTGCGTAGGATCTGGATGAGGTTTGCCACGATGATGACGAGGAGCGATGCCGCTCCAAGCGCGACGAGAAACGCAAAATCGCTGGTAAAGCCTCCTGTGCTATAAACCCAGGAGAGAACGGAAACGGTGTGAATGCGCGTCGGATCAGCGAGCACGGTCAAGAATGGCATGACCGACCCCACCATCACCGCCGATGAAAAGGCGGAAAGTATGACGATGGCGAGCACAATGCCCGCATTGCGGCGCTCACGGCGATCGAGAAGCGCCCAGGCCTTGCGCCAAATGGTCGTGTCAATCAGCCGTGGCATGTGCCGTTCGCCTCGAACTCTTTCCTGCGGATTTTCAAATGTCTGATTACAAACAGGCAACGCCCAGCCAAGACATGACGCGCCGGAGCGGGCTCAACTAAACCTGGAAAATGGGCCCACTTCACTGACCCGCGTCGCCTGACTGACCGTCCGTGGAGACGGCTCGTGATGACCTCCGAATTAAGTACGCCCGCGCGATCATCGACCCCGGGGCTTTCGCCGCCTTTGCGACACATCGACTTTCTTACTGTCAGGATTTCAGAGCCTCTCAGCGCCATCTTGAAAGCCGATGTCTGCGTCATCCGCGCCATCTGATGCAGGCTTTCCGCCCCTTGGCAGTTCACTTCGAAGCGCGGCTATTTCTTCTTTCAACGCCTCATATTCGGCAAGCTTCCGGCTCAGAAAGCGCCTCGTCAGACGCGCCTTTGCCAGCACGCCTTGCGGCGTGAGCACGTAGGCGTACCGCCACTTTCGCTCCGAGACGCTGAAGTTATGAACCTTCACATAGCCTTTAGCGACCAGCGCCTTGAGGCAGTAGTTGACCGCACCGAGGCTGATACTGAGTTCCGATGCGATCTCGCGCTGACTGAGGTCAGGCCTGGCCTCCAAAAGGCGCATAATCTGGAAGCGCGCGTCTTTCTGGAAGTCGGACATCACGTCGTACAGGCCCGGCTGTCCGATCCGGCTCTGCCACGGCTACCGCACCGGCACATGCTAGAAGGCACATGCCGCTGGATGGCTTCTGCCGTGCGGAAGAATGAGCTCCCGTTCACGACATGAACGCCTATATCAAGTGCGCGAGATATGAAAGCATGATCCTCAAATTTTCATACTCGCTTCGACTGAGCCGCAGGTTGACGGGGCGCCACACGCCCACAATCCGGCAGATTCGCTCATCTATCTCAATGTCTGCGACAACACATTTCAGCCTTTGGAGAAAGAGGGTCTGGCCGTGACCGCGACACGATCGGAAAAGGATGTCGGCCCCAAGCCGTGGTACTTGGCACAGCTGAAGCCCAACGCATGGCGGATCGCGGAGAAAAATCTCCACCGCCAGGGATTTACCGTCTTCAATCCCCTCGAGAAGCGGACGGTTGCCCGCCGCGGCCGCTTCAAGTCGGAGCTGCAGCCGGTGTTTCCGGGATATCTATTTGTCCAGTTCGATCCGACTGCAGGCCCTTGGCGTGTCATCAACAGCACGTACGGCGTCGCTCGGCTCGTGACCTTCGAGTCCGACCGCCCCCAGGCCGTGCCGACGGACCTCGTCGAGGCGATCCGTGCCCGCTGCGGCGACGACGGCTGTTTCCAGCCACAAGAGGCGTTCGCTCCCGGCAGCGCGGTGCGCTTCACCACGGGGCCATTTGCGGAATTTGTCGCGACCGTCGAAGCCATCGCGCCCGATAAGCGAATCTGGGTGATGCTGGAAATTATGGGGCAAGAGACCCGTATTTTGGCGAACCAAGCCACGGTAAAGCAGGCCTGACGGCAGTAAGCGGATACCGCGTGGCGCGTTTCTCGTATCGCGTGATCGGAACGTCCGTTCAACGCAGGCCCCCGTACCGATCGACTATTGATGACCGTCTAGAGCGTGTCATTTTGTGACGGAAGCGTATCCTGCGTTTTGGAAGTAGTTGGCGCATTCGTCGGATGGGATGGTCTGGACGAGATGCCCGACGTGACGCCATGTG
>NZ_JABJVY010000058.1:0-8343 GCF_040750475.1 Amorphus sp. 3PC139-8 | reverse complement strand
GAGACCGTCACGCCATGATCGGCCAACAGCGCCTGCAGCCTGCGCACGCTCAGATGCGGAGTGGTTGCGATCGCCTGGAGGATGAGATCCCGGTGGGCTTCCAGGATGAACGGGCGGCGCGCGACATTGCGCGACGGGGCAACCGAGCCGGTCGTTCGGTAGCGCTGGTGCCACTTCACCACCGAAGACACCGCTACATCGAAGCGCTTGGCAACCGAGCGGACCGGCTCGCCCGCACGCACCGCCGCCACCACCCGTCGGCGAAGATCATTGGAATAGGGTTTGGTCATGCATGCCGGCCTCCACCCAGCAGGCAGCTTGAATCAGATCCAACCCCTCAAGGGAATCCCTTCGTCGATTCAAATACCAAATGACACGCTCTAGGCGTGGCCGTCGGCCACTGGACCCGCGTCGCCATCCTGTCGCCCCATTCGAGGTCGCCCCGGACGGGGTGTCGGTGATCGACGGAGATACCTTGTCGCTTCGGCAGCCGAAGCTCTGTCGCCTGCGAATCCGATCGGTATCTGCGCCAGAAATGCCCCGTAGCGGCGCTCGCCACTGGGAGCGCCTTCTCGGAAGCACGAAGCACCCGTCGCCCGGTATTCGGGCGCGCCAAGCCCTTATCGACGCGCTTCGGGGCCGGTCAATAAGGGTCAACCCGGTCGCCCAAGACTGCTATGGCCGACTGCTCGCCGACGTCAGGATATCGGGATGTGCCGGCGACAGGTTTCAGCACGAAGGCTCCTACTCGCTGGAGTGGGTGCTGCTTGGACAAGGCGTTGTCGTGCAAACCGAAGGCGAGCGGCTCCCGGACGCAGGGGCCCTCACGCGAACTGAGAGTCAGAGCGGGTCGAGTTCACTTCACCGGATCGCCCAGGAGCACTCACGATCGCCGGCCGTCGCACCCGATCAAGGAAGGCCCGGAGGGTTGCGGGACCTGGCCGACCGTGCATCCTAGTGCCCGTTCGAGGTCGACGATCATCGCTCATCCTCTACTTTGCGTCCGAGCACTTGTCCGGGTTTCGGACGGCCTTCTGACGTCTTGCCTCCGAGGCTCGGGCATGAGTGACGTTCTGCCGTGTCCGCACCGCCTGCAATAGGAACGTGACATCGTCGCCAGGCTCGACGAGTGCCAGGTCCCCGCCGACGACCACGCGCACGGTTCGGTTGCTCAATTCCTGCAGAAACCAAGCCGCGTCGTTGGCAGACACCCCAAGGCAATAGGCTGCGCTTACCACGACGGCATCTCCGGGCTGCGCCTTGTCGAGGATCTCGTTCCGACCGACCAGCTGCGAGCGTGGCCGCGGCGCGCCTCTTTTGATTTTGTCGAGCCGGAACGCTTCCTCGTCGTTCGTGTCGACACCGAGGATCCCCAGGACCTTGCGTTGTTCTGCAACCTCCGGCCGGCCAGGCCCGGCCAGGATGTAGCCATACTTCATACGTGGGCCCGCTCTCCAAAATTGCCTGTTGCCACCTTCGATAGGTTTCTTTATCTTACATATGTAAGAAATGCAATTCGGAGGAGCCAGACATGAAGCCTATTCCAGCGCATCTGACGCTGAATGGAGCCCCTCTCTGCACCTGTGAAATGACAGGTGCCGGATTGCTCGGGTTCGCATCGCCGGTTGCCGCCGAGCTGCGCTCCTGCAGCTTCGAGAGCCTTGCGGACGCGAAACGTGCGAAAAAGGAAATGCAAAGATTCCGAGCGGGTTTGAAGATCGTGCGCGGATGTTGCCCGGCGGCGCCGCGCGGCAACTAAATCGCCTTCGAGTGGGAGTGGTCGACATGCCCTATGTTATGCCGCCAGCCGGTTCCATTCGCCGCGCGGCCTTCGATGACGCCGACTTCGTCACTAAGATGCGGGGGCAGCGGCCGCTTCCAACGCTTCGCGGTGCTCTCTCTGAGGCCAAGCGCACATTCGCCGGCGCATCACGTGGCGATGTCGGGCGTGTGTGGTCGATCGTGCTTGAGGCGACCGATCGCGTGTCTCTCATCAGTGTCGGCCCCCGCGGAGGCTGGCGCCGCGAGTGGACGTTCGGTTACGGGCTTGCAGGCAACTGCACTGTGCCGACCGACTGGGAAGACGGCGGCGACGCTGGAGGTGCGGGATGCCTTGGAGGCTGAAGCGGGTTCGGCAGTGCGCGAAATGCCCGTGGAAGGTCTCAACGGATCCCCGGACGATTCCGAACGGCTACTGCGAGACCAAACACGCAGCCCTGGCGGGCACGATCGCTCGTCCTGGGGCACTCAATCTCGGAGGGGCGCTCCGGGTGATGGCTTGCCACGAGCACGATGTTGGCGATGAAGCCTACTGCGTTGGCTGGTTGATGAACCAGCTCGGTCCGGGGAACAACATCGCGCTGCGGCTCGCGATGCGGGATTGTGAGAACGTCGGCCACATCACTCTCGTCGGTGAGCAGCACAAGCGGTTCGAGGATACCCTGCCTGCCGGCCCGACGCCTGAGTTCCCTGGTCGCTCGGGGCGTGAGCAGCCGCCGGCGAACGAGCGAGTTGGGACCGGAGGCGAAGAGCGTGGTTGAGCACACCCCCCTGACCGACGAAGAGCGCCGCGCGATCTCATCGTTGAAGCGTCTCGCGAGACGATGGCCTGGCAGTCTTTGGCTCTTCTCTGCCTCCGGAGACCTTTGCGTGATGCGATGTGGAGCGGACGGGGGAAGGGTTAAGACGGCCAGCGGCGGGGTCGACCCGGACTACATCGTGGAGAAGATCTCAGGCATATCGAACGACGGAGGAGACTGGTGACGGGTGATCTGACGCCTCTCCCGTTCGCCCCCCGCGATTGGGTCGCCTACATCGGGAATCACGCGCGCATAGCGCGGGTGCGATCCGTCGATCGTTTCGACGGCGAAGTGCTTCTGGATCTTGTGCTCTACGCTCGAGACGGAACCAAGATCGGCAGGGAGAGCGCACCGGAGGGTGGGCCGCGGAGCTTCGAGCCATGTTGCGCGGCCGACGAGTGGGAGCGCATATCCGAGCCAAGCTTTCCAATCTGTCTGAGGTGGATTCTTCAGACGGACGGAAGCTACGCTGCGCAGTACGATGCTGGGCCGGTGCTGCCTCCCGCCAACTACCGGCCTCGTTCGCGAAAGCTCCCCTCCACGCCAGTAAACCACGACGAGGAGCTCCAGCGAGCGCTGCAAGCGATCGCCGACGGTCACAACGATGCACGGAGAGTGGCGGCTGAAGCTCTTCAGCGCCTTGAGGCAAGGAGGCGCCGGTGAAATACAGACCGCTGAGTGTCGCAGGCTACGAGATTTCGGAGGAAGTGCAACGCAGCGCGATGGATGGGTTTTTCGCGGAGATCCGAAATGGTAAGGCGGCCTCTTCGATGCGGCTGCAGGAACTCCTCGTCTGTCTAGGAGTGCCGGACGATCGCAATCAAGCCTATCGCGGCGCTGATCGGTTGCTGCAACGGGCCCGGAAGGCCGGACTCCTTGAATGGAATAGAGCGGCGGGTGGATGGGTAATCGCTCGTTCGTAGGTTCCGCGTCGGGCTAAAGCTCTCGCTCGGTTCACCGACGAGGATGGGGCCTCCGAGCGCCGCAATACAGAACAAAGGAACCGCCGCATGGCAGCGCCCTGGAACCGCACCGATTGGTCGCTCGACGAGTGGATTGCCTATGCGTGGGAGATCGAGCGGCGGCGCTGTGGTCGCCCCCGCGACGAAGCATGCACCCGCCACGTGCAGCGGTTTCCCGGGCATCTGGTGTCTGTGGAAATCGACCGGGCCACGCTTGTCGCGCTGAAAGACCTGCTTGTGCGCAGTCACCCGGGACTCTTCGGACGGCCGAGCCGCGGTGGTCGCGCCAACCACTGGACGACATCGGTATTTGTGGATGCCAACAACCAGCTGGCGAAGCTCGGCCGGATCCGCGGCCGGAACACTCCGTAGCATAGGGATAGAAAGGCACCGTCGACGACGGGACGCCGAGGGGGAGAAAGAATGCAGGCACCGAAGTGGGCGGTGTATCGGCAGCATCCGTGGGGAAGGAGCGCCTGGGTTATGTGCGCGCTCGGACGGAGAATACGGCCTGGAAGCTGGCCGAAAGGCGCTTTGGGGAACGCGCATCGCTGGCGATAGCGCGCAAGCAGTCCTAGTCCTGGCCTCCAGCCCCCGGTGTGATGGATCACTGTTTGGTGGTCGGCCAGCGCAAACCCGGCCGCTAGGTCTCGATCTCTTCCACCGTGGAACTGATCTCCGATAGCCGCCGCGCCGCGATGTCGAAGGCGCCGCTTGATGCCTCGTAAAGAAGCCGAAGCGCGTCCAGACGGTCCCCGGAAAGCCTCACGGAGGCAAATTGAGCCCGATAGGTCGTGTAGCTCCTGAGAAAGGGCGATCGGGCATCCGAGTGGCTCGACAGCGTTTTGAACGCAGCCTTTCGGATCTGAGTGATATGGATCGCTCGGGTTTGGTCGAGAGGGCCGTAGAGCTGCACATGGCGGTCCACAGCCGCGAAGATCGCGGCTTGCCGGTGCAACTGCTGGGGATCGAAGTCGGTCTGTCTCGACCCGAGGGAATCGGCATGAGCGACTGCATAGAGGTCCCAAGGGGCGACCTGCACAAGAACGACCACGAGGAAGAGATCAGCTGCGATCGCCAGTCCCACCAGGATGCGAATTCGCCGTGGCATGTTGGTCTCCCTCGAAGGTCACAGGCTTCTCGCCGTTGGGCTGTCGCATTCACACGCGGCCCAGGGCGACGGTACAGGGAGGTGGCTGGGCTGGAAAGCGCCTGAGATGGCTTCTCGGACCGAAAGCGCTCAGCTATTGTAGAAGAATGCAGAGAAGCTTTTTCGCAAGAGTGGGCGGTTACGCCTTGACCCGGCTCACCGGGTCAAGTGACGGCGGGTACGTTCGCAACGGGGCCGACGTGATCCGGTCCGCGGCGAGCAGGATCCAGCTGTCCCTGCCGGACTATTCGTCCTCAGAGTTGGAGGGTCACTACCCCGATGGCGGGAGGGCCAGGTTCATCGCGGCCGCGACCGAACGTGGTCTCGGACCCGCTGAGCTCGACCACAAGCGCCGAAAATGGCTGGTCGAAGCGCGGATCTTGCTGACGGCGTCAATCTTGTTCTTTCTCGGCGGCTTCCTCTGGCTGATACCGGCGGACTCGGCCTTCGAGCTTGTCATGTGCGTCGGCTTTTTCGGCGGTGCCGTCGCGGTTCTGTCACTGGCCTTCCGGGCGGACTTCGCCGCCTGGCAGATCCGCGAGCGCCGGTTCGGGAGTGTCCGGGAGTATCTCGACGCGCGCTTCTGACCGCGTCCTCCGCGGGGCAGGACGCTACCAGCCAGGTTCCAGATTTTCGTTGTCGCGGTCCGCAGGAGGCGGGAAAAAGCTTTCTTCCGTGTCGACGGTCTGCTCCGGCTGCGACCCTTGATCGGGAAAGAGACCCGGCATCCAGCGTGCCGCAAGCGCGGCCGGGAAAGCCAGCCGGAGAGGCGCCCGCGACGTGTCCGAGGCCAGGACGTTTCGCTCGAGCAGAGCCGAAGTCACGCGGCGGGCCTGCCGCTCCCCGGTGTTGAGGAGCCGTGCGACGTCGCCTCGAGGCACCTCACCGCGGAAGAGGACCGCCTCGATCACGGCTTCCGATCGCGGCGCGAGCCTGCCTCCGCGGACCTCCTCCTCGGTCCAGACGAAGATGCGATCCCGCAGCCGGTCCGGCTGCATCAACCTCTCCATGAAGCCCACCTGGTCGAGGCAGGTTATCAGAAAATAGGCGGAAAACTCGGCGAGAGCTTCCTCGCTGAGATGGCCGCGGCCGTCGAGATCGTTGCGGCGGGTCTGATCGCACGCGGCGAGATGCGACTTGTAGGCCTTAACGTCGCGTGCGAGGCCGCGAGCAACGGACCAGATCGACCCGGTGTCGAGCGTCTCGCGGAGCACCGCGTGCGACATCAATCGGGCAACGCGACCGTTGCCGTCCAAGAACGGGTGGATCCAAAGCAGCCGATGGTGTCCGGTCGCGGACGCAAGGATGGCGTCCGTCTTCCCAAGCTTGCTGTAGGCGGTCTCGAGACGGCCCAGAAAGCGCGGCACGGCGCCGGGACTGACGGCGACGTGCCGGCCGACTTGAACGTCACGCGTGCGCAACGCCCCCGGGGTCACGGGAAAGCGCTCCTTCGTCACCGGGTCCGTCACCCAGCATAGATCGCCGGGAAGCGATGCATAAAACCGCCGGTGGATCTCTCGGAGGGCGTCGACGGTCAATGTGCGTCCGTCGACGCCACCGCGGTCGATCCACTCTTGGACTGCGATGTGTGCCTTGGCCTCCAGCTGCAGGTTCCGCTTTTCCGGATCCGCGCTGTAGTCCCCTCTCAGGGCTCGGTCGATGTCGACCGGATGCGTGACGTGCCCTTCGATCAGGTTGCTGTAGTAGCAGTTCATCGCGCGCACGAGGTCGGCCAGGGCCGCGACGACTCCTGCCGGCAGGCTGCGCCGCAATCCCGATGACTTGGCGGCGAGCTCGACGGCCAGGTCGCCGAGCTCGGCACGCCATTTCGAGCTGCCCCCGATGATGAGCGGCTCGAGCAGGCCCAAGCTTTCTCCGCGATCGTCCACGTCCGCCTCAATGTCCGGTTAAAGCGCCGGCGCTGCTGTCCTACTTCAGACAGGATATCAACAAGTTGCGAACGTTTCTATGCGGATGGACTCGTCCTCCGAGTCCGGTTCGATGGCCGGTTCTGTCCGCTGCTGTTGTCCGGGTCGAAACTAACGACGGCGGCCGGCCGACGTCAGATCGCGCATGAGCGCATCCAGCGAGCCGACCGATACCAGCTGGCCCGACCGGGCCTCCTGCATCGCCTGCACCGTCGTTTGGTTGGGCGTGAGGGGCTTGAGGTCTGTTCTTCCGTCGAGATGGGCCCGCGCCGGTTTGCTTTCCCGCATTGCAGGACCTCGCTCGTCTCATCGCCAGGCGGTTCTCGCTGGTCTGGAAGGACCAGCCGGCGGGCGAAAAAGAAGACCGGCACGTGCGCCGCGCCCTCGCCTGATCAGGGCAGGGGCTTTGCCAAGGGCGCAGAGGTGCCGGCCATGTTGAAGCAAAGCTAACCGTTCGATGTCCCGGCCGCAACTGGGTGGCCTACATCTCCCGTCGCTCATAGATCGCCGATATGCGCTCTCCGTCCCAGACATAGGCCAGGTGACGCTCCTGACGCACATTGGAGAGGAGGCGGGGGCGAAACACCGCCGCGCACGTGCCACCTCGCCGGCGGACGCTGTCGTACACGATCCCGTCGGAACCTCTCTCGCGGAGCTCCCGGCCGAGGGCCCGCCCCGCGGAATAGTCGGCCGTATCGTAGACCGCGGATAGTCGCCCACCTTGTCGCCGGATATCGTGCAGCGTACCGTCGAGGTCGGCCAGATAGACCCGCATCTCGAGCTCGATCGGTGCCTCGGCCGTCGCCCGCATGAATGCCTCGCGATGGTGGCGGGTCTCGGCGACTGCAGTCTCCAGGTCTTTCGCGGCATAGTAGACACCGTAGCTACCGTCGCTGAAGCGGCTTCCATTCGGATTCAGATGGGTGAACGCCGCCATGACGACGGAACTGCCCGCGCCGGAGATGCGGTCCGAGCTCGGGACGAGCGAGAGCTCGCCGACTTCGTCTCGGACACGTGGATTGGTCATGGCCTCGAGCTCGTAAACCGCCTCTAGGTCGTCTGGATCGGCGACCGTCTCGAACAGCCCGATTGGCGGAAACCGGCTGGGGATGATGCGGAAGCTCGGCCGCCATCGAACGCGGCGCTCGGCCGGGGTCACGACCAGCCGCCCCGCTCCGCGTCCAGGTACTGGCGGACCCGGAAGAGGTCCGCGACGTGCCCTGACAGCATCACGTCCAGGGCTGCCTTTCCGGCGAAAGGAGACGCGGCATTGGGCCGTCGGATCCAGCCCTTAGCCGCTTCTCGCCCAGGCAACAGGATCTGCAGCGCCTTGTAGATGCCGAGAATGTACGAGATCCGCTCCAGCGTGTCCGGCGAGAGACTGTCGGGCGCCGCCTTCTTCCACTTGAAGAACGTCGAGCGCGCCGTCAGGCCGAGGAGGGTCATTTGCTGGTCGATCGACAGGCCCCACTCCTCCGCGATCCGGAAGAATGTCCGGAGGCCGGGTGCTGATAGCTCCCGACGAGTCTCTGCAGTGGGCTTTCGGGCCTCGGCAGCCTTCATGGCTAGGGTCCATGTCTGGAGTTGCGCTTTATACGACTCCATATATGGACTGTCCTCGGGATAGTGCAACCCCAAGAGCTGGAACTGACCTCCTCCTCGGCCTGAAGGCCGAGGGTTCCTTTTGGGCTGCTGATGCGGCCCTCCGGGTGGTTCCTGCTTCG
>NZ_JABJVY010000057.1:0-8489 GCF_040750475.1 Amorphus sp. 3PC139-8 | reverse complement strand
TCATCACCCATCTCAACGCCATCATCCGCGACGCCGAGACGGCCTGCGCACCGACCACATAGCAGACACGGTTGCTCGTTCCCGCGAAAGCGGGAATCCATGGAGCCTGAGTAAGTTCGCGAATATTCACGGCTCGCAGGAGAACGGGTGGCCAGACCCGAGCGGTCCGTTACCGCCCTATGGACTCCCGCTTTCGCAGGAGTGAGCGGAGAAAGAGGTACGCGTCTCACCAATTTCGAGACGCCAGCGCGCGACCGCATGCTGTCTGGTCAAGTCGCGCGGCGCACACGCAGCCGTGAAGCCCTCAAAGACTCAATCGGTTTCGCCCGAGTTCGTAGAGCATCACGCCGGTGGAGACGGCCAGATTGAGCGAATCGGCCTTGCCGGCCATTGGGATCTTCACCAGCCGGTCGCAGGCCGCGACGATTTCCTCGCTCAGGCCGCGCTGTTCCGTTCCCATCAGAAGCAGAACCGGCTTGTCCGTCATCACCGTGCGATAATCCACTGCGCCGGCGAGATGGGTGCCTATCACCACGCCCGGAAAGCGCGAGCGCCAGGCCATGAAAGCCTCCCGGCTCACCCGCACGATCGGAACGTGAAAGATGGAGCCCATGGAGGCGCGGACGGCCTCCAGACCGAACGGGTCGGTGGTGTCGCCGATCAGGATCACCCCTGCGCCGGCCACCGCATCCACGGTGCGCAGGATGGTACCGAGATTGCCGGGATCTCGCACATCTTCGAGCGCCACCCAGACCGGGGCCGGCTTGGCTTCGACCGCATCGAGCCCGACCAGCCGCTGATGGAACACGCCCACCATCGTCTGCGGATTGTCCCGCCGGGTCAGGCGCGCCATCACTTCTTCGCTCGCCATTACCACCAGCGCGCCGCGCGCCCGCGCCGTTGCCGCCGTCTGGGCCGCGCGCGTTTGGCTTTCCAGATCCTCCGACAGCACAACGGTGCGGATCGGCCACCCGGCCTCCAACGCGTCGGCCACCAGCTTCAGCCCCTCCGCCAGGAAAAGTCCACGCTCCGTGCGATGCTTACGCATCGTCAGGGCACGGATCTCCTTGACCACCGGGTTGGCGGCACTGGTGACGGTCTTGATTGCGCCTGGGCGTGGCCGTTCCCCGCTCATGGCCGAACCCACCGGGAAAACATAGAGGTGGGCAGAAGGCGGCCACCGCCCTCCTCCCGGATGGCGAGGTCGCCGCTTTCGATCGTTCCGCCGAGCCCTTCGAAGGTTTCCGCCATCAGGCCGTGGGCGGCCAGCGCCGAGGCGCGGATGGCATAAGCCGTCAGCACGACGAACCCGGCTTTCTCGGAAACGAGTTGCCTCAGATCGGAGAGCAAGGGGGGAAGGCTTTCGAACATGTCCCAGGTCTCGCCCTTCGGACCGCGACCGAATTTCGGCGGGTCCAGCAAGATGCCGTCATAGGTGGAGCCGCGGCGCACCTCGCGCGCCACGAACTTGGTCGCGTCCTCGCAGATCCAGCGGATCGGCCGATCGTCGAGGCCGGAGAGGCTCTGGTTGTCGCGCGCCCAGCCGACCGCCTTCTTGGAGGCGTCGATATGGGTCACCGCCGCGCCGGCGGCGGCAAGAACGAGCGAGGCGACGCCGGTGTAACCGAACAAATTCAACACCTTGAAGTCGGAGCGCCCAGACGCCCTCACCTGCTCCACCATCCAGTCCCAATGGGCGCGCTGCTCCGGAAATACGCCCAGATGCCGGAAGTTGGTGAGCCGACCGTGGAAGCGCGCGGGGCCATACGCCATTGGCCAGGTTTCCGGCACGGTTCGCGTAGTGCGCCAGCGTCCCGGCCCCTCGTCGTCCTGGGTACCGGTAAAGACGGCATCCGCGGCCTGCCAGGCGCTCTCCGGCAGCCGGCGCGACCACATTGCCTGCGGTTCCGGGCGAACCACGGTCACGGAGCCGTAGCGCTCCAGCTTCTCTCCGGCGCCGGAATCGAGAAGCTGATAGTCCTTCCAGCCATCGGCCACGAGGACGGTCAAGCTCGAAGGGCCAGCGCTCGACGCTGACGATCGGGCGCGCGATAGTGGGGTGGAGGAAGACGATGGAAGCGGCATGCGGCTGTCATATCACCGCTTGCGGCCACGCGCACCGTCGCGGTTGCTCCGTAGCGGGCGAAGCGGCAAGGTAGCGCCAACGCACAAAGCCGCGCCGACGGCGAAACGGCTTCAGAGTGTCCTTTCCGCTCCATACGGGGTCAACACGCGAGGAGTTCGCATTTCATGGAAATGAAGGGGGAGTACGTGATCCCAGCCGACCGCCAGACGGTCTGGGAGGCGCTCAACGATCCAGAGGTGCTCAAAGAGTGCATTCCGGGTTGCCAGTCCCTGGAGAAGGTCTCCGATACGGAGATGACGGCTGTGGTGCAGGCCAAGGTCGGCCCGGTGAAGGCCACCTTCAAAGGCAACGTCACCCTGGAAAATCTGAACCCGCCCGAGAGCTACACCATCTCCGGCGAGGGCAAGGGCGGCGTCGCGGGTTTCGCCAAAGGCGGCGCCGACGTCAGCCTGGCGGAGACCGATGGCGGCACCCGCCTCAGCTACGAGGTGACGGCGCAGATCGGCGGCAAGCTCGCCCAGCTCGGCTCCCGCCTGGTCAACTCCACCGCCAAGAAATATGCCGAAGACTTCTTCTCCAGCTTTTCCAAGAAGGTCGGCGGCGAAGAGCCGGAGGGCGGCAGCGAGGCTTCCGGTTAGAACCTTTTCCGATCAGGCGAAAACACCTGATCGATCAAAAATGGTCTTAGATTCAATAGCTTGAGCAATTCCTTTTCGTTCACACCGTTTCAGTCCGAACGGGAAATGCTCCAAGCCGCCAATGTGTCGCCGCCGAGAGCGGAATGCGGAGGAGCGGAGCCCGCTTCCGGCCCGTGTTCCGATCTAAAACTTTGGAATTGATCACATTTCTTGAGTTCGGAGTCCTTCAACCCGACCTCATCCTGATCCAGCGAGGAGTTTGCGTTCCATGGAAATGACAGGGGAATATCGAATCCCCGCCAGCCGCGAGGCGGTATGGGAGGCCCTGAACGACCCGGAGATCCTGAAGGCCTGCATTCCCGGCTGCAAATCCCTCGAAAAGACAGCCGAAGACGCCATGACGGCGGTGGTTCAGGCCAAGGTCGGCCCGGTGAAGGCCACCTTCAATGGCTCCGTCACGCTGCAGAATCTCAATCCCCCGACGAGCTACACCATCGCCGGCGAGGGTAAGGGTGGCGTCGCCGGCTTCGCCAAGGGATCGGCGGACGTCAATCTGGCCGAACACGATGGCCAGACGTTGCTGAGCTACACCGCGACCGCGCAGATCGGCGGCAAACTCGCCCAGCTCGGCTCTCGCCTGATCGATTCCACTGCCAAAAAGTACGCCGACGACTTCTTCTCCTGCCTGGCGGAGAAGGTCGGAACGACACCGGCGGTCGGAACGACGACCGCCGTTACGGACGAGGAGGCGGCCCCGGCAGAGGCAGCGCCGGCCCCTGCCCCTACGGAGGAATCCGAGCCTGCTTCGACGCCTGCCGAGCCCCACGAGGAGTCGACCTTCCACAAGCTGGAGCACGAAATCGAAGAGTTCGAGCACGAAGTGGAGGAGCGGGTTCACGAGGCGGAAGAGCGCCTGGAGGTCGAAGCCGGCAAGGGCACGCTGGGCGGACCTTGGATGTGGGGCCTGATCGCCTTTGCGATCGTCATCGTCCTTCTGCTAATTTTTAATTGATGGCGTTCCAATTCGCGCCACAGTGGAGCATCCTACGCTCAACCCCCGCTTGGGGGACGAGCTGCATCAGACTGTTGAAATCGATCGACTTTCAGGCTGTCGGCCGGATCCGGTCGAGAGCGGGTCGATCCGGAACCACCGCGTGCTCGTCCGCGCACCCGGCACGGGCGAGCGACGCTGGAGCTGGATGAGACAAGCGGGACCCGGTGTCCCGCCCGCATCCCGCTCCTGTTGGAATCGATCGCGTTTCGGCGTTTCGGACCCCTGGGGCCGAAACCGGCGTGATCCAGGGAGGACTGCGGATGACCAAAGTTTCGATGACCGTCAACGGCCGGACCGTCTCCGGCGACGTAGAGGATCGCACCCTGCTTGTGTCCTTCCTGCGGGAGGAGCTGGGGCTGACCGGCACCCATGTCGGCTGTGACACCACCCAGTGCGGCGCCTGCGTCGTGCACATGAACGGCGTGGCCGTGAAGTCCTGCACCGTGCTCGTCGGCCAGGCCGACGGCGCCGAGGTCACCACCATCGAAGGCCTCGCCAAGGGTGACGAGCTGCATCCGATGCAGGCAGCGTTCCGCGAGCATCATGGCCTGCAGTGCGGCTTCTGCACCCCGGGCATGATCATGATGGGTGTCGACATCGTGCGCCGCCACGGCTCCGACCTCGACGAGGCGACAATCCGTCACGAGCTCGAAGGCAACATCTGCCGCTGCACCGGCTACCACAACATCGTCAAGGCGATCCAATCCGTCGCCGAGACGTCGGAAGTGGCCGAAGCCGCCGAATAAGGCGGCTGCAGCAAACGCGGCAAACCAAGAAAGATATTGGGAGGAATTTGCCATGGGTGCGGAAGGGTTCGGCGCGCGCGTCGCGCGTAAGGAAGATCGCCGGTTCATCACCGGACGGGGCCAGTATACGGACGATATCGGCATGAAGGGCATGACCCATGCCGCGTTCGTGCGCTCGCCCCACGCTCACGCGAAGGTCAAGTCGATCGACGCCAGCGAAGCGGAGGCGATGCCGGGTGTGGTTGCGGTTTTGAACGGTCGCGATCTTGCCACCGACAAGCTCGGCGGCCTGATCTGCGGCTGGATGATCCACTCCAAGGACGGTTCGCCCATGAAGATGGGCGCGCACCCGGCACTCGCCGCCAACACCGTGCGCTATGTGGGCGACGCGGTCGCGATCGTGATCGCGGAGACCCGCAACCAGGCGCGCGATGCGGCGGACGCGGTCATCGTGGACTACGAGGAGCTTCCCGCCGTCGTCGATCCAGCAAAGGCGACGGCCGCCGGTGCGCCGCAGATCCATCCCGAGGCCGAAAACAACCTGATCTACGACTGGACGATCGGCGACGAGGCGGCGACGGACGCGCAGTTTGCAAGCGCGGCGCACGTCACCAGCCTGGATATCGTCAACAACCGGCTGGTGCCCAACGCCATGGAGCCGCGGGCGGCCATCGGGTCCTACGATCCGGCGGAAGAGCACTTCACGCTCTACAACACCAGCCAGAACCCGCACGTCGCCCGGCTGGTGCTGTCGGCCTTCGTGGGCGTCGCGCCCGAGCACAAGCTGCGGGTAATCGCGCCGGACGTGGGCGGCGGCTTCGGCTCCAAGATTTTCATCTACCCGGAAGAGACCACCTGCCTGTGGGCGTCCAAGAAGATCGGCGGCCGCCCGGTGAAATGGGTCGCCGACCGCACCGAGGCGTTCCTCGCCGACGCCCATGGCCGCGACCACGTCACCCGCGCGGAACTGGCGCTCGACGCCGACCACAAGATCCTGGGCCTGCGCGTCAAGACGATCGCCAATCTCGGCGCCTACATGTCGACCTTTTCGTCGTCGGTGCCGACCTATCTCTACGCGACGCTTCTGTCCGGCCAGTACATGATCCCGCAGATCTTCGCGGAGGTGCTGGCGGTCTACACCAACACCGCTCCGGTGGACGCCTATCGCGGCGCCGGCCGGCCGGAAGCCACCTTCGTGGTGGAGAGACTGATGGAGACCGCGGCGCGCGAGGTCGGGCTGGACCCGGCCGAGTTCCGCCGGCGGAACTTCATCCGCGCTTTTCCGCACCAGACGCCGGTGATCATGGCCTACGATGCGGGCGACTACGACGCCAGCCTGGACGCCGCCCTGAAGGCCGCGGACTATGACGGTTTCCCCGCCCGCAAGGCGGAGGCGGAACGTCGCGGCAAGCTCAGGGGCATCGGGCTCTCTTGCTACATCGAGGCGTGCGGCATCGCGCCGTCCCAGGCGGTAGGTTCGCTTGGTGCCGGCGTCGGTCTCTGGGAATCGGCGGAAGTGCGGGTCAATCCGGTCGGAACCATCGAGGTCCTGACCGGCACCCACAGCCACGGCCAAAGCCACGAGACCACCTTCGCCCAGGTCATCAACGACCGGTTCGGCGTTCCGACCGCGAACGTCTCGATCGTGCACGGCGACACCGACAAGGTGCAGTTCGGCATGGGCACGTACGGCTCGCGCTCCGCGGCCGTCGGCCTGTCGGCGGTGTTCAAGGCGCTCGACAAGGTGGAGGCCAAGGCCAAGAAGCTCGCCGCCCATCTGATGGAGGCTTCGGAGGGCGACATCGTCCTGGAGGACGGCGCCTTCAAGGTGGCGGGTACCGACAAGAGTCTCGGTTTCCACGAGGTGGCGCTCGCCGCCTACACCGCACACAACCTGCCGGAAGGCATGGAGCCGGGCCTGAAGGAGACCTCCTTCTACGATCCGACCAACTTCACCTTCCCCGCCGGCACCTATGTCTGCGAGGTGGAAATCGACCCGGAGACCGGCAAGACGACCATCGTCCAGTTCGTGGCCGCCGATGATTTCGGCCGGATCATCAACCCGATGATTGTGGAGGGACAGGTGCATGGCGGGCTGGCCCAGGGCATAGGCCAGGCGCTGCTGGAGGGCTGTTCCTACGACGCGGAGTCCGGACAGCTCGTGACGGCTTCCTTCATGGACTACTGCATGCCGCGGGCGGACGATCTGCCCTCGTTCACGCTGCTCACCACCGAGACGATCTGTCCGGGCAATCCACTCGGCGTGAAGGGCTGCGGCGAAGCCGGCGCGATCGGATCGCCCCCCGCCCTCATCAACGCGCTCACCGACGCGATCGGCTCAAACACGCTCGCCATGCCCGCCACACCCGCCAAGGTGTGGCAGGCCTTGAAGAGCGCCGGGCCGGCCGCAGCCGCTTAAAGCGGCGGACAAAACGTGGAAACCGGTTTTTCGCAAAGACCGGCACGACAGGGAAAAGGACGAGAGCATCAGGCGATCTTGAGCCATCGCCTGATGCTCTAAACGGGGTAAGGACGACACGCGATGTATGCGACGAACTACACCAAGGCGAGCTCCCTCGACGATGCCGTCGCCAAGCTCGGCGGTGCGGAGGACGGTAAGTTCCTGGCCGGGGGGCAGACCCTACTCGCCACGATGAAGCAGCGGCTCGCCGCACCGACCGATCTGGTTGACCTCACCAAGATTCCGGAGCTTTCCGGGATCAGCCGGGAGGGCGACACGCTGATGATCGGGGCGGCGACCAACCACTTCACCGTTCACACCTCGCCCGAGGTGACATCGGCGATTCCCGCACTTGCCGGCCTTGCCGGCCTGATCGGCGACCCGGCCGTGCGCAATATGGGCACGATCGGCGGTTCGATCGCCAACAACGATCCGGCGGCGGATTATCCCGCCGGCCTGCTCGGCCTCGGAGCCACCATCCACACCAACAAGCGAGCGCTGTCGGCGGACGAGTTCTTCACCGGCCTGTTCGAAACCGCGCTGGATGAGGACGAGATCATCGTCAAGGTGTCGGTTCCGATCCCGGAGAAGGCGGGCTATCAAAAATTCCCGAACCCGGCCTCGCGCTACGCCATGTGCGGCGTAATGGCGGCCAAACTGAAGGACGGTTCGGTGCGCGTCGCGGTCACCGGCGCCGGTTCCGACGGCGTGTTCCGGGTACCGGAGATGGAAGCCGCGCTTGCCTCCAACTGGTCACCGGATGCGGTCGCCTCCATCAAGGTGTCGGCGGACGACATGCTCTCCGATCTGCATGGCTCGGCGGAATACCGGGCGCACCTGGTCACCGTGATGGCCAAGCGCGCGGTCGCTGCGGCGGGATAGAGCATTTCCAGGCGAAGTGGAAACCGGTTCGCCGTCCGGAAATGCGTCAAGACAGTAGGTTAGAGCTCTTCAGCGATTCCATGAAAAGCTGATTGGCTCTAAGCCTCAGCCGGTCCGACTGAAACAACAAAGCCCGGCCGTTCGCGGCCGGGCTTTCTCGTTCCGGTATGCGAGTCTCTTTAAGCAAACCCTTTCGTCGCGGCCTTCGCGATCGTTTTAAAATTGTCCAATATCGCCGCTCACACCTCAAAACGGTAGAGCGACCTCGGCGATCGATGAAGCGGTTCATCTACAGCATTCTTTTCTCAGCGGTTCCGACAGTGAACACGATCTGGATCGCCTTGAACTTCGAAGGCACAACCTCGACAACGCTCTTTCTGCTAAATTTTGTGGTCCTGGCGGCTCTGTTTTATCTGATTTTGAAAAGAAGTTTCGCGTAACCTTACTACAGGGTCGCACGACATCAGATTTTAATCCCAATAACCCCCATACTCCGCTTGTGTGTTTGATTTGTGGTTTGCTTGAGCGTCGGAAGGCGTGGCGAGGCCTCCCGACGCGGTCAGGCGGCCGTCACTCCGCGGGTCGTGTCTGTCGTGACGCGACCGAGGATGAGTTTGGCCCT
>NZ_JABJVY010000056.1:0-11578 GCF_040750475.1 Amorphus sp. 3PC139-8 | reverse complement strand
GGGAACTGCCATTTCCACAATCGTCGGTGCTGCACATCGACAATAATTAAACAACGCACCACGCATCGGTTTTGCTCCCGGTAGTAGTATGAGATTGGGCAATGATCCCACATGGGCGGATCGCCAGCACCAGAGGGCTCTGTCACAATTGAACGGCGATTCTGTCTTTGGAACCTTCTCGATAAACCTGTTCCGATCAATAGAGAGCATCAAGCTAAGGATTTGGCCATACCCGCCGGTGAAAGGGACGCTGTGCTCGCCGAAGCGGCGCTCGGTAGAAGAGGCCGGCTCAGTCGACCGGCACCTGGATGTCGACGTGCGGTGGCCGCGGCTGCGCGGCGATGAAATAGCCGAGCCGGTTCACGAAGTGGAAGCCACTCAGGACATAAAGCGTATCGTCGTCGCCTTCGACCAGCGTCCAGACGCGGTCGGCGGGTGTGTCGTGGATATGCGCCAGCTCCGGACCGAAGGTCTCGAACATGAGGCCGTCGAAGGGCGCGCTCTCGGCGAGTGAATTGGGCATTGGCCGGTAGGCCTCCAGCCAATCGTCGTAGATCATCGTTAAATGCGGAAATGTTGAATCCGTCATCGGTCAATCTCCTTGTCTGATATGAAGCGCCCCGCCGGAGCGGGGCGGGGTGAAATGGCGCCGGTCATCGCTGGTCGGCCTCCGGCTGATACGCGCCGATATAGTAGGTGGTCAGCTCGTGCTGCTCGCCCTCGGCGGGTCCGAGGTCGGGCATCTCGCCGTCCTTGAAGCGGGCAAGCGCGATCGCCCCCGGATCGCTGATATCGTCGGTGAGCGGCACGACGTAGCGGTAGACGATGAGCTGCTCGACGGCGATCTCAGCGTATTCGACGCGGCGCGTCGGATCGTTGGTCGTCATCGTATTCATGGTCGAAATCTCCTTCGTTGAAAGGGGCGGCGCCGCCGCCGGAGCGGCGGGGCCGGTTGCCGTCAGCGGGCCCAGATGAGGGTCGGCTTGCCGTTGCGGTCGACGAGGTTGGCGTAGACCGGGGCCGGGAAGCTCGGGTCGTCCAGCTTCACCGAGATGTAGCTGTTGCCGCCCTTGCTGGTGCGGTTCCAGGCCGCGCCCATCTCGGCGGTGCCCGCCATCACGCGGAAGTCGGGGGCGTTCTCGCCGCCGTTCTCGACGGGGGTCAGGGCCACCTTGGCCTTGAAGGTCAGGGTCCGGATGTCGCCGTTGTAGCCGCTGTCGGTCTTCGTGAAAGTGCCGATGGTTGCCATGTCTAAGTCTCCTTTCAGTTCGTTGGAGGCCGCGCCCGTCGCGACCTTTCCATGGCCAGCCAAAGGCGCCGGACAGAGCCGGCCCCTGCACCCGCCAGGGCGGAAGCGGAGCGGACGACGGCAAGCGGGCTGTTTCTGGAATTGCGCGAGGAAGGCCGTCAGGCCGGGGAAGAAACCGACCGCACGCCGTTGCGGGGACCGGCGCCGGCGTCAGGTCTGCCATGCGAAGGAAAGGGCGCAGGGCGCGTGTGGCTCACCAGCTGAAAGGGGACGTGGCAATCCATGGCGTCGTCACATGGCGGGCGGCTGCGACGGCATCCCGGACATGGACGTTCGGCCAGGTGGCGGACACGCAGACGTGCGAAGCGGCGAAAGAAAAGCCCCCGCCCGCGATAGCGGGCGGGAGCCGATGAAAAGGGCGACTGAACAAGCAAGGCAGCCGCAACGGCGAAACGTCTCGGTAACTGACTGGCGCCCGCCGCTACCGCCGCCTCGGCCCGCGCAGCAACCGCAGCAGCGTGACGAGAATGGCGTAGCCCACCGGTACGGCGATGGGGAAACCGAGTAGCACCCATAGGGTGTCGTCGGGGTCGCCGGTCATGTTGGTGACGATGGCCATGAGGGCGATGACGATGATCGCGCCAAGGATGGTGCCCATGGTCGTGTCCTCCGTGTTCGGATGAAAGGAAGGGTGGTGCAGCCGCAGCCGCAGCCACAGCCGCGCCGCGCCACGCCGCCGAGGGGTCAGGCCGCGTCCGCGACAGACTCACTGGCCTCGACAGGCTCAGCTTCGGGCTCGGCAGCGTCGCCTGCCGCCTCCCCCTGCTCGGAAGTCACGGCGGGGAACTGCATGGCTCCCGGCAGCCAGTCCCGCCCCTTGCGGTCGTGGTCGGGCGCGTCGTCGGCTGCATCCTTGGTGCGCTCGAAATTCCGCACCAAGGCCTCGACCATGGCCTTCTTGGAATAGTCCTTGAGACGCCCCATGCGCTTGACCGCGCCGCTTTCGGTGGCGATGGCCTCCAACTGGTCCTTGCGGCGGCGGGACAGGAACGCCCCGTCGGGCCGCCAATGGATGCGCATATCCACCTCAAGGTCGGCGGCGATGCGGTTGAACAGGCTCTCGCCGTCATCCAGCGCGTCCATATCACCCTGCCCGAAGGTCAGCGCGGTCAGCAGCAGGTGAACCTGCTCCAGCTCCGCGTCGGACAGTCCCTGCACGACCTCATAGAGGGCAAGCGGCTCCTTGCGGCTGCGCAGCAACCGCACCCACGCCCCGCGCGCCGGCGCGGCATAGGGAGAACTATTGGGCTCGATGCCGAGCGCCTGCGTCGTTTCCTCGGCTTCCCGCGCGATGCCGTTGTAGCTGGTCGGCTGCACCTCGGCCTCCGCGAAATAGGCAAGCGCCGGATGCGGGTCGAGATGGACGCGCCCTGTCCAGTCATAGCCCTGCATCATGCCGATGACGGCCACTTCCTTCGCCTTGCGGGGATTGGCGAGAAGCTCCTCCATCACGGCAAGGCTCTTGTGGGCGCTCACCATGCGGATGACGGGGCCGGAATACTCGGGCTTGGGCTTCGGCGCGGCGGGAGCCTCCTGGGTGTCCTCGGCCACGCTCGGACGCACCTCGCGCTTGACCAGCCCCTCGCGCACCTGCACCCGCCCCGATGGGGCGAACTGAATGACCACGCCGCCCTGCTCGCCGTCCTCGGCCTCGCGGTACTGCCACCACGGCACATAGGTCTCGTGCACCACCTCCACGAACGCCGCCGTCCGGCGGTGGGTGTCGGCCAACTGCTCGACGGCCTCGGATTGCAGCCGATAGAACTGCTCCACGTCGTCGAAGAAGGTGCTGGCGTCGTCCGCGAACAGGTCGGCGGTATAGCTGCCCTCGTAGCGGTCGAGCGGGAAGATGGCGAGCGCCACAGACGGCTTCTCGCCCGTCAGGATGCTGCGAATGTCGTCACCGTCGTAATGCCAGCCCTGCTCCAGCCGCTCGATGACGGCACGCTGTTGGTCGTGGGTGCCGAGCGTCAGCGCTTCGGCCACACCAAGGGACACCTCGCCTTCCCGCACCAGCGCTTTTACCTCGTCGCAGAGCGAGGCCAGCGCCACGCGCCGCTTGACGGTAAGCGCCGACACGCCCGCCTTGGTAGCCACGTCCTCAAGGCTCGCCCCGTCCGCCAACAGGCTGGCGAACGCCTTGGCCTCATCCATCGGCGGCAACTGCTCGCGCTGGATGTTCTCGATGGTGGCCAGCCGCAGGGTGTCGGCGGTGGACAGCCGCTTGCGGATGTCCACGGGCACGGGATGGTCGGCTTGGATATCGCCGCGCTCGGCCAGAAGCCGCAGCGCCCGATAGCGCCGCTCGCCGGAGACGATGTCGTAGCCTTTGCCCTTGCGGGGACGCACGACAAGGTTCTGCAAGAGCCCGTCCGTCTTGACGGACGCGGCCAAGCCTTCAAGCGCGGCGGCGTCCATACTGCTGCGCGGGTTCGCCTTCGGCGGGTTCAACTGGTCAAGGGTGATGGTCTCGATAGTCATGGTGTTCGTCCTTTCGTGATTTCTGGGTTTCGTTACGGGAGGCGCTCACGCCGTGATGCGGCCGCAGGCTTGGGCCTCGGCGGCATAGGCGGAGAGCGGCTTATCGGCGGTGAAATGGCGGTCGCGCTCGATGCCGAGCGCCCCGCCCATCAGTTTGACGCTGGCCAGTTCGGACAGGCGCACGCTGCCGAGTTCGGGACAGCCCATGCCGAGGTCACACAGCCCGAAAGCGATGTCCGGTTCGTCCGGGTCGATCTCCGTCAGGAGCCAGGTCGCGGCCCCACACGGGTTGAACAGCTTCACCACGGGAAAGAAGTCGTGCGCTTCCCCGTCGCTCTCGGGACTTTCCAGCCGTTCGGCGTTGGCCTTGCCGTTGGCGCGTAGCTTCCGCCGCTGGTCTTGGGTCAGTAGGTTCATGGTCTTGCCTCCGTTCAGTTGTTCGGTCGGCAACAGGGCAAAGCCCCGCGCCTGAACCCCTGCCGAGCGGCGAGCGTCCAATCGAAAGGCACGAAGTGAGAGAGGGGTGGCGAGCGCCGGATCAGCGCCGGGCGACAAGGCGGCCGCCCCCCTGGGGCGTCAGTCCGGCCCAACACGGGAGCGAAGCGAATGGAGCGGGCGGGGCCGGACGGCTGCCTTGGCCAAGCCCGGTGCGGCCGGCATAAGCTGGAAAGCAGGGTTCAAGCGCGCGGCACACGCGCGCTTAACAAAGACTGCGGCCCTCCGGGCCGACCGCTCGCGCCGTTCCGGGCAGGCGTTAGCCGCGGGGCTCCGGTACGGCGCATCGGGGGCGTTGCGGGGGTGCCCCCGCTCGAAGGGGTAACGGAAAACTGCCCGTGGCGGGTTGCAGCGATGGGAAGGCTTTCCCAACAACTCAAACCAGACAACGAGGTATAATTCCCAACCCGTCAATTTGAATTTTTGCTAGTATTCATAAGATATAGACTTAATTATTGAGGTAAGTTTTTGTGCGCAAATTTTACGTGTCCAAAATCTTCGCGGTTTTTGTGTTCTTGATTTCAGGCGATGCAATTGCTCAAGGAAAACTCTTCGCGGTGTCCGGACAGGGTCGTGGCGGTCCTGAACAGGCCGCTTTGGCCGCAAAAATCGACAAGCTGTACGACCTGGAGGCCAAAACGGTTGCCTGCGGCGACAGTGGGCGGCTTTATGGTCCCGGACACGCGGCCGCGAGCGGCGTGTGTGTGGACAGCGTCCAGATCAATGACCAGAACCTGACCGTGCAGGGGGATATCACCACCGAAAGTCGGCGCGTTTATCTGGGCTCTCAACGGCTGACCGGCGACGACAATTCCGCACTCTTCTACGACTCCAACCATGACACGGCGTCGCAAATGATCCTGCGCGACCAACAGGGCACACATTATGGCCGTGTACACGGTGGCGCCGACGGACAGGATATGGGGCTGATGGATAGCGACGGGGATTACTTTATCCATTCCCGGCTCAACAGCTATCTTCGGCTGATGGTCAACGGGACCGAGCGGCTGCGGATCTTGAACAACGGCAATGTTGGCATCGGAACGGGTGCGCCCACAGAGCGTCTGCATGTGGCAGGCGGTGCACGTATCGACGGGCATATTCAGTCCGGCTCCCGTGTGATCCGGGACGGCGGCGGCGGATGGGTGCGCAGCTACGGCGATACGGGCTGGTACAACGAGACCCATGGAGGCGGCTGGTACATGACGGACGGCACTTGGCTCAGAGCCTACAATGACAAGAGCGTCCTCACTGCAGGGCAGGTCCGTGGTGGCGAGTTGTATGCCACCGGCAATGGAAACGTGAACAATCTGTACATCAGATCCATTGGCAAGTGGGCCAGTCAGATCGGTACGCCAAGATCGTGCGCATGGGTTGGAACCGGGCAAGACGCTCTTCATGCCGACGATCGATGGCACTCGGCTGAGTGCCCTGCAGGCAAGTGGGTGGCGGGATGGAGATGTTTTGCATCAGAGTACCTAGACTCGCAATGCGCGATCAAATGTTGTGGTCTTTGATCGTAAAAATATTCTATACGACAATAGCATTGTTCGATTATTTTACGTAAAAGTCGAAGTGTATATTATAATTTTTTTCTGCGCGCTCGGGGATGTATTTGGGTGTGGTCAAAATGATTGAAGCGGCAAATTGCCAGCTGGATCATTCGTTTGATAGGCAAGAGAGCCGTCGGAAACCGAGGCCGCCTAAGCGGCGGCCTCGGTGTTTGCCCGGTCCTGAAGGCCAGCGAGGTAGTCGCTGGCCTGTGCCGCCTTCGAGGCGGCAGCGAAGATGGCCTTCTTATCGGCCTTGAGGACCTGGAGCCAGTTGTCGATGTACGCGGCGTGGTCCTGGCGGGGCGTCACGCTGATGCCCAGATCAGCGCAAAGGAAGGCGGCTCCAAGCTCGGCCACGAGCTCTTCCATGGCGTAGGCCTGATCGCCGAAGCGCTTGCCAAACTCCCGGTCGCAGCGGTGCTTGGCGCCACTCCAGTGCGTTAGTTCATGGAGCAGGGTGCTGTAAAATGCTTCCGTCGGCGTGCTGGTCTGGGTACCTAGGAAGCGCTCGCGCTCGGGCATCCGGATGAGGTCGTCTGAGGGACGGTAGAAAGCCCGCTCGCCGCCGTGCTTCACGGTGGCCCTGGTCGCCTGAACGAAGGCTTCCGCCGCGTCGATGGGCTCGACGGGATTCTCGGCCGCCGGCAGAGGCTCGGGCTCGTAGCCGTCCACCTGGTCCGCATTGAAGACCCATGAGGCCTTGGCGATAAGACGCTTGTTGTCGGTCTGCCAGTTGCCGTCCTCGCTTTCGAGTTCGTCGTCGGCGATCTCGATCTCCTTGTAGAACACCACAAGGCTCGCCTTCTCGCCCTTGCGCACCTGACACCCCTGCTTCTGCCACTGGCGGTACGTGCCCCAGATCCCGGTGCTGAAGCCACGGGCAGTGCCGGCGGCCCAGAGGGAGACCACGTTCACGCCGCGATAGGCGTTGGCGGTGTCGATGTTGGTGGGGCGGTTGAGACCCTCGCCGCTTCGGTGCCAGGGCATCTGCCAGTCGCCGGCGCCCGCCTCGATGGCGGCGATGATGTTGTTGGTCACTTGGGTGTAGACGTCGGGCTTTTTGCTCTTGGTCGTCATGGCTTCGCTCCTTTCCGTTTTGCGAGGCCGCGACCGCTGCGGCCATCCGATGGCTGCCGGAAAGGCAGGGGCGAAGCCGGGCGCGGCACCCGAAGGGCGGGAGCGAAGCGGACGACTGGGAGGCGGGTCTTTCTTGGAGCGAAGCGCGCGCGAGGAAGCAGGCGTCAGCATTGCGGGGAAGAAAGTCCCGCAGCCCTGTTGCCGGGAACGGCGTCCCTGCCAGGCACGCCACCCATGAGGAAGACCCGCCGGTCGTGCTGCTGAAGCCGGAAAGGACGTGCGATGCCCGACCGAGGGGCGAAAGACGCCTGACCCTCAGGGGGCAACCAACGCCGCTCGATGCGGAAGGCTGATTTGCTTGCCCGGTGTCAGGCGGCGAGTGCCCGGCCTACCAACATCGACGTCTCGCAAGCTGCCGTGCCGGGACGATTTCGGCCCGTTTCAGGCCGCCGGAAACTGGCGATCCTGGGCCGGGGCGGCTATGGTTTCGCCAGTATTGGCAATTGGAGGCGACGCACGGGAGGAAGCATATGGTGTTCGGCAAGATCTTCGGCGGCGACAAGAAAAGACGGCAAGAGGCAGAAGAAGCCGAGAACTTCCGCCGAGGGCTGGAACCGCCAATGCGGGCCTTGCTGGATCTGATCCACGACATGCCGGTGGACGGCACCTCGAAGATGCTGCTCCGACAGCGGATTATTCAACGCGACAGGGGCGAACTCGAACGAACGCTTCAGAACGTCATTCTGCCGAAGCTCGATCCTGCGTGGCAGGCGCGCATCAAGGAGCTGGGCAAATCCGAAGCCTGGATGACGTTCCTGGAGTTTCGGGAGACGCCCATGTGCCGCGTGAAGGGGGATGATCGCATGGATATGCTCCATATCGGTCAATTTCCGATTCCCCGCGAATTGTCGAAGACGCAGGAACAACACTACGCGCCGGTGGTCTTCTCTGGAGACGGGCACCTGCTGACCGTGGCTCCAACGGGCGCCGGCAAGGGGCAGAGCTTCATCCTGCGCAATCTCTATAACTACGAAGGGCCGACGGTCGTCTTCGATCCGAAGGGCGAGCTTTACCGGGAAACCGCATGGCGGCGTGACTGGTACGGCAAGGTGTTCAAGTTCGCGCCCGAGGACCCGGATACGGATTGCTTCAATCCGATGGACATGCTGACGCCGCTGCCCGGTGAGGATTCGGATGTGGTCTGGGACAACGCTCGCCAGCTTGCCGAGCTGTTGATCGAGCCCATGGGGAAGGAGCCGTTTTGGGACAACACGGCGAAGGACTTGGTCACGGCGCTGATTTTCTACGTCTACCACACCTATCCGCCGCGCCAGCGGAATATCCGGGAGGTGACGCGCCTTCTTTATCTCGACGAGGAACGGCGGGATGCGCTGATCGAGAAACTCAAGGACAGCGACGAAGAGCGACTGCGCGAGCTCGGCGCCACGCTCTTGGATGTGCACGAGAACATGCGCACGTCGATCACGCATACGCTGCGCACGCAGCTTGAAATCTGGCGCTCGGGCAAGGTCATGCGGGCGACCCGCGGCACCAGCCACGGCCTGCATCCGCACACGATCGCCGGCGACGATTACATGCGCTGGTGGCTGCATGCGGAAGGCGTGGAGGACAAACCCGGATTCTGGCTCGAAGACGACAACACAGCGATCACCGGAAACGCCCATACGGTGTTCGTGGTGGTGCCGCCCGAACAGATCAGCATGTACCGCTCGGTTGTGCGCGTCGTGCTCGGCATGATGCTGCAAGGGGTGATGGCGCATCGTCGCTATCTGGAGCGCGAGGCGCAAAACGGCGACTCATCTATGCCGGAGGGCCAGTGGCCGTTCCTGTTTCTGTTCGATGAGCTGCCCCAGCTCGGTTACATGCGGATTGTCGAGGACGCGATCTCAATTGCTCGTGGTGCGAATATCCGCCTTTGGCTCCTGGCGCAGGACCTCTCACAGCTCCGCAATGTCTATCCCCGCTGGGAGACGCTGGTCGCGAATTCCAGGGCGCAGATGTTCTTCCGGCCCAACGATCTCGGCACGGCGCAGTACATCTCCGATCTGCTGGGAGAGCATCCGGACTTGTGGGGCAACCGGACGCCTCTCGCCGCGCCGAACGAGCTGATCGGCGGCGCCTTTCGCGACGATGTGATTCTGCGGTTTCAGGGGCACAAACCGATCCGGGCGCGCATGCCGATGTTCTGGGACGAGAGCGAAAGCGCCAAGAAGATGGTGGCCAATGCGAAGGCGCGTCTGGGCGACGTGCCCGTGCGGGAACGGGAGCCGTGGCCGATCGACGGCTTGACGCTGGATGAGCTCAAAACCCAGAACGACGCTATGCGCAAGCAGGTGCCGGAGGGGCCGGTGGAACCGAGGGAAACTGACTCGGCGCTCGGCGAAGAAGAGGATGTAGGGCCGAATGAAAGAATGGCCCAGCCTGAGTCCGAGGGCGAGGCCGCCCCGGAGTACGAATTGACGGAGGACGGGCTGCCCAAGCCACCTCGGTTGGACTGATTGAAATAACGACCGTTTCTATACGTTGAAATGCTGCACTGCACGATGTCAGCGTTCCCGCGCCCCTGATATTTGCGTAAACTGGTTGCATAACATTTTCGAACTGCAATTGGTTTATGAAAGTATTTGTGAGTGCTTATTGGATATGCGCGCGTCTCCAAGTCCGACGAACAGAACACCACGGCTCAGGTAACCGCCCTTCGGGAGGCGGGGTGCGAGACAATCTATCAGGAAGCCGCCTCCGGTGGCCGCTGGGACCGACCGGAGCTCCAGAAGCTCCTGGACTATCTGCGGGCTGGTGGACGTGGTCGTCGTTTGGAAGTTGGATCGTCTCTCCCGCTCCCTGCGGGATCTCCTGTTTATCATGGAAAAGCTCGATGCGGCCGGCGCCGGCTTCCGGTCGCTGACGGAGTCGATCGACACGACGTCGCCCGGCGGCCGGATGCTGATGCAGTTGCTCGGGTCCTTCGCCGAGTTCGAACGGGAGATGATCCGCGAGCGGACACGCGCCGGCCTTGAACGCGCCCGCAAGGAAGGCAGGGTAGATGGTCGCCGACCGAAGCTGACTGCGGAGCAACAGCGTGAGGCCATTGACGCCGTGCGCTCCGGGCGCCGCACGGCCAGCCAGATGGCACGGGTCTTTGGTGTGCATCCAGCGACCATAAGTAGAATTCTAAAGTCAGAGGTGGTGAGAAAAGGCTAATGTGGTTGGGCTACTTCAGCAGCCACTGGCCATAAGCCTTGATGTCGATCATTGGCACGGTCCCGCTGAATTGGAGCGTAGAGATGAGGTCGAACAGGAACGCTGTAGCGGCCTTCCCACCTTCGTCAATCTCATACGTGACGCTATCCTCATTGAAACGGAAATGGCCGTGAGCTGCCACGCAGCCGAGGTTTAGACGCAGATCGCCCTTACCTGCTTCGATCGCCTTAACCATCGATTGGCCGAGCGCGGGTTTCCAATCACTTTCGAAGGTTAATATTCCGCCGATGATTGGGATCAAGGGCTTGGGCGGATAGGTGCCTCCAGCGTGAGGAATGGGCAAGCTGGTCCGGTGTAGACGGCGGACAGTCGCTATCTTTTGCTGCGCGTAGGAGACGTGATCAGCATTGAGAGACTGCTTCGCTTCGAAGGCCGCGTAAACACTTTCAGCGGGGATGATGAGCTGATTTTCGTAGTTGAATATAAAGGGTGAGTACTGCCGGTCGAAGACGACGACATCAATCTGGTCGCTGAAATTGCCCATGCTGTCCACGACGTGTGCGTTTGCAGCTTGATAGCGGGCGGGGAGATACTTCTGCAGCAGTTCCAGCCAGACGTTTTCACTTGCATCCCCTTTCGTACCGGCATGCCCGAAGCTCTGCCGGGCTCGCTGGAGGCGTCCTTGGATGTCATCGTGCAAGTTCGTTAATATGTCGGATAGCGACCATTCGCTCATTAAATTTCGTCCTTGAAAGGTGGGGTGGGCACAGTTCGTCGCGCTATTCCCAAAGCCCGTTTCGGCTCTACGGCTTTTGTGGGGTAGGCATCCAGAACAATCGAGGGGACGAGGCGTTGTGTGAGATCGGAGAACGTGAAGCCGTAGCCCCGCTCTTGAGTTGGTCCGGTTGCACTGACCATTTCGTCGGTCTCCGTCGCGGAGAATCCGAGTTCTGATAAGGCCGGTTGCAGCACTGCTCGCCGCTGATCGTCGTTTGGTCGATTGAACGCCAAGATGTCGGCGGCACGACGCTTTATAGCCGGATCAAGGGCATTGAGCCGGTTCGTGCACATCACAACCGCGGCCGGGACGCCGGCGTGCGCAATTTGGTCTACGCCGCGGATAAACGCGTTCACGCCAGCCCGATCTTCATGGTGCATCTGCGCCGCCTCGCGGGATTGCGCCAATGCGTCGGCCTCATCGACGAGAAGAATAAGTCCCCCGCGTGCCCGACCATTGTTGCCTTTGAGCTTGGTAGCTTCGGATACGGTGTAATCGAACGCCGCAGATAGGAGCTGGGTCATTTCTCCAACACGGCCTTGGCCGCGGCTAGTGGATTGATTCCAACGTTTGGAACCCTCGGCTTCGTGCGGCGATGATGGCGTCCGGATCGGCACGCCAGACGAAGGGCTTCGCCTCGCCGTCGTTGTGCTCGTCGACGAA
>NZ_JABJVY010000055.1:0-14058 GCF_040750475.1 Amorphus sp. 3PC139-8 | reverse complement strand
CGTAGCGCCGCAGCCAGTCGATGAAACCATGCGCCCGCAGGTTCTTCAGCGCCCGCACGATCGTATCGCGCGACCGGCCCAAGCGGTCCATGATCGTGGTGATTGACGGCTCTAGCCGGCCGGTGCGGAAGTCGATCAGATTGACGAACAGCCGCAGCACGTCCAGCGCCACCGATCCTAGCGGGCCGCTGCGCTCGCCCTTCTCGTGCAAGCCGGCCTCGTTGTAGATTTCGGCCGCCTTCAAGATCGCCTGCACGTCCTTGCGCGTTGTCGGCCGCCATATGCGGCCCTCCGATCGCCCCCGGATATGACTATGCCGGCGAACTGGCGTCGGGCAGCGCGGGGCCGGGGGCGGAAAGATCAGCCCTAGCGCGGTCTGTCCCGATCCCCGCAGGATGGCCCGGCGCTCATGGGCGAGCGTCGTAAGCTCGCCGGCCTCGTCGTCGGTGAGCTGGCCCGCGCCGTATCGGCTCCAAACCTCCCGCATGATCTCATCAAGCGCGTTCCCGCGCGCGCAGCCGATCGCGGCCGCGTAGTGCGTCCTCAACATATGCCCTCGTCCTTCCATTTGAAGGACATGACGGCGCGGACGGCAGGCACGGCACTCCCGTTTCCGCAAGAATCAATCTTGCGAATTGGAGTGCTCTAGCGTAGATAAGGGGAGACTTTGATGGCCCCGGCTCTACGGTGTGTCTGACGGCCTATAAAACGCTCGACCGCGCCAACGGTCGGGCGTTTTGCCGTTATGTCCCTTGCTTCGCTTCGATATAGAACCTCAACGCTTCCTCGATGATCGGCGCGCGCCCTCGCAAGCCCGCGTCGTCCTTCAGGCGGTCAATCGCCGCGACCAGCTCGCCGGGCAGATCGGCCTGCACAAGAATCCGGCCCTCCGCGCGCCAACGGGCGCGCAGGTTTCGGACACTTTCCAGCTTAACTTGTTCTCGGGTGCGACTCGCCATGTCTACATGAAGAGACGAAATCGCCCGATTCTGCAACCCTTTGCGTAAGGGAGCGAGAAAGGCACTACTTCTAGGGCCGGGCGACTAAACGTAGTTGCGTCAATGCGTATCCACGTCAATGCGTTCTATCGCCCGGTAGATCGTGGCGCGATGCACGCCCAAGAGCTGCGCGACTTCCGCCACCGGCTTCTTATCCTCATGGATGAGCTGGCGGGCGTGGGCGATCTGCTCGGCCGACAGGGCAGGGGAAGGACCGAACCGCACACCTCGGGCCTTCGCCGCGATCCGGCCGGCGCTCGTGCGCTCCACGATCAAGCTGCGCTCGAAATCTGCGATGCCGGCAAACACGGTCAACACCATGCGGCCGGCCGGCGTCGTGGTGTCGGCCCAAGGCTCGGCCAGCGAGCGCAGGCCCGCGCCGGCCTCCTTGATCCGCTCCGCGATCGCCAGAAGGTCGGCCGTCGATCGGGCGAGACGGTCTAGCCGGGTGATCGTCACCACGTCGCCGGCGCGCAAGTGGTCGAGCATCCGCGCCAGCTCGGGCCGGTCCCGCTTCGCCCCGGAAGCCTTTTCCTCAAAGATGCGGACGCAACCGGCCGCGCCAAGGGCGGCCCGCTGCGCATCGAGGTCCTGCCCGCGCGTCGAGACGCGGGCATAGCCGATGAACGCCCGGCTGGCGTTGGAATCTGGTTGGCGGCTCACGGCTCCCCCTGTCGCAAATCATGTCGCAAGTGTCTTACCACTTGCGACAAAGACGTGCGACACGAAAAGCCCTGATTTTCCGGGGCCGGCCGATCTGTCGCGGGTTTTAGTAGTTCTGCGACAAGCTAAGATCGAAGAACAGCCGTATGCATCACGCTGCTTCGGCCAGGCGCTGTTAGTAGTTCCTCGCTGGCGGTGACAGGCTCTCAATTATCCTACAATCTGCAACTAGGCCGCATCCACACTGGTCGATCATCCGGTCAAGTTCGGACTTAAGCGCGATTAAGTCTTGGATTTTTTGCTCGACTTCCTTCCGGTGCTCCTTTGCAATCGCATCAACCGCCGCGCAAGACCGCGAACGATCGTCAGCCAGCTTGAGAAATTCCCTGATCTGATCGAGCGAGAAACCAAGTTCACGCGCCCGCCTGATGAAACTGAGCCGGCTGAGATGGACCAACTCATATGCACGATAGTTGCCACCGGTACGCGAGGGTGCCGGCAGGAGGCCGTTCTTTTCGTAAAACCGGATCGTCTCGACCTTGGTCCTTGTCCGCCTGGCCAATTGGCCGATCATCAGAATTTTGTCGTTCATCTCTTGACCCTATAGTGACTACAGGGTCTATCTGGGGTGTCACATCGGAAAAGTCGAGGTGACATCATGGCGGCAGCGAGCCCCTACAGACTGCGCGTAGAAGGCATGGACTGTGCATCCTGCGCATTGAAAATCGAGACGGCGATGCAGCGCTTGCCGGGTGTTAGCGACGTCAATGTCAGTTACGCCAGCGAGACGCTTGCATTGCAATTGGATGAGGACCGCACGGCCCTCGGCACCATTGAGCAAAAGATCCGAGCACTTGGGTATACACCAGTGGTCGAGCAGGCCGAGCCAAAGGCGAGCCTGCCTCGGAAGCGTATTACTGAGGCGTGGTGGAAAGGCAGCAAAGGTCGGCTTGTCCTCCTTACTGGTGTGCTGTTCGTTCTTGCCTTCGCCCTCGCGCGTATTCTGCCGGATTGGGAGCAATGGCTCTATTCAGGCGCGGCGCTGATCAGCGTTATCCCGTTCGCGAAGCGGGCTGTCGCCGGCGCGATATCCGGATCGCCCTTCACCATTGAGACACTGATGACAGTCGCAGCACTCGGCGCGGTCGCCATCGGCGCGGCCGAAGAAGCTGCTGTCGTGATCTTCCTGTTCGCAGTGGGCGAACTGCTTGAAACCGTGGCGGCCGGCCGTGCGCGGGCAGGCATTGAAGCGCTGATCGATCTCGTACCCCGGGTCGCGTTCCGCGAACGTGACGGTGCCGTTGAAAAGGTCGCTGCCGAAGAGCTGGCCATCGGTGATGTCGTCGTTGTTCGGCCTGGAGACCGCGTGCCGTCTGACGGCACGGTGATTGACGGTGTATCTGAGGTCGATGAGGCGCCCGTGACAGGCGAATCCGTGCCCGTGCTGAAAGAAGCCGGCGCAACCGTCTATGCGGGCAGCATCAACGCGAATGGCGAGCTTCGGGTGTCGATCAACCATGTCGCGGCTGACAACACCATTGCTCGCATCATCCACATGGTCGAGGAAGCCCAGGAGTCAAAGGCCCCCACGGCGCGCATGATCGACCGCTTCAGCCGCTGGTATACGCCGGGCGCGATGGTCGTCGCGGCTCTGATCGTTGTCGTGCCGCCTCTCGCCTTTGGCGGTGACTGGATGACATGGGTGTATCGTGGCCTCGCCACGCTGCTGATTGCCTGTCCATGCGCACTCGTGATTTCCACACCGGCGGCCATTGCATCCGGTCTTGCCGCTGGGGCACGCCAAGGATTGTTGATCAAGGGCGGCGCGGCGCTGGAAACACTCGGGAAGGTCATAACGGTTGCCTTTGACAAGACGGGAACGCTGACGCGCGGCCGTCCCCAGGTGACAGATATTGTGCCGATCAGAGGTGACGAGAACTCGGTTCTCGCCATCGCGGCGGCTGTCGAGCGCAACACCAGCCACCCGCTCGGTGTCGCAATCGTGGAGGCAGCAGAGGGGCGCGGGCTCGAACTGCCCGCCACCTTCGGCGGCGGCATCGCGACACCCGGCAAAGCGGTCACGGCGCGGCTGAAAGACGGCTTCGCCTCGGTCGGCTCTCCTCGGCACGCTGCTGAACAGGTTGCCTTTGAAGAGAGCATCGCTGAGACGATCACTAAGTTGGAAAGCCAAGGCAAGACGGTTGTCGTGCTTATGAAAGGAAAGACCCTAGAGGGATTGATCGCGTTGCGCGACGAGCCGCGCGACGACGCTATCGAAGGTGTGAAACGGCTGACGGATCGGGGTGTGCGCGCCCTGATGCTGACCGGCGACAACAAGCGCACGGCCGACGCCATCGCGGCCCATCTCGGCCTTGAGGCGAGCGCCGAACTCCTGCCCGACGCCAAGCTTGCCAAGATCGGCCTCCTCAAGGCTGATGGGCCGATCGCCATGGTGGGGGACGGCATCAACGACGCACCGGCGCTCGCTGCCGCTTCCGTTGGCGTTGCCATGGGTGCGGGCACCGATGTCGCGCTTGAAACCGCCGATGCCGCGCTGCTCAGAAACCGGGTGACGGGTATCGCCGATCTCATCGAATTATCGCAGACGACGCTCGGCAATATCTGGCAGAACATAGCAATAGCACTTGGATTGAAGGCCGTCTTCCTCGTGACGACTCTATTCGGCGTTACCACGCTCTGGATGGCTATTCTCGCCGATACGGGCGCTACGGTCCTCGTTACGGCAAATGCGCTACGCCTGCTGACGTGGCGCGGCAAATGAACCGGAACAGTGAGCGCGTGCAGGTTGGCCCCGCTGCATTGATAGTCGCCATAGGAGCGGCGCTCGATCTTGCAACGAAGGCATGGGCGCGGGCGAGTCTCGAACCCTATGGCCCTGCTTTCGACTTCTTGCCCTTTGTATCTCTGCACCTGACTTTTAACGAGGGCGTGTCGTTTGGTTTGTTCGCTTTCGAGGGCGATACGGGCCAAGCCGCTTTAGTGGTCGTTACAGGATTGCTGACCCTTGCCATGACCGTATGGGCCTATCGGTCGCAAGGTTGGCACCGGGCGGCCCTTTCACTGGTCGCAGCGGGCGCTCTAGCAAACCTGATCGACCGAAGCGCACGCGGCTCTGTCACCGACTTCCTGAACCTGCATTTTGGGGATTGGCATTTCTTCGTGTTCAATCTGGCAGATATATGGATCAGCTTAGGCGCTGCCTTTCTGCTGGGTCTACAAATCATCCCGCAGAAGAACAAAATCACATCGATTCCATAAATATAGGACGCAGCTCGAACAAGCGCCAAGGCTACTGAGGCGCTGGCACGGTGATGGTGCAACGCTGGTCCTCGCCGGCCGTGCGCGCGGCCTCCCAACAAGCCGCTACGGCCTCCCTGTTCGCCTCAATGAGCTGATCAGCCGAGACCACGCGCTGCCACGCTTCCGGGCTGTCGAACGCCATGAGACTCATACCGGCCCGCCACGGCGTTTCCCCCATGACAACGCTGGCGACACGCGGCGCGGCCGAGAACGGCAACAGGCGCGGAAGGAACAGCATCACCACCGCGCCGGCGAGCAGGCCGATAGCGAAGGCGACGACAAGCCACCAATTTTGCCGATCGCGCTCCCGCGCGCCGGCGACATGCGCGGCGAGGTTCCGGCCGGCGCGCTCGAGGTCGGACGCCTGCCGTTCGAGCTGCTGCGCGGCGGTGCGTATCAGGGCCTCGCCGCTACGCTCGAGCGCGGCCGCATAGTGCTGCGCCCCCTGCCGAAGAATGGGCGACTGCTCGACGCTGTGCAGCCGCTCCGCAACAGTGTCGAGAGCCTGCACGAGCTGGGCGAGCTGGGGCTTGTAATCGGTCTGCGGCTCGATCTTGTCGAGCTGGTCGAAAGCGGCTTCCAGCCCGCGCCGCATCACGGTCATTTCCGCGCCGATCTGCGCGCCCTGCGTCTCGATCGTGCGCCGGAGCGCGTCGAAAGCTGCGGCCGGGTCGCCGGCGTCCTCGTCCAATGCTTCCGGTTCGATTCCTTCCCTGTCGTCGTCCAGTTCCGCCATGATCTCCCTGCCTACATTCCCAAGCCGATACCCCGGCTAATCTGCCGGCTGCGTGTCATTTCCTCTTGCAGCGCGCGGGCAATGCTCTGCTCCCGGCGCAAGTCCTGCCCGATTCCAAGCTCCCGGCTGCGATTCCGCACGATGGATTCCGCCTGCGGGTCGCGCTCAAGGCTCTTGGCAAGGCCGCTCATCTGGCTTTCGACCTTGCCGCGTGCCTCGTCGTGTTGCCAGCCACGAAGCTCCCGGCGCTGGCCCTGTAGCTCCTGCCAGCGTTCAACGAACCGCTCGGCCCTGATATTCGGGTCTTGCAGCGCGGCGTTTTCGCGCTTCATTCCGTCGATGACATGCGCGACACGCTCCCGGCCGGAAAGCTCGGTTATGGCGCGTGCCGTCGCCGGGTCGTTTTGCAACGTCGAGCGCAGCAAATCTTTCATGCCGCCCTGCACCTGGTCGAGCTGCTGGCCGGCATCGCGCATTTCCTGCCGCTGCATGTCGAGGACCGGCAAACCCTCGCGCCGATGCTCCGCGACCGACTGATAGGCCCGCGCATAGCGGTCAACAGCCTGCTCAAGCGGCGACTGCCGCCGCGCCCGCTCGGCCAACCGGTCAGGCGCCGGTGCCTGCCGCAAGCTCCCCTCTCTTTCCGGCCGCTCTGTGCGCTCCTGTGAGGGGGCAGGACGCGCATTGAGCTTGAGGCCGGCGAACATACCGCGCCGCTGCTTCTCGGCCTGTTGCGGCCGTTTCTGGTCGATCTGCGAGCCGTCCTCGCCGGCGCGGTCTGGCTCGCGGCTCTCGGTCGCCGCGCCGCGCTCGAGTTTCAGGCCCTCGAATGGCCGTTGGCGCTGCTGTCGATCGGCGGCGAGATCCTCGCGAGGATTTGCACGAAGATCCTGCGCGAGATCCGCGCGGACTTTTTGCGAGGATCTCCGATCAAGGGCATGATCCCCGGCCGTCGACTCCCGTTCCGCACGTAGCCCGGCGCGCTCGGCCGGAATCTCGATCTCGCTGCGGACGCCCATTTGCTCCGCGATCCCGCGCCGCTCGGCAAAGTCGCGGGTATAGTCGAGCGTCGTTTCCTTCACGCCCGACCGGGACAGGCGGCGTTCTAGCTGGCTATAGGCCAGCTCGCCGGCGTCCTGAACCTTCCATGTGTTCCGGTGCGTCTGCGTCCCATCCGGCAAGGTGACAGGGGTGGAACCCTCATGCTGTAGGCCGATCCTCTCCCCGATCTCCGGCGCGGCCTCTTTCATGGCGCGCTCAAGATCGACGCCCCAAACCGTGCGCTGCTCACCCTTGCCGTTCTCCAGCGTCACGAAATAGCTCTGGCTGTTGCCTTCCTTGTGCTCGAACGGCGCGGCCCCATGCTCGACCAGCCGGCCGGCATGGGTGAACTCGTCCTGTGCCGCGTAGAGCTGCACGCCGTCGCGATGGCGGGTCATGGCGACATAGGTTAGATGCCGGTCCATCATCCCCGACGCCAGCACAAAGGAACGATCGACCGTCGCCCCCTGATTTTTGTGAATCGTCGTCGCATAGCCGTGGTCGATCGCCTGATAGTCGCCCATCGGAACGCTGACGTTCTCGCCGCCCCGGCCGTCCAGCGTGGCGATGATCCTGCCGGCCTCGACATGCTCGACCGTGCCTAGCATCCCGTTTTTCACGCCAAGGTCGCGGTTGTTCTCCAAGAACACGATGCGGTCGCCCGGCGCGAACTCGCGCTTGCCGTCATTGGTCTGGAAGGTCAGCGCGCCGGCGTCCTCGCCCTGCGCCAGCTCGCCCCGGTCCTGTAGCTCGGTCCTGATCGCGTCATTGATGGCCCGAACATCGGCCCGTCGATGCGCCATCGCTACGCGGGTGCCGTCCGGGCGCTCGTCGCGGTCGGCAAGGTAATCGCGCACGATCTGGCCGCGCACGTCCTCGCCGGTTTCGGCAAAGCTGATATTGCCCCGATCCCGATAGGCCGCCAGCCCCTCGGCCGTCCGGTGCGTGGCGAAGTCAACCGACGCCTCCCGCTGCCAGTCCACCCGCTGCCGGCGAATCTCGGAAAGCTCGGCATGGCCGATTTCCTCCGTGATCGCCCGGAACGGTGCGCCGGCCCCGATCGCCTGTAGCTGCTCGTGATCGCCTACAAGCACGATCTTCGCCCCGCGCGCCTCGGCCTCGCCAACGAAGCGGGCGAGCTGGCGCGAGCCGACCATGCCCGCCTCGTCGATCACGAAGACGTCGCCGCGGCCGATCGTGCCGCGGTCGTTCTCCCAACCGCGGGACCATGACGCGAGGGTGCGGCTCTGGATGCCGGAACTTTCCTCCAAGCCCTCGGCCGCCTTGCCCGACAGGGCCGCGCCGTGGACCTGATAGCCCTCGGCCTCCCACGCCTCGCGCGCGGCCGCGAGCATGGTGGACTTGCCAGCGCCGGCATAACCGACAACGGCCGCGATCCTCTCCGGGCCGGTGATATGCTCGATCGCCCGGCGCTGCTCGTCGGACAGCCGGGCGGAAGCATCGCCGGCGCTGCGCTGAATGGCGGCGTCCTGCCGCTCTATGGCGCGCTCGACATGCCGGCGATCGACGCCATGACCATGCGCGCCGTGCATCCGCTGCGCGCTCTCGATCATGCCGGATTCGAGCTCGACCATTTCGCGGGTCGAATAGCGGGCAAGCTCGATCTCGCCCGTTGCTGCCGGGTCCCCCACTACGTGGGCGCGCTCGGGCTGCAACTCGACCAGCGCCGGCGAGGCCATCACCTTCGCAAACGCGCTCTGGAACTCCTGCGGGTCGTCGTTGATGTAGCGATGCAGCGCCCGCGCAACGTCGTGGCGATCGAACACGCTCTTTTCGCCGGTGATGAGGGTTAGAACCTGCTCGGGCTTCTCCCGGATCAGCTCGGCATTGCGCCGGGCCGCATCCTCGTCCAGCCGCGACCGCGACACGTCGAGGCCGCGCCGCTCCATCTGCGAGGCATGGACGCCCACATGCTCGGTCGGCGCAATCTCTAGCCCGCGCTCCATGTGCGAACGATGGTCGATCCGAATATCAAGCCCGGCCATCGCAAGCCGCTCGTTGGCGATCCCCTCCCACCTCTGGCGAAGGTCGCGGAGCTGCATATCGGTCGTCGGCAGGTCGTGCGCCAAGAGCCATTTGTTTTCGCGCTCAAGATAGGTCTTGTCGCCTAGGCCGCCCTCGCCAACCTGCCGCGTCGTCATCATCACATGCGCATGATGGTTGCGAACGTCGCTGGCATCGTGCGGCGCATGGATCGCAAAGTCCACCGCCGCGCCATATCGGTTCGCCAGCTCCTGCGCGAACTCCCGCGCCGCCTCTAGCCGCTGCTCGGCCGATAGCTCATGCGGCAAGGCAATCTCGAACTCGCGGGCAACGCGGGCATCCTTGCGCTTCTCGGCAAACTCGGCGGCGTTCCACAAGTCCGACCGATCCCGCGCCCAATCGGCGTTGACGCCTTCCGGCAAGACGATCTCCGCATGTTCAACGCCCTGCTTGGCCGTGTAGTCGTGCGTGATCCCGTCGCGCTCGTTGGTCAACTTCTCCCCGGCACGATAAGCCATTGAGGCGACGGCGCTGCGGCCGCTCGCTCTCGAAACTGGCTTCATGCTCAAATGGTAGATCGCCAAGCAACAAGCTCCGATACCGTTTCGCCTTTCCCATTGGCCGACCAGCCAATGGCGCGCTGAGTTACGCAGTAACTCGTAAGTGCGCCCTTCTCAACTCAATCGCTCCGCTCCTTCGTCGCTCGGTGTGGCGCTTGCGGCAAGGTCGATGCAATAAATTGAGGCCCGGATTGTGCTGCAAAACCGTCGAAAACTCAAGCGCAACGGGCAAACGCTGGAAAAGACAGCCGGGAATGATAGTCTAGGCTAATGACCGGAAAGGGAGATTGAGGAATGGCGCGTAAAACGATCGAACAACGCTTGGCTGAACTGGACGCGCAGCGTGCCACGCTCAAGGCCCGGCTGTCCAAGCAGGAACGCGCCAACGATACGCGCCGCAAAGTGCTGCTCGGCGCGCTCGTCCTGCATCGACTCGAAAGCGGCAAGGATGAGGAATTTTCCCGGCGCTTGGGCGAATGGCTCAAGCGTGAGCTGCCCAACTTCCTGACGCGCCCCGGTGACAAGGAACTGTTTGCCGACCTGATCGGCAACGCGCAGGCCGGGGAGACGACAGGCAGCGCCGGGGGACGGCCGCATGAGTCAGGCGAGACTTGCATGGGGTGCGTTCAAGAACATGATGCGGCAGGCCGCGCGTGATCCGCTATGGGCGTTCGTCGCTCTGCTCGCCGCACCTTTTCGCATCTGGAAACCGCTTCTCGGGCTTCTGTTCCTCCTTGTTATCGTCCTGTTCGTCGTTGGCTTCGGCGGCCGCTTCGCTCTCGAACAAATCGGCTTTCGCGTCGGCTCGGTTCCGGTTCTCCTGCTCGATCTCGTCACGCTGCTGGTGCTGCTGGCGCTCGCCTTCCGCTTCCTCACCAATCCCCTGATTGTCCATTTCGGGGACATGGACGGCGAAACCCACGGCTCGGCCCGCTTCGCGACGACCAAGGAAACCGCCGCCCTCGCCCGCGCCGATTCCGGCCTGCTGATCGGCCGCGACGGCAAGACCGGGAAGCTCCTGCGCTATGACGGCCCGGCCCATCTGCTGACGATGGCCCCGACGCGCACCGGCAAGGGCGTGGGAACCATCATCCCGAACCTGCTCACCGCCGACCGCTCCGTGATCTGCATCGACCCCAAGGGCGAAAATGCCAAGATCGCCGGCCGCGCCCGCCAGCAATTCGGCCCGGTCCACGTCCTCGACCCCTTCGGCGTCACCGGCCAGCCCTCCGCCGCCTTCAATCCCCTCGACCAGCTCGACCCGGCCGGCCTCGATGTCGCGGAAGATGCCAGCACCTTGGCAGACGCCCTCGTGTTCGATGAACTGGGCATGGCCGGCGAGGCGCATTGGAACGAGGAAGCCAAGGCGCTCATTGCCGGCCTGATCCTCCATATTGCCGCCAGCGAGCCGCGCGACAGGCGAAACCTCGCCACCCTGCGCGAATATCTCACCCTCGCCCCTGAAGCCTTCGCCGCGCTCCTGAAGGACATGCAGGCGTCAACGGCCGCCTCCGGCCTGATCGCCCGCGCCGCAAACCGCCACCTCGGCAAATCCGACCGGGAAGCCGCTGGCGTCCTCTCGGCCGCGCAGCGCCATACCCATTTCCTCGACAGCCCGCGCATGGTCGCCGTCCTCGGCCGATCCGATTTCCGCTTTGCCGATCTCAAGCGCCGCAACGCCTCGGTGTTCCTCGTCCTGCCGCCTGATCGGCTCGCCACCTATTCCCGATGGCTGCGCCTGCTCGTGTCGCAAAGCCTCACCGACATGGCCCGCGATCCTGCCAAGCCGGCCGCCCCGGTCCTCTACCTGCTGGATGAGTTCGCCGCCCTCGGCCATCTGGCCCCCGTCGAGCGCGCTATGGGCCTCATGGCCGGCTACGGCGTCCAGCTCTGGCCCATCCTGCAGGACGTTCACCAGCTCCGCGCCACCTACGGGCAGCGCGCCGGCACCTTCCTGTCAAACGCCGGCGTCCTACAGGTCTTCGGCGTCAACGATCACGACAGCGCCCGGCTTGTCTCCGATCTGCTCGGGCAGGAAACCGTTGTGTTCCAGACCATGAGCCGGGCGCTCGATTCCGACAAATCCGGCATTTCCTACGGGGAGCAACACACCGCCCGCCCGCTGCTGACCCCGGATGAGGTTCGCAACCTGCCGCAGCATGTCGAATTGCTGTTCCTCGCCGGGCAACGGCCGATCGTTGCCGGAAAGCTCGCCTACTATGCCGATCCCGAGTTTCGGGGCCTGTATGACGCTGCCTGACGTGACAGGAAGCGGACCCGGCGCTTTGCGCCGGGACTTTGTTACGAACGGCCCTCCGGCTCTCTACGGCGCTATTGGGGAGCGCGTTCGCCTCCGTGCCGGCGCGGCTTGCGCCGCGATCCACCGCCGACCTGGTGCAAGCTCTATTCAGGGAAACGCCCGGCCACGACGATAGCCCCCCGGCCGGCCCGCTCTCATCATCTAGGGCCGTAGGGACGGCCGGGGGCGGGCCACACACGCAAGCATTAGCGTATTTAGCTATTTACGTATCAACGTGCATAAGGCTCGATCGGCGGCAATCCGTGCTGTGCCAGAACCGCCGAAAGCCCGGCCTCGGCCATCGCCTGAATTGTCGTTCCCTCTGCATCCGCGAGCTGGCGAAGGCGCTGCCAGTCCGATCGCCTGACCTTGACCGTAAGCGCGACAGTCTCGCCCCCTCCCCTCTTTCGCCTCGGCGTCGGGATTTCCACGGCCGGGCGATCGTCCTCGATCGCTGCAAGGCTGGTGGCCTCCGCGCCGGCCTTCGGGCGGGTGAAGGCCGCGAGGCCGGTTGCTTTCTTTGCCATAGGTTTCGCTCCTTCAATACGCGCTTACGTATTTAGCTATTTACGTTCTAACGTGCCTTTAATCCACGCCCACAAAGCCCGGATTTCCTCCGCTGCTTTCCCTTCGGCCTCGAACTCCGTCACGGCGCTGCCAGTCGTGACGGCGCGGGCGAACGCGCGCCGGTCGGTAATCTCGCCGGGAACGATCGGCAGTCCGTAGGCTTCCAGCGCCGCGCGCGTCTCCCCGATCTCGGGCGCACGGAACGGGCAGGCAGACAGGACGAACGCGCCGCGCACCTTCGCGGCCGCCACGATCTCGACGGCGGCCGGGACCGCAGCGAGGTCAAACGCGGACGGTCGGACCGGAATTAAGACCAGCTCCGACCTTCGGGCGATCTGGCCGGCCGCCGGGGCGGCATGGGGCGGGGCGTCCACTACGGCCAAGGTCATGCCCTCGCCCTCGGCCGCCCTAAGCGCGGCGTCCAGTTCCCCGGCCTGCGCCGTGGCGACGATCGGCGTTCCGGCTTCCCGCGCGCTCGCCCATGCGGTCGCGCTCTCCTGTGGGTCGGCGTCGATGACGCAAACCCGTTCGCCGGTCGCCTCGGCCGCCACGGCGGTATGAACCGAAAGCGTGGTTTTTCCGCTCCCGCCCTTCTGGCTCAAAAACGCAATGACGTTCATGCGTCAATCCTTCTTTGCGTGAATACGTATTAAAGCATATAGCTAAGAACGTTACTACGTCTTTAAGCTAGTGCGGCCATTCCTCGGCCGGCCAGTCGCGCGACGTGTGGATGACGCGCACGATCACGACGCTTTCCCGGCCCCCCACGTCCCGCAGCTCATAGGCGATGATGTAGGGATGACGGGCGAGGGACTTTTCATAGGTTCCGCTCACCCGCCCCGGCCGGCCGGTCGCAAATTCGCCGAGCTTGTTCCCGGCGTCCTCGATCGCATCCACGACCCGTTCGGCGGCGAATGGGTTGTCCTCTGCGATATAGCGCAGGATTTCGAGGTTATCCCGCTGCGCCTCAATCGACCAGACAACCGGCCTCATCCGCGCGCGGCTTTCCGGCGCTTCGCTTCCTCGATAACCTCACGCATTTCCGCGACGGCCTGCGCATGGGGGATCACTCGGCCGGCCGCCGCATCAGCCATGCCGCGCTTGATACCGTCGATGATTTCAAGCTCGCGATCGACATAGGCGGCGACGGCCTCGCCGGCGAGGAAGGATTTGCTTCGCTGCGTGTCGTTCGCGATCCGGTCGAGCTTTTCTTTCACATCGGGCCTAACCCGAATCGTCATGGTGGTGCTGGCGGTCATGGAATCGCCTCCGTGTGTTGAATTGTGTACATTCTAGCACGTTGTCCCGGCCGCCGCCATCGCCTTCTATCAAGGTAATACGTTTACACGTCAATACGTATTAACGTAAATAATTAAGCGCCGACCTTGCCCCTCACTCCCTCTCGAAAGCCCATAGGACGTTGGCCGCAGGCGCGAGCGGTGCGGATTAGGTGGTGAGTGTGCCGTTTCCCGGCCCGCGTATAGGCGGGTCGGAACCGCCGCAGGGCTGCGTAAGCAGCCCGAACAGCGGCGACCGCTTATGTTTTCCCTCTTAGATAAAGATCAGATGGGGATTCAGTCTGGTTATCGGACTCACGTTTCATGAAGTTTTTCGCCATGCGCACAAGGGCCTGTCCTAGCGGGCTGTCGCCAGCGTCGAGCTGCGTTCTCTCATCGAGGGGCAGGGTGGTCTTGTAGGCGTCGATTGCCTCGCTCCATGCCCGCTGATCCTGTCCATGATCCGCAGGCGGGGGAGGGGCCTTGCCGAACCGTCCAAGGAACTGCCGGGCCTTCTCCGGCAGAGACAGGCGATAGGCGTTGCTCGCCTGCTGGACCTGTGGGCCACGCCCCTCGTTGCCGGTCGGCTCGT
>NZ_JABJVY010000054.1:0-15398 GCF_040750475.1 Amorphus sp. 3PC139-8 | reverse complement strand
GCCTCCACCCAGCAGGCAGCTTGAATCAGATCCAACCCCTCAAGGGAATCCCATTTCCGATTCAAAAACCAAATGACGCGCTCTAGCTGGTGCGCCGCTCGCGACCGTGAAAGCGGACGAGCGGCGCAAGTGCATCGAGTGCTTTTGAGGCGTCACCCGGCCAATGGGCGGCGAGCAGGCCGGTGAGATGGGCGGCGGCCGCACTCGCACCGCGAATGTCGCCGGCGCTGGCGATCGGGCAGGCCCCGAAGCGGGCGTGCGGCAGGCGGAGATCGGAAAGCGCGTCCGGCGCGCAGCGGGCGTCTCCTTGAACGGACAAAACCTCCGGAAACCCGGCGGGATAGACGGGCTCGCCGCGCGCGGCGGCCGAGGCGACCACCACCGATCCGGCCTCCTGAAGCTGCGCAATGCGCGCGCAAAGCTCCTGCGCAGGCCGCGCAAGCCCGAATGAGCAGTGCACGATCTCCGGCGGGTCCTGCAGGAGCCAGTCCAGGGCGGCGGACAGGATCGTGACGGAGGTGGCCAGCCGGCCCGGAAACACCGCTGCGCTGACGAATTCCACCTCGGACGCGTGGTGCGCGATCGTCGCGGCCATGGCCGCGGCATGGGCGGCGGCGTGGGGTGTGCCGTCGCTTGCGCAAAAGTGCGCAGCCGCGCCGTGCGCAAACTGCGCAACGATGAGGGGCCCGTCGACCAGAGCGACCCGGATCATGCGGTCGGCCCAAGCCGGGATGCGAAGGCGGCGAGATCGATCGCGGTATCGAAGCGGCCATAGTGGGACGCACCGCCATGGGTCACCACCAAGCGCGTCCGGTCTCTGAAGCGATCGTCGATTGCGGCCATGATCCGTGCGACCCGGTCGCCATCGACCTCCGACAGGCTCTCGTCGAGGATCAGCACCCGGAACGGCTGCATCAGCGCGCGGGCTAGGCAGAGCCGCTGGCGCTCGCCGCCGGAGAGATCGAGCCCGCCTTCGCCGAGAAGGGTTGCAAGACCGTCCGCGCCGAAACGCTCGTGGAGCTCCACCAGCGTCAGCATGTCGGTCATCTCGGCGTCGGTGGCGCCTGGATGGCCGAGCCGGAGGTTCTCCGCGACCATGCCGGAAAAGACGTGGCCCTTCTGGGGCACCAGCGCGACCGCGCGCCGAAGATCGCCGACCGCGAGCTGGCGGAGGTCGATGCCGTCCAGCAGGATGGCGCCGGCGCGGGGATCGTGATGGCGCTGGATCAGGCCGAGCAGGGTGGATTTCCCGATCCCGGATGGTCCCTCGATCCGCACCTTGGCACCGGCCGGGATGTGGGCGGTAAGGTCGGTGAACAGCAACCGTTCGCTCGGCCCGTCGGCAAGCCGCGACAGCACCAGCGCGCCGCGACCATCGGCCGGCAAGGCGGCGGGGGTGGCCGGCTCGGCGACGTCCGGCGCGGCGCTCATGACCTCGTCGAGGCGCAGGAGGGCGGCCTTCATGCGCGCCTGGCCGTGCCACAGCCCGATCAGCGACTGCATCGGCCCGATCAGGAAGGCGAGATAGGCGGTGAAGGCGATCAGCGAGCCGAGTGGCAGTTGGCCGTCGATCACGGCAAAGCCGCCGATCAGGAAAATCGCGCCGCGCAGGATCGCCGTCAACGCCATCGGAACGGCGCGGGTGACCTCGTTCCAGACCTGGGCCGACATTAGCGCCTTGATCAGCCCCTTCTGGCGATCTTCCACGGCGGCGGCGGCCACGTCGGTGGCGTTGAGGGCGCGCAGCGCGGAGAGGCCGGAGATGGTCTCGGCCAAGCGCGAGGCGAGAGCGCCACGTGCCGTTCGCACCTCGCGAGCGCGGGTATGGGTCACCGGCCGGGCCTTGGCGAAAAACACGAGCTCCACGGGCGCGAGCGCGAGCGCGATCAGCGCCAGCGTCGGCTCCAGCACGAACAACATCGCGACGCCGCCCAGAAGCTTGACCAGGCTGCCGCCGCCGTTGACGAGCGCGGCGAACGCAAACTGCTGGACCTCGCTGGCGTCGCCGTCGAGCCGGCTCATCAGCTCGCCGAGCTTCTGACGTGCCTGCCAGCGCGGCGATTGCACCAGAATGCGCGCCACCGCCGCCCGGCGCAGGTCGGCCAGAAGGTGGGCGGAAAAGCGCATGTGAAGCAGGGAATTGACCACCCCGATTCCGACCGCGGCGAGACCGATCGCGAACAACAGCACGCTGAACAGGACAAGCGCCTGCTTGTTGCCAGCCATCAGACCCTGGTCGATGACGAGCTTGGTGAGGTAGGGCGGGATCAGCGCCGTTCCGGCGGCCACCAGGGTGAGGGCGAACAGGGCGGCGACCGGCAGCCGGTAGGGGGCGAGCAGCGGGCCGAGCCAGATGGCCTCGCGGGGCCCGAACAGGCGGGAGAGCAGGGCAGAACCGACCCCGCGCGACGCCGGCGGGATCCGCGTCCCGGCCGTCTCGGCCTTCAGGCTGTCTGCGTTCGCCATGGTCGCTTCTTCATGCAAGCCCCCGGGCGGGTCGTCTTTCCCCCGCTCACGCCGGCTCGTTTTGCTGGCGGCTGCGCGGGCGCGGCCTAGGTCATGAACTCATAAATCCGCACGGTCCGGGCGGAGGCGATTTGGTCGAATTCCAGGAGCAAGAGCGCAGGAAACCCGGCCGGTTTTCAAGATTTTGCGACGCAGCAGTCGGGCAAATCGACCCGCTCCTTCGGACGCCGAAACGGCTTCGACCTGCTTCGTCGACCCGCTCGGACGGGGGAAAGACCCCGCCCTTCGCGGCTCTCCTGGCATCTCTTTGCCGTTTCAGGCGCCGGAACATTCGCATTTATGAGTCCATGACCTAACGGCCGGCACGCAGTCGCGTGCTGGCGGGAGGTTTACGGCAAGTTCTTTGCCCAATCCACCGCTCACCCCGGCGAAAGCCGGAGTCCAGGGCAGATTTCGCGGGCGCTGGCCGTGTGGCCCTGGATTCCGGCTTTCGCCGGAATGAGCGGAGAAAAACGCGATACTATCGGGCGGCTCGGCGGGAAATCTCAGCTCCCCCGCTGGATCACCTGCAGCGTCGCCGCCGCCATGTCGCCGCCCGACGGCAGGTTGATCTCGCCGATCCGCTCCAGCGTTTCGGAATCGTAGACGCCGATGTCGGAGTTGGTGCCGGCGACATAGACTTCCTTTCCGTCGGAGGAGACGTTCACGACATAATAGGTGTGCGGCAGGTCGACCCGTTTGATGAGTTCCTTGGTCGCCACGTCGTGCTTGGAAAGCTGAGTGTAGACGCCGAACAACTCGTCCTTGTTCTGCGGGTTGCGCGCCGCGGAGAACATGATGACCTCGAAGCTCGCGAAGTCCTCGATTTCCGATGCGCCCGTGGAGAGGTCCACGCTCTCGTAGCCCCAGACGAAATCGGCAAGTTCCTGCTGGCTCGCATCGGTGAATTTCGCGGCCGAATAGAGCAGCAGGAATTCGTCCGCCTGGCTGCCGATCGGCCAGAAGGCGAGAACGTCGGGTCCGGAATAGGTCGGGCGATCCCACGACTTGTTCGGGATCTTGACCGTGAACGCGCCGCTCTTCGGGTCGATCTGATAGATCTCGTGGCCGGCGGCATAGACCATGCCATTGTCGCCGGTGGCCATCACGGTCATGCGGCGCGGGGCGGGGAAGGTCTTCACCGGTTCGGCGTTCAGGCCGGCGGTGGCGTCGTAGACCGCGAACTCCGGCTCCATGATCTCATAGCGATCGGCCAGGAGCTTCACCGGATTTCGGATCGTGTAGATCTCCTTGCCGTCCTTGGAGATCGCGAGCGAGGCGACCGTTTTGCGCCGAACGTCGCCGCTCGACTGGTGGGCGGAAAACACCGTCTCGCAACTTTCCAGATCGATCCCGAACACGTCTCCCCAGCGGTTGGCCAGGATGTAGGCGATGGTGCCATCCGGCGACATGGCGATGACGCCGGGGATCAGGTTGAAGTCGAGCGTGCACTCTTTGTCGACCTTCCGCGCGCTGGCGTCGACGACATAGAGCTTGTTCGGCTTGGTGACGGTGACGAGGTAGTCCTTGGCGAGGGCCGGAACGACCGAAAGGCCGAGGGTTAGGCCCGCCAGCGTGGCAATCAATCTGCGCATCGCTCGGATCTCCGAATTCGCGCGGCGGCGGCCGCTCGTCAGGTTTCGTTGTCGGACGGGAACACGGTGCCAAGCGAGCGCCAGTCCTTGGGGGCGCTGGCTTCGTCGGCGTTCCAGTCCGGATAGGAGTTGATGGTGTCGGGCACCTGGGCCGGCCACCAGCACGGGTCGGAGCAGCCGTAAAGGTCGGCCTCCATCGGCTGGCACAGCGAGGCGACGCCGCCGAACGGGTCGACCTCCCAGCCCGGATCGAGGGTGGAGGTGCAGCCGGCGACCACGGTCTGCATGGCGCGCACCTCGTCCATCTGGTCGGTCTCGACCGCTTTCACGACGCGGTCGGCCTTCTGGTTCAGGGGCTTTAAGTGCTTCATTTGCCGTATGCCCTCCGCGGCATGATGTGATCGGTGAAAAAGGCGGGATTGCCCGCAATGAGCTCGCCGTAGACGGAGATCCCGAAGTCGACCCAGTCGCGCATGAGGTCGCAGTAGTGGTAGGTCGGCTTCATCGGGTCGGAGAAATGGGCATAGCTCTCGTGATAGCAGCCGCCGGCGCAGATGTTGCGGATCCGGCAGGTGGAGCAGCCCTTCTCGGTGCGGTCCGCCCGGTCCTCGATGAAGCGGGCGAGCTTCTCTTTGGCGATACCCTGATCCAGGTCGCCGTAGGTCTCCATGTCGGAGCCTGTGAAGCGATGGCAGAGGTTCAATCGGCCACCGTGATCGACCGCCAGCATACCAAGGCCCGCCCCGCAGGGTAGGGCCTTCGACCGGCCTTCGTAGAGGTCGGTCATGAGCTGGTGCATATTGGAAAAGCCGATGTTCTCGCCCTTGAGCGCGGCATCGCGGTAGTGCCGGCCGAGCCGTTTCATCTCCTCAAACACCGTGACGAGCTCGTCGCCGGTCAGGTTGAACGGCGCGATCGGCCCCGAGGTGACCGGCGAGAAGCCGACTTCGTGGAAGCCGATCTCGTTTCGGAGATGGTCCCAGATCTCGCTGACGGCGGTGATGCCGCGCGTGAGCGTGACCCGGCCGCCGACCGGGCGCGACGTGTAGCGCTCGATCAGCATCCGCGTCTTGGCGGCGACCACCTCGTAGGTGCCCTTGCCGCCCACGGTCTTGCGGTTGAGGTCGTGCAGGGCCTTCGGGCCGTCCATGGACACGGTGAGGCCGAAGCGGTGGGCGTTCAGCCAGTCCACGATCTCTTCGGTGAGCAGCGTGGCGTTGGTGGTGAGCGTGAAGTCGACGCGCTTGCCGAGCGCGCCGAAGCGGGCCTCGGCATAGTCCACCACCTCCCGGATCAGGCCGAGATTGGAGAGCGGCTCGCCGCCGAAGAAGACGACGTTGTAGCTGTCGCGGTCCGGGCTTTCCGCCAGCAGGAGCTCGATGGAGCGCTTCGCCGTGTCGAAGGCCATCTTGCGGCCCTTCGACGGGGTGTCGAGATCCTCCTTGTAGCAGTAGGTGCAGGAGAGATTGCAGCCGGTGTTGACGTTGAGGACGATCGTCGTCAGCGGGAAGTTCTTGATCTCGATCGGCGGGCGTTCCGGCCGTGGCGGCCGTCCGTCGGTGACGATGTCGAGATCCAGGAAGGCGCGGATGCGCTCCGCGACCTCTGCCGGGTCGGCTTGGCCGTCGAACCGGGTCCGCACGTCGCCTTCGCTGACCGTGCCGCGATCGGCGAACAGGTCGATCACGTCACTGTCGAGCCGGTCGATCTCGAACAGCGAGGTGGTGGGGACGTGGAACAGGAGCTTGCGCCCGTCCACCTCCACCCGATGGGCGTTCTGGGGCTGAAAGAAGAGTTGTCCCATGTTGGCCTCCCGTCAGCGGATCGGCGGATCGTTCCAGCGCTGGACGGTCACGATGAGGTGGCCTTCGCCGGTCGCCTCGCCCGTGTCCGCCAGCACCTTCAGATCGCCGGCATTGTTGGTGGAGAAGGGCCGCTCCGGGTTCAGACCCGCCGGGCCGGGCGTGAAGATGCCGAGTTCGGCATCGATCTCGCCGGCATATTTCACGTCCTCCATCTGCTCGGCGATCTGATCGAACGGGGCCACGGACCAGGTCGCGGGCAGGGCGCCGATGCGGACATCGTCGTCGGTGCCGGGCTCTCCGTCGGGGCCGTTCCAGTAACCGATCGCCTCGAACCGGGCTTTCACGCGCGGAGTGGTGCCGCCGTCGCCGCCGACGCGGGCGACCGCATAGGGCGGCTCGATCTTGACGGAATCGACATGGTCGTAGACCGCGAAATCATCGGAAAGCGTGGCGTCGCCTGCCGCGATCGTGACCGCGCCGTTGGTCTCGGCTTCGGGGGTGAGGTCGATCGCGATCCCGTAGGCGTTCTGCTCGCCGCCGCTCGCCTCGATCGGGCCGGACAGCGTGACCGCCTCAAGTCCGGTGCCGACGATCTGAACGCTGCCGCTGCTGGAGCCGGCTTTCAGCGTGGAAGGAACCACGCCGGCAATCGCCGGGGCGCCACCCGCCTTCACGGCGGAGAAGGCGCCGCCGAGGGAATCCTCGTCGGCCAGGAACAGCCGTCCGGAGAGGCTGCCGCCATCTTCCGAGATCGCCGCGATCTCGCGGTAGTCGGTGCCGCCGATCTTGAGGTTCGCCCGCCACTCGAAGCCGGTGTAGACGTTGAGCCGGCCGGAGACGGGAAGCTCCGTGCCGTCGGCGGTCATCAGCGTGCCGGAGACCTCAAAGGGCTGATCGTCGCCGGACACCGTCAGCGTGCCATAGGCCTCGCCCTGTTCCGGCAGCCGGGTGACGAACGCCCAGTCGCCGGTCGCCTCGGGCATCTCGGCCTCCAGCCACGACGACCACGCTTCTGTTTCCAGCGGATAGGTTTCGGCCAAATACGGCACGATCTCTTCGCGCGCGATCTTCAGCCATTCGCGGTCGCGCGAAAGCGCCTGATATTCCAGCGTCGGCCATTGCCCGACATGGAAGTTGACGAGCAGGTTCCACTCTTCCGGTGTCCGCCGCTGCAGGCTGACGCGGGCGCCGGAGTGGCAGCGGGCGCACATCTCCGCGAGCGGCGCTTCGACCTCTTCCACATGGTTGGGGGCACGCTCGAGAATGTAGCGGTGGCCCTCCGTCTCCGAGGGCGCCAGGCCCTGGGTGTTGGAGAGGTAGCGCACCAGCTCGCTCTGGACCTGGGGTTCGATCGCCGCGTCGTGGAACAGGCGCATGCGGACGATCGTCATGAGCCAGCCTTCGGGCGTCTTGCGCTGGCCGGAAATGCGGCTGAGCGCGCCGGAGGCATCGGCCGCGTGGCAGCCGCCGCAGGTCTCCGCCAGAAGCGCCTGGCCGTCGCTTTGGGCGTGTGCGGGTGCCGTGGCCAGAAACACGAGCCCAGCGGCCGCGGCCAGGTGCCCGCCTCGCAATCGTCTCGTCATGCTGTGTCCCTCGTCTCTTGGTTCGTCTGGTCGCCGTCGTCGGGGCCGGTGATCCCCGGGATCGATCGGCTTGGAAGGTCGAGAAGGCCGCGGCTTCGAAGCCAGCCGAGCGCCAGCTTCGCGCGCTCGGGCGGAAGTTCCGGCAGGAGCTCGGATGGGGTGACGCTGTGGGGCGAGGCGACTTGCGCGCGGGCCAGAAGCTCGGTTGCCGGCAGGCCGCAGACGAAGGCGACCCCGTCGGGATCGAGCGGCGTGATCAAAACGTCGCGCTCGACCAGCCGGTTGGCCTCGACCACGACCCGACGTTCCGCGCGCGCGGCGTTAACGGTGTCGTGGGCGGGGCGATCGTCGGGCCAGGCGGCGCGATCGCGCCAGAAGGGAACGTCGGCAAAGCCGGTGGCGAGGCGGTAGAAGTCGCGCCCGATCCGGGCCTGGCGCCAGAAGGTGGCGACCACGCGGTCTTGGAAGAAACGCTGGGCGAGGCCGTTCTGGTCGGCTGGGTCGTCGAGCAGGTGGGCGGTGAGAGGAAGCGCGGAAAGGGCGGAGGACAAGGCCCAAAACAGGCCGTGGCCGGACAGCGGGTCGAGGGCCACGGCGGCGTCGCCGATCGGCATCACCGGCGGTTTGAACCGGTCGGCCTTGAGCGCGATCCCGGCATGGCGCGCCAGCGGGCGTAGCGCGGAGAGATCGGCGCCGGCGATAGGCTCCAGCCCGGATTGGGCCAGAAAGCGCTTCATCCGGGCGGTGAGGGCGCAGCTTCCGGAGCCGGCCAGATCGTCGGCATCGACGGAGATTTGCAGCCAGCGCCCGAGTGCAGGGTGGTGGGCCGCCCAAAGCCAGCCCTGGCGCGTGGCGATCACCTCCGCACGAGGGGCGTCGTCGCGGGCGTCGGCGAGCAGGGCGGAGATCGCCAGCGTCTGGGGGCCGCGGATCTTGGCGCGGGTGGGGGCGCGGCGGCCGCGCGCATCGATCATCACCCGGGCGCGCACGTTGTCGCCGGACGAAAGCTGCAGCTCGACGCCGTCGTACGGGTCGTGCCGGATCAGCCGCTCCAGACGCCCGCGCAAAAGCCGGACGCCGGCATAGCCCGCCTCTATCCTGAGCGTGGAATCGAATCGATCGCGCGCGACCAGGCGCTCGGTGTTGGGGCGTCCGGGGAGGGCGCCCCAACTGACCTTGCGGGCGAGAGGATCGGTGGTCGCGCCAAAGGCGCTGGCGAGATGATGGCGCAAGAGCAGATCGGCCACCCGAGGGCTCAAACCCTCCAGGCGGGGGCGGGTGGTTTCCGGATCGACCAGAGCGACCACGGCCCCCGCGCGCGCTAGGCTCAGGGCGGCAAACGCACCGGCTGGCCCGCCGCCGGCAATGGCGACGTCGACTATCCGTCCCGACATGGTTCCCCTCTCCACCCTCCGCCCGTGTGTTCACGGTGCGGCGGGCTCCTCTTGCCCAGCTAAGGGGAGGGCGTCGGCGCGTTCTCGACAATTTTGGCCATTCGGGGGCTCATTGATTGGAAAACATCAAAATTGTTGAAATTTTCGTGGGGTTGAAGTTGGCTGAGCGATGATCGCACCCGTTGCGTGATCAGGGGGTCTTGATCGAGGTTCTGCCATGCCCACCGGCGCCACGATCGTTTCCGGCGCGTTGTCCGGATTGCAGCATGTTCTCGACGACCATGGGGTGGAGCCATGCGCGCTCGGCCGATCCAGCGGCATTCCGGAGGACGCCTGGCGCGATCGCCGGGTCGAGATCCCGTTGTCGTCGTTCGTATCGATCTATGAGCGCGGGGCGGAGGCGCTGCACCAGCCCGGCGTCGGCTGGACCTGCGGGCGGAAATTCGACATCGCGGATCTGGGCGCCTTCGGCGAGGCCGTGCTGACCGCGCCGACGATTGGAGACGCGCTGACCATCTTCGCCGACTTTATCAGTGCGGTGCAGAGCGAGACGGAACTCCGGCTCACGGTCGACGGTGGCCAGGCGACGCTCAGCTACCGGATCCTCAATCCCGACATCTGGCCCCGGCGCCAGGATGCCGAATTCACGCTGTCGGTGCTGAAAAGCCTGATCGAGACCGCGGCCGGCGACGATTGGCATCCCGACTTTATCTCCTTCGAACACGATGCGGTCCGCTCGGTCACGGCCTGGCAGGAGGCGACCGGCTCCGACTGCCTGTTCGGCTGCGAGACCAATGCGCTCGGCTTTCCCGAAAGCGTGCTTGGCTGCCCGATGCCGCAAACCGACGGGTCGCGCCATCGCCTGTCCGTCGAGACGCTCGCCCGCCGGATGGCGGAGATCACCCGGTCCACCTCGCTCACCGAGCGCACACGCCTGGCGATTTATTCCCATCTCGGATCCGAGGCCGTGGATCAGGAGACGATCGCCGCCATTCTCGGCCTGTCGCGGCGCAGCCTGCATCGCCACTTGAGCGACGAGGGCACGCGCTACTCCGCCGTGCTGGAGGACTGCCGCTTCCGGGTGGCGCGCCAGGCGCTGGTCTGCTCCGGCCATCCCCTGGCCGAGATCGCCTTCGATCTGTCCTATTCCGACCAGACCGCGTTCGAGCGTGCCTTCAAACGGCGCACCGGCCTGACGCCGCGCCACTATCGCCGATTGTTCCGTCGCGACGCGGCGGCGTGACGCGATACGACAATCGATCGACGCGCATCGCATATCCGTGTCAAAACACCTCCGAAAGGCCTGTCAATTGGCTTGCTCGTTTGGGAGGATGCGATGCGCGGTTCGAAGAAAACCATTGTTAGCTGTGCGATCACGGGGTCGATCCACACGCCCAGTATGACGCCCTATCTGCCGGTGACACCGGACCAGATCGCCAGCGAGGCGATTGCGGCGGCGCAAGCGGGCGCCGCAATCCTGCACCTGCACGCTCGCGACCCCGAAACCGGCGCGCCCAGCCAGGACCCCAACCACTACGCGCTGTTTCTCCCCCGCATCAAACAGAGCACCGACGCGGTCGTGAACATCACTACCGGCGGCGGCCTCGGCATGACGCTGGATCAGCGCCTGGCGGCGGCGAAATGGGCAAAGCCAGAGGTCGCGTCCATGAACATGGGCAGCCTCAACTTCAACATCTCCGGCGCGGCCGCGCGCATCGAGACCTTCAAGGAAGACTGGGAAAAGCCCTATCTGGAGATGACCAAGGACCTCATTCTGTCCAATACGTTCACCCAGATCGAGCGCGGCATCACCGAACTCAAGGAAAACGGCACTCGGTTCGAGTTCGAATGCTACGACATCGGCCACCTTTACAATCTGGCGCACTTCGTCGACCGCAAGCTGGTCGAGCCGCCGTTCTTCGTGCAGGGCGTGTTCGGCATCCTGGGCGGGATCGCGGCGGAACCTGAGCATCTGCAGCACATGCGCGAGACGGCGGATCGGCTGTTCGGCGACGACTATTATTTCTCGTGCCTGGGCGCAGGCCGCCATCAGATGCCGTTTGCGACCATGAACGCCATGCGCGGCGGCCACGTGCGGGTGGGGCTGGAGGATTCCATCTATCTTAGCAAGGGCGTGCTGGCGCAATCGAACGCCGACCAGGTGGCAAAGATCGTGCGCATCCTGGAGGAGCTCTCCATCGAGGTCGCAACGCCCGACGAGGCGCGCGAGATGCTCGCCCTCAAGGGTGGAGACCAGGTCGCGTTCTGACTCTAGAGTATTTCCAGGCCGAGTGGGTACCGGTTGGCCGTCCGGAAATGCGTGAAAACAAAGGGTTAGAGCCGTATTGCGATTCAACGAAAAACGGAACGGCTCTAGGACCGGCTGAGGAGAGACCAAACGGCAGGAGGAGGCCACGCATGTGCCGTGCCGCCGACCACACGATCCATAGCGCCCATCGGCATTTCGGATGGGACAATTCGATCGAGCCGGTGCAGGTGATCGCGCCCGGCGAGACGGTGGAGATTTCCTGCATCGATGCCGGCGACGGCCAGTTGACTTCGGAAAGCACCGCCGCCGACATCCCGACCATGGATCCGGGCCGGGTCAACCCGGTCACCGGCCCGATCTTTGTCGACGGGGCGGCGCCGGGCGATGCGCTTCGCATCACGATCGACCGGTTCGCCCCGTCCGGTTTTGGCTGGACCGCCAACATTCCAGGCTTCGGGCTGCTTGCCGATCAGTTTCCCGACCCGGCGCTGCACATCTGGTCCTACGACCGGGAGACGCTGTCGCCAGCAGCCTATTCGCCGGTCGGGCGGGTGCCGCTCAGGCCGTTCGCGGGCACGATCGGCTGTGCGCTCGCCGAGCCGGGCCGGCACTCCGTGATCCCACCGCGCCGGGTCGGCGGCAATATGGATATCCGAGACCTTTCGGCCGGAACCGTGCTCTATTTACCGGTGGAGGTGGAAGGCGCGCTCTTGTCGGTCGGCGACACCCACGCCGCCCAGGGCGACGGCGAGGTCTGCGGCACGGCGATCGAAAGCCCGATGGACGTGGCGCTGACTGTGGAGCTGGAAAAGCGCGCCGATATCGCCATGCCGCGCTTCACCACGGCCGGTCCGGTCACCCGCCACCTCGACGCCGAGGGCTACGAAGTCACGACCGGTGTCGGAGCCGACGTGATGGAGGCGGCGCGGATCGCCGTCGGCGAGATGATCGAGCTCCTGGCGGCTCGCACCGGAATGAGCCCGGTGGAAGCCTATATGCTCTGCTCCGTCTGTGGCGATCTTCGGATCTCCGAGATCGTCGACATGCCGAACGTGGTGGTCGCTTTCTATTTCCCCCGGGTCGTCCTGTCGTAACCGGCTCTTCGCGCGCTCACCCCAATCCCCATCCGCTTTTCGGGTGGTGCGAAGCCGGCTTTTCACTCCGCACATTCCCGCGCAAGCGGGAATCCATGGTGAGTCAGCTGTCGGGTCTGGCGGCAGAGGTCGGACACGGACTTTGTTGCTGATGCGCGGCAACCGTATCAGCCGAACGGAGTCTCACGTCTCCAAACCGCTCGAACCGCCCTATGGATTCCCGCTTTCGCGGGAAGGAGCGGAGATTGGGGCAGAGGTCTCGCCGTATCCCACCCACCAGGGCGCGACGGCGCCCGGGTCGATCAAGAGGCGAGGAGCGAAGCGACCGGGACAAGGAAACAGCCGCGAGCCGGCGTGAGCGAAAATACACTCTTACCGGAAAACCGGTCTCCCCTTCGTCCGGCTTCGCTTGAGCCATCGCGCCGGCCTTTCACTCCGCACATTCCCGCGCAAGCGGGAATCCATGGTGAGTCAGCTGTCGGGTCTGGCGGCAGAGGTCGGACACGGACTTTGTTGCTGATGCGCGGCAACCGTACCAGCCGAACGGAGTCTCACGTTTCCAAACCGCTCGAACCGCCCTATGGATTCCCGCTTTCGCGGGAAGGAGCGGAGATTGGGGCAGAGGTCTCGCCGTATCCCACCCACCAGGGCGCGACGGCGCCCCGGCCGATCAAGAGGCGAGGAGCGAAGCGACCGGGACAAGGAAACAGCCGCGAGCCGGCGTGAGCGAAAATACACTCTTACCGGAAAACCGGTACCCACTTTTCCTGATCCTGCGAGATCAACCCCTTCGGACTCTGTCCGAAGGGACAAGTTGATCGTCTCTTGAATGAGAGCGGGATCCGGGCGGAAAACCGGTACCCACTTTTCCTGATCCTGCTCTCTATAGCACATTGTAATAAGTATAGCTCTTGCTATATTTCTCCCGTCAATCGGGAGATCGGCGATGACGGACGTCGCACAGCGGCAGACCCTATCGGAGCGCACGGCCGGCCAGATCCGGGAGGTTCTGGCAGGTCGGCGGCACGGTGCGCGGTCGACGTTCCTGTTCGCCGGCCCCGCCGTGATCGCCTCGATCGCCTACATGGACCCAGGTAATTTCGCGACCAACATCCAGGCCGGCGCGGGCTACGGCTACTCGCTGCTGTGGGTGGTGTTGGCGGCGAACCTGATCGCCATGCTGTTCCAGTCGCTGTCGGCCAAGCTGGGCATCGTGACAGGGCAGAACCTTGCCGAGATGTGCCGCGACGAGTTCGCGCTGCCGGTCCGCTCCGTCATGTGGGCGGTCAGCGAAGTGGCGGCGATGGCCACCGATCTTGCGGAATTTCTCGGCGGCGCGATCGGCCTGTCGCTTCTGTTCGATATGCCGCTTTTGATCGGCATGGGCGTCACGGCGGTGGTGACCTACGCCATTCTTCTGTTCGAGGGGCATGGCTTTCGGCCGATGGAGCTCATCATCGGCGGGCTGGTGGCGATTATCGGCCTTTGCTACGTGATCGAGATGTTCATCGCGCCGGTGGACTGGGCGGCGGCCGGGCTTGGCATGGTGGTTCCGGACCTGCCGGATGCCTCCGCATTGACCATTGCCGTCGGCATCATCGGCGCGACCGTCATGCCGCACGCGGTCTATCTTCATTCCGGCCTGACCCAGCACCGGACGCCGGGCACCAACGCACGCGAGCGCGGGCTCTTGGTGCGCTACTCCAACCGCGAATGCATCATCGCGCTGGCGGTTGCGGGCGCGGTGAACATGGCGATGGTGATCATGGCGTCGGCGGCTTTCCATGCCGGCTACCCCCAGGTCTCTGAGATCGAAACCGCCTATCACACGCTGACGCCGCTCTTGGGAGCGGCCGCTGCCGGCGTCTTCCTGGTGTCCCTGATGGCCTCGGGCATTTCGTCGTCCGTGGTCGGCACCATGGCCGGACAGATGATCATGCAGGGCTTCGTCGGTTTCCGGATTCCGATTTGGCTGCGCCGGCTGATCACCATGGCGCCGGCGTTCGCCGTGGTCTGGTTCGGCGTCAACACCACCGACGCGCTGGTCTACAGCCAGGTGATCTTGTCCTTCGCCTTGCCGATCCCGATGATCGCGCTGGTTCTGTTCACTGGCAGCCGGCGCGTGATGGGCGAGTTCGCCAACTCGCGACGGATTCAGGTTCTGGCCTGGACCGGCGCCATCGTCATTCTCGCCCTGAACGTCGTGCTCTTGGCACAGACGTTCGGAGTGCCTATTCCGGGGCTTGCGACCGGGTAGGGGGTGTGCCTTTCGGCGCAATGAATGGGGACGGATATCCGATGACTACCCCAGCGTCCGGCTCCAGCCGTCTGTCGGCGACCGAGATCGAAGCCCATGCGGAGGTGTTCGAGAAGACGCGCCAGGCGCGACGGACCGAGCTGGTCGAAGACTATGTGGAGCTGATCGCCGACCTGATCGAAGACACCGGAGAGGCGCGCCAGACGGAAATCGCCAAGCGGCTCGGGGTCTCCCAGCCCACGGTCGCCAAGATGCTGCGCCGCCTGGCGGAAGACGGGCTGGTGCTGCAGCGGCCCTATCGCGGCGTGTTTCTCACCGACGAAGGCCACCGCCTGGCCGCTGCCTCGCGCCGACGCCACGAGATCGTCGAGGCCGTGCTGCAACGCCTCGGCGTCGATCCCGATACGGCGCGCCGCGATGCGGAAGGCATCGAGCATCACGTGAGCGAGGAGACCCTCAAGGCGTTCGAGCGCTTCCTGCAGAACGGGTGAGGGCTCGGAAAACAGGTGCCCATTATTCCTGGGATTTTGTAGTCTTCGCCGACGCGAGGCCGGGCGGCGAACCGGTCCGCGCTTTGTCTGGCTTCGCTTGAGCCAACGCGCCGCCTGCCAATGACTCCGCTCATTCCCGCGCAAGCGGGAATCCATAGTGAGTCGGCCTTCAGCTCAGGTGGCTGAGGTCGGACACGACCTTAGTTTCTCCACAGCCATGTCCCGGCCGAACGAGCTCTCAAGTCTCCAGGACATTTTAACCGCCCTATGGATTCCCGCTTGCGCGGGAATGAGCAACCGTGTCTGCTATGTGGTCGGTGCGCAGGCTGTCTCGGCGTCGCGGATGATGGCGTTGAGATGGGTGATGAGCTTGCGCATCACGGCGGTGATGGCAACTTTGAACGG
>NZ_JABJVY010000053.1:0-15670 GCF_040750475.1 Amorphus sp. 3PC139-8 | reverse complement strand
TTCGCTGGCGGCGCGCCGTTCACGGTGGCGGGCGTTCCGCTCGGCGAGGACGTGGCGCTTGTCGGCGCCGGCCTGGAACTCGACCTCGGCGCCCAGCCACAGATGGGCATCGCCGGCGTCAGCCTCGGCGTCTCCTACGATGGCCAGTTCGGATCCGGCGTCACCGACAACGCCGCACAGGGACGACTCACCATCGAATTCTAAAGAGGAGGGCGTTCGGCTCCGACCAGAGCCGAACGCATGATCCGAAGTCTAACGCGGAATGAGATGCCGGCAGACATGAGGCTGCCGGCTTTCTTTTCGCCTATCGGCCCGATTGTGCGACGCGGCCGAACCGCCACCAGCGGGAACAGAGTTTAAAACGCAGCGTCGAGAAGCGTTCAAAAAATCGGGGATGCCGTCCATTCCGGCTTGAACAAGACACTGAACCCCAATAGGTATCCAGGCCATGTGGCGACGTGGCGGAGTGGTTACGCAGCGGACTGCAAATCCGTGTACGCCGGTTCGATTCCGGCCGTCGCCTCCACCCCCTCCCCAATCCTGACTTTGCTTATTTCGAGCGCGCGGCATTGAGTCCGGGCCACAGGCTCAAGCGACGCAGGCGTGCCGGCCATGAGGATCGGAATCAAGCACCGGTCAGCCCGGCTGAGCGCGCAAAGCGCCTGGGCCACGACCCGTTTCGCCTTTCACTGGCTCCCGGACCGGCCCAGCCCACTGTTCTGGTATGCTCCCGGACGGAGAAACGCTTTCCAGTTCGCCAGGAGACGCACTATCCGCCCTGGGCCGCCCGAACCTGCTCTTCCGTCAGCCCCGGCAGAACGAACACCTGCCCCGGATAGATCAGGTTCGGATCGCGAATCTGGCGGTCGTTGGCCTGATAGATCGTGGTGTAGCGGAAGCCATCGCCGTAGAAATTGCGCGCAATGGTCCAAAGCGCATCGCCCCGGCGCACCAGAACCCGCACACCGTCCTCATTGGAATCCAGCACCTCGAGCTGTGGGCCGTCGCTTGCCGGGGCATCCCGGCTGCCCATTTCGGGGGCCGGCGCAGCCGCTTCGTCCGTCCGATAACCGAACGGCACTTCGGCCCGCGCCGTCACCGCGCCCTCCATGTTGCGGACCTGGTCGGCGCGGATGCTGTAGGTTCCGGGCGTGATGTCCATCGCGGTCTGGAACGTCCAGTGGCCGTCGCCATCAGCGCGTACGGCCCCCACGAAGTCCTGGTTCAGATAGAGCCAGATCGTCGCCCCAGGCTCGCTCGTGCCCTGAACCACGAATTGGTTCTCCTTGGAGACCTCGGCGCTATCGATGGTCACCGGCACCTTGGGTGCCTGCAGGGTGTCCTTCTGCGCCGCATCGCGCGCATAGGCGATTTCCGCGTTGCCACCGGTTCCAGTCAGCGCATTGTCGGACACATTCTCCGAGGAAGCCGCGGTCTCGGCCGCAGCCGGCGCATCGGCGGCGCCAGTCTTCGCCGCGGGTGTCGAATCCTGCGCAACGGTTGCCTCCGACGGCTCGCGTGGCACCGTCATCGTCTCCTCGCGCACGACGAGGTTCGCAATGACTGTGTCCCCGCCCTCGCTCGCATCGGACGAAGCCGCCATTTTGCCGCCGGCCGCCTCAGCGTCCGCCGTATCGGATGCAGCCGAGCCCTGCGAAGAGGCCGGGCCAGTCGGCGCGGCGGCCGTTGTGGTCTCTGCGGCAGACGTTCCGCTGCTGCCCGAGGCGGCCGCATTGGACGCGACCTCGGTCGTGGCCGGAGCCTTGGAGGCAGACGCTATGGCAGTCTGCTCGTCCGGCTTCTGTAAGACCTCCACCGGACCATCCGCGCGCGAGAGCGCCACCAGCGGCGTTTCGGTGCCGTTTTGTGGGATCGAGACGGCGAGCCGATCGCTCGAGGTCGCAGGCGCCTTCCCGTTCGGGTGACTGCTGTGGAGCGCGAGATCGTAATCGCCCGGCGGAAGCGGCTTATCGAGCACGATGACCCATTCGCCGGCCGTGTTGGTGGTGGCCGACGCGATCGCCGTGCCGTTGGCGCGCAGTTCGACCGTCGCGCCCGGGCTCGCCCGCCCGGCAATCACCGCATCTCCCGATGGCTCGACCCGCACCACGTCATAGGTCGGGGTCTCCAGTTCGATGCTCTCGACCGTCCGGGTCTCGGTGTCGGCGGTCGCATCGTCCTGGCCTGCGGCCGATGTGGTATCGCTCTTGGTCGGTGTTACCGAAGATGCCGACGTTGTCCTGTTCTGGACGTTGGAACCGGCCTGCGAAGTGGCACCGGATGCCTGCCCCGCCGGTGCGCTCGCTTCGGACGACGCAGTCGTCCTCCCGCTGGTGGTCGCAACCGACGGAGCGGGCTTTTCCGCGCCGAGCTGCGAGGCGGCTTCGTTCGTCGCCGGCTGAGATGCGTCAGCCGTCTCGGCGGTCGGTCCGGACGCGGATCCGGAGCTGGTTTCCCCGCCAGATGCGGACGTCGCGGCTGGCGCGCCACCGGCCTCCGGCGCAGTCACTGCGGTCTTCGCGTCACCCGCCGGCTTCGGTGCGGCAGCGGTGACCGGTTCGTCCGAGCGTCGTTCGGCGCGATAGGCGGAATACGCACCGATTGCCCCCACGGCAATCACAAACAAGACGGCGCCGGTTGTCGCTCGTGAACTCATCTCTATCGCTCCGGCGCGTGGCGGGCAGATCCCGCTGCCGGCTCCTGCTGGCATGCCCGCCGACTGCGAATCGGGCTGGGCCGATTGGTGACGATTCAAACCGTACGCGACTGGATTACAACGTGAGATATGATCTCTATTGCCCTCGTAGCGCCGAAAACCGCGCCAAACAACACGTGGTGCGCCCTCTCGACGAAAGCTGAGGGGCATTCTTGACGCGCTGCGGCATGCCTGCCACATGCAAGCCTATGGCAACCTTGAAAAGCGTATGCGTCTATTGCGGCTCGGGACATGGGATCAATCCCGCCTATGAGGCCGCCGCATCGGAGTTCGGCCGGTCGTTGGCCGACGAAGGCATCGAACTCGTCTATGGCGGCGGGTCGGTCGGCTTGATGGGCACGCTTGCCCTGTCGACGCTGACGGCCGGCGGCAAGGTCACCGGCGTGATCCCGCAGTTCCTCAAGGACCGCGAGGTGATGCTCAACGACGTCACCGAGTTGATCACGACCGGCGACATGCACGAGCGCAAGCGGACCATGTTCGAGCGCGCCGACGCATTCGTCGCCCTGCCCGGCGGGATCGGAACCCTGGAAGAGGTCGTCGAAATGATGACCTGGTCTCAGCTCGGCCAGCACGAAAAGCCGATTCTGCTGGCCAATGTGAACCGGTTCTGGGACCCGCTGATCGACCTGTTCGAGCACATGCGCCAGGAGGCCTTCCTGCGTCCCGGCCTCGACGTCGCCTTCGTGGTGGTCGATCGGGTGACCGATATCGTCCCCCGCCTGCGCGAGGCGGTCGCCCGCCGCGAAACGCTGAAAGGCGGTCAGACAGAAGGCGACGACGCCACCATCGAGCGGCTGTAGCGCCTTCCGATTTCGGGCCGCAACGACCCGAAATCATGACAAGGGTATCGTCCGCTACTCCGCTGCGACCCGCAGCTCCTCACCCATTTTCATCAGCCGATAAGTGATGGAGTCCGTCAGCGCCTGGAACGAGGCGTCGACGATGTTGGGCGACACGCCGATCGTGAACCAGCGATTGCCGACGGAATCGCCGCTTTCGATCAAAACGCGGGTGGTCGCCGCAGTCGAGCCGTTCAGGATACGAACCTTGAAATCCAGAAGCTCCAGGTCCGCGATCGCTTCCTGATAGGGGCCGAGATCCTTGCGCAGCGCCAGGTCGAGCGCGTTGACAGGACCGTTGCCTTCGGAGACCGACATCACCGACTGGCCGCCCACTTCCATCTTCACCACCGCTTCCGACACCGTCACCAGCTCGCCGATGGCATTGTGGCGACGTTCCACCATGACCCGGAACGACTTCACGTCGAAGAAGCGCGGCACGGAATCGAGCGCCCGGCGCGCCATCAGCTCGAACGAGGCATCGGCGGCCTCGTAGGCATAGCCTTCCGCCTCGCGCTGCTTGATGTCGGCGAGAAGTCGGTCGAGACGCGGATCGTCGCTCGCCACCGACAGGCCGAAGCGCTCCAGCTCGGCGAGCAGGTTCGACTTGCCGGCCTGGTCGGAGACGAGAACGCGCCGCCGGTTGCCGACGCTTTCCGGCGGTATGTGCTCGTAGGTCTCCGGCTCCTTGGCGATCGCGGAGGCATGGATGCCCGCCTTGGTGGTGAACGCCGCCGCCCCGACATAAGGCGCATGGACGTTGGGCGCCCGGTTCAGCAGCTCGTCAAACCGGCGCGCGAGCGGAGTAATGTCCGCCAAAGCATCGTCGGTGACGCCGATCTCGAACAGGTCCTTGTAGGGCGCCTTCAGCTTCAGCGTCGGGATCAAGGTGATCAGGTTGGCGTTGCCGCAGCGTTCGCCGATCCCGTTCAAGGTGCCCTGGATCTGGCGGGCCCCGCCACGCACGGCAGCGAGCGAGTTGGCCACCGCGTGGCCGGTGTCGTCATGGGCGTGGATGCCGATATGGCTGCCCGGCACGCGCTCGCAGACGGTGCGCACCACACTCTCGATCGTATCCGGCATGGTGCCGCCGTTGGTGTCGCACAGGATCACCCAGCGCGCGCCCGCACGATAGGCCGTCTCCACGCAAGCGAGCGCAAAATCCGGATCGGCGGCGTAGCCGTCGAAGAAATGCTCGCAATCGACCAGGGCCTCCTTGCCGGCGGCTAGGGCGGCGCCGACGGATTCCGCGATCCCGTCCAGGTTCTCCTCCAGGCTAATGCCGAGCGCGACCCGCACGTGATAGTCCCAGGACTTGGCGACGAAGCAGATCGAATCCGACGCCGACTGCAAAAGCGTGGCCAGCCCCGGATCGTTGGAAACCGATCGCCCAGCCCGCTTGGTCATGCCGAACGCGGTGAAGCGAGCGCGCGTGGTGCGCGGGCTCTGGAAGAAGGCCGTGTCGGTGGGGTTCGCACCGGGATAGCCGCCCTCGATATAGTCGACCCCGAGTTCTTCCAGGATGTCGACGACGGCGATCTTCTCGGCGAGCGAGAAGTTCAGACCATGGGTCTGGGCGCCGTCGCGCAACGTGGTGTCGAACAGGGTGAGGGTTTCTTTCGCGTCGCTCATCGGGCGACCTCCCAGGTGGTGGTCGGCTTCCCCGTTTCCGGGTCCTTGCCGTCCTTCAAAACAATACCGCGATCCGCAAGGCTGTCGCGGATGCGATCGGCCTCGGAAAAATCCTTTGCCGCACGCGCCGCCGCCCGAGCGGCGATCTGCTCGGCAATCTCCGCCTCGGGAACCGGCGGAACCAGCTCGCGCGCTTCGGCTTGATGCGGATCGATCCCAAGCAGAGCGAGCGAAGCGGCTAAGCGCGCAGCCGCATCCGGATCGGAGCGTCCATCCTCGCCTGCGGCTTTGGCGATTTCGTGCAGGCGGGCGATCGCGCGCGGTGTGTTGAGATCGTCGGCGAGCGCCTGCACGACACCCGCGTCCGGCTCACCCGTCGGCGACACATCGCCAATCCGCCGTGCCCATCGCCGGAGCGTCGTCTCGGCGTCCTGAAGCGCACGCACGGTCCAATCGATCGGCTGGCGATAGTCGGTCCCGAGCATGGCCAACCGCAGTACCGCGCCCGGCCACGAGCGCCCTCCGAAGGCCTCGCCCGACAGAAGATCGCGAATGGTGATGAAGTTGCCGAGCGACTTCGACATCTTCTCGCCTTCCACCTGGAGGAAGCCGTTGTGCATCCATACGCTCGCCATCCGGTCGGTGTGGAAGCAGGCGCAAGACTGGGCGACCTCGTTTTCGTGATGCGGGAAGACCAGGTCGATGCCGCCGCCATGAATGTCGAACTGATGCGGGCGCGCCCTCGCCTCTTGGCTCAGCCGGTCGTTCAGCTCCCGCCATAGAAAGCGATCGGCCATCGCGGAGCATTCGATGTGCCAGCCCGGCCGCCCGTGGCCTTCCAGGCCACACGGACTCGGCCAGCCCGGTTCGCCCTCGGCAGAGGGCTTCCACAGCACGAAGTCGGCCGGATCCTTCTTGTAGGGAGCGACTTCGACACGCGCGCCGGCCCGCATTTCATCCATCGACCGGCCCGACAGCTTGCCGTAGGCGGCCAGCGAGGGGACATGGAACAGGACGTGCCCCTCGGCCACATAGGCGTTGCCGGAGGAGACCAGCGCCTCGATCATCGCGGTCATATCGTCGATGTGCTCGGTCGCGCGAGGCTCCACCGTCGGCGGCAGGCAGTTGAGCGCGGCGACGTCCTCGCGGAAGTCGGCGAGCGTGGTCTCGGTCAATTCGCGGATCGAGATATCGCGCTCGGCGGCACGCGCATTAATCTTGTCGTCGACGTCCGTGACGTTGCGGACATAGGTCACGTGCGCGGCGCCATAGAGGTGGCGCAAGAGCCGGAACAAGACATCGAACACGATCAACGGCCGCGCGTTGCCGATGTGAGCGCGGTCGTACACCGTCGGACCGCACACATACATGCGCACGTTGTCCGGATCGATCGGCCGGAACGGCTCCTTCTGCCGGGTCGCCGTGTTGTGGAGCAGAAGCGTGGTCTCACGCGTCATGCCCGTCTCCCTCCGTCGCCGGCCGGGTCCGCGATCTCTTCCGATTGTCCATTTGGGCAGAAGAAGACGGCCACAGCCAGCGAGCGCTAGCTGTTAATAATGATCCCGCAAAGAGTGGCGGCGAACGTCTTCATGGGCCTTCGTTTGGTCGATTGCGCGGTCCGCGTCAAGCCCACGATGTTGAGAGACGCGCGCAAAGACGGTTCGGCGCAAGATACGGCCACTCCGATTCAGTCGTTTTTAACCCTCAAACCAGCAATCTCAAGAAAACCATACGCTGGTCAAAAATGGCTGGCCAGATCGGTCCGTGTACGCACTTCGGGCAAGAGCGACACCGCGCGCTCCGCCTGACATTGCGATCCATCAAAGATCGAGAGCCATTTTCGGCGTCAACGAGAACGCAAAGGTGCCCCACCGTTTCGGGAACCCAGTCGCGGAAGGAACGACCATGCTGCGGACTACTCTTCAAGCCTGCTGCGCCGCGCTTGTTCTTGCCGTCCTCGTGCTTGGACCGCTGGTGCTGTTTGCCGGGGCGGAGCGCTTCAGCCGCGATCCGGGCATGCTGTCGGACCGCATGCCCTGCGGCATGACCGGGCTTGATTGCACCGACCGGCAGATGCTGGCGAAGGCGCAGATGCGCCAGTAGGCGGTTCCGCCGACGTCGTCGCCGAAACTCCACACCCCCGAAAAACCAGCCCTTCCCTCCTCGTTAAACTTCCTGAACGTCGGCTAAAAGCCGCAATCAGGCTCGGTTCAGTGCCGGTTTGCCATCTTCGCGATCGAAAGGACGCACCGCGGTGCGTCGCCCAAGATTTCGATACGGAGAAGCCCGATGACCCGCACCCTGATCCAAGCCGTTTCCGCCGGCGCCCTGATGGCAGCCGTGTTCGTCGGACCGATTGCCGTCTCCGCCATCGCGTTCAAAGACACGCCCTCGATCCTGGACGACAAGGTGTTGTGCTATGCGCGCGGCATCTCCTGCGGCGAAGGTCCGGTGCTCTTGCCGGCGGTTCTGGGGATGCGATGAGCCGAACTGAGGTCGTCAAACATTGGCGCGCACGACCGCTGCCTGACAATGCAATTGGGTTGTTGAGAAGGACGGTATCGGGATCTGGTCGGGGCTCAGAAGCAACGGGATCTCCGTGCAGGCAAGCACGACCCCTTCGGCCCCGCGTTCGGCCAGCGCCGCGATAATCTGCAGATAGCCGTCCCGAGTCTCATCGGTGAAGACGTCCCTCACCATCTCCTCATAGATCCGCTCATGGACATAGGCCCTTTCGGCCTCGTCGGGCACGATCGTTTCGATCCCGTGGGAAGCGAAGATCTCCGGATAGAAATCGCCCTCCATCGTCTTGCGGACGCCAAGAAGGGCGACCCGTCGAAGCCCGGCCTCAACGATGGCCTCGGCCGTCGGTTCGGCGATGTGGAGAAAGGGGATCGATATCTGCGGTGCGATCTCCGGCACGAACCGGTGCACGTCGTTGCAGGTGATGACGGCGAAATCCGCCCCTGCCCGCTCAATACCCCGAGCCGCTTCCAGGATTTGAGCGCAGGCGGCGCCCTCGTCCCGGCGATCGATCACGGCTTCGACATAGCGCTGGCGGTCGACGCTTTCCAACACGATACGCGCCGAGGCGACACCGCCCAACCGCTGCTGCGTGAGGAGATTGAGGCGCTTGTAGTAGTCGGCCGTCGATACCCAGCTCAGCCCGCCAATCAGGCCGATCTTCTTCATGAGCGCTCCATGTCTGGCGACCGTTCGCGGCATCTCCGGCGGCGAAGGCCAGGTGCTGCTGCCGGCCGTCTTAGGGATGCGGTGAGGTGGTGCTTTGCTGTGTACTGTCGGAAAACGGTGAAACCAGGCTCCTATGCCGGCCTGAACCGACGGGAGCGAAGAGAGTTGACCCGCCAAGCGCAGATTCTGGCTCCGCCCATTCCCGCGAAAGCGGGAATCCATAGGGCGTCACAATAAATGCTCAGATCACGAGGTTCGGTGGCCGGAAGGTTGGTCCGATCGAGCGGACACCTCCCGCATTCAGGACGGCATCCAATTCACTATGGATTCCCGCTTTCGCGGGAATGAGCGGAGTTTTTGGCTCCGGACGGCAAACCGCTTCGCACTTTTCCTGGCGTTGCTCTAGCGATTCCACCGCATGAGCTGGATGTCCAGGTCGCGGATCTTCTTGCGCAACGTGTTCCGGTTCACGCCGAGGAGTTCCGCCGCTTTGATCTGGTTGCCGCGGGTGGCGGCAAGGGCGGCCGAGATCAGCGGATACTCCACGTCGCGAATGATCCGGTGATACAGGCCGGGCGGGGGAAGCTGGTTGCCGAAGCTTGCGAAATAGGCGTTCAGATGCCGCTCCACGGAGAGCGGCAGCGTCTCGTCCTCGCGGGACTCCGGCGCGTCGCTTTCGCTGGTGACGGGCGTTTCGGCCTGTTCGAGCTCGTGCTCGATCAGCGCCGTCGTGATCACGTCCTGGGGGTAGAGCGCGGCCAGTCTGCGCACCAGATTTTCCAGCTCGCGCACATTGCCGGGCCAGCGATAGGCCTGCAACCGCTCCAGCGCATCGGGCTCCAGCCGCTTGGCCGGCAGCCCTTCCCGTTCGATCTCCACGAAGAAGTGCCGGACCAGATCGGGAATGTCCTCGCGCCGTTCGCGCAGCGGCGGGATCCGGATCGGCACCACGTTCAAGCGGAAAAACAGGTCTTCGCGGAACAGGCCCTGGCGGATCAATTGGCGTAGGTCGCGGTGCGTCGCCGCCACGATCCGCACGTTGGTCTTGATCGGAGTACGGCCGCCGACGGTAGTATACTCGCCCTGCTGCAGCACCCGCAGAAGCCGGGTCTGGGCCTCCATCGGCATGTCGCCGATCTCGTCCAGGAACAAGGTGCCGCCTTCGGCCTGTTCGAAGCGGCCGGCATGGCGCGAGGCGGCGCCGGTGAAGGCGCCTTTCTCATGGCCGAACAGCTCCGCCTCGATCAGGTCCTTTGGGATCGCCGCCATATTGATAGCGACGAACGGTCCCTTGCGCCGCTTGCCGTAATCGTGGAGCGCGCGGGCGACCAGCTCCTTGCCGGTGCCAGACTCCCCCACGATCATCACGGAAAGGTCGGTCTGCATCAGCCGGGCGAGCACCCGGTAGATGTCCTGCATGGCCGGCGACCGTCCGACCAGCGGGATCTTTTCGCTGGATTCGTCCGGCGGCTCGACCTCCCGCGTCGATTTCGGCTCCGCCAGCGCGCGCCCGACGATCGCCGTCAGCTCCTTCAGGTCGAACGGCTTCGGCAGATATTCGTAGGCACCGCGCTCCGACGCCTTGATCGCCGTCATGAACGTGTTCTGCGCGCTCATCACCACGATCGGCAGATCCGGTCGGATCTTCTTGATACGCGGGATCAGATCGAAGGCGTTCTCGTCTGGCATCACCACGTCGGTGATCACCAGATCGCCCTGGCCTTGGCTCACCCAGTTCCACAAGGTGGTGGCGTTCGAAGTCAGCCGCACCTCGTAGCCGACTCTGGAGAGGGCCTGGTTGAGAACCGTGCGGATTGCCGCGTCGTCATCGGCGACGAGGATGGTACCTTGGGACATCACTGCTCCGTGTCCGTGCCGGCGTGCTGATCCCGCTCAAGGAAGGCCGGCATCAGAATGCGAAATGTGGTTCCCCCGCTGCCCGTGTCGCACTCGATCACGCCGCCATGGTCGCCGATGATCTTGGCGACCAGCGCGAGGCCGAGGCCGGTTCCGTTCGTCTTGGTGGTGATGAACGGATCGAACAGGTGCGGCAGGATATCGTCCGGCACGCCGGGTCCGTTGTCGCGCACGCAGAATTCCAGCGGCAAGCTGACACGGTCGGTGCTGCCGGGAACCGACAGCCGAATGCCGGGGCGAAACGCCGTCGACAGGACGATCTCGGCGTCGGGATCGTCGCCCAGCGCCTCGGTGGCGTTCTTCACCAGGTTGATGAAGACTTGGATGAGCTGATCGCGGTTGGCGTAGACCGGCGGCAGCGAGGGGTCGTAATCCTCCACGATCCTGACAGCGCGCGCGAAGCCCGAGGTGGTCAGCCGCTTCACATGCTCCAGAACCGCGTGGATGTTGACGGGTTCGCGGGCGATCGGCCGCTCGTCGGAAAACACCTCCATCCGGTCGACCAGCTTGACGATCCGGTCGGCCTCGTCGGTGATCAGGCGCGCAAGCACTCGGTCGTCTTCCGAAAGGCCGGTTTCCAGAAGCTGGGCGGCCCCGCGAATGCCCGAAAGCGGATTCTTGATCTCGTGGGCAAGCATCGCGGCGAGTCCGGTCACGGTTCGCGCAGCCCCTCGGGAGGTCAATTGCCGATCCATCTTGTCGGCCATTGTCCGCTCTTGCAGCATCACCACGATCTCGTCGGCCTCTTCAGCCATGGGGGCGGCGTAAATGTCGACGATCCGATCCGCCCCAAGCCGGGGCGATGAGAGGTCGACACGGTACTCCGCCACTGCGCCCCCCCGCGCCCGCACTTGCACGAGGAGTGCCAACAGCGGGCTGCCGAACGGGACGAGATCGGCAATCTTGATGCGTTTGAGGAATGGAAGACTCGCCTGAAAGAACACCTCGGCGGCGCTGTTGGCGGCCTCGATTCGGTCTTCGGCGTCCAGAAGCACGATCGGATGCGGCAGCGCATCCAGCATGCGTTCGGAAAGCGGATGCTGGTCGCTCATGCCGCGGCCACCTCGCTGGAGGCTTCGGAAAACCAGAGGGATAGAAGCGGCCCGATGCGCGATGGCGTCTCCTCCGTCAGGATCGCCCTGCGCAAGGCCGGGCGCTCCTCGGCAAACCCGCACGCCACCGCATGGTTCAGCGCCGCCGCCAAATGTTTGCGCGCGGTCCGCACGCCCAGAAAGCCGCCATAGTGGCTGGCCGTTGTTTCGAACAGCTCGATGGTGATCTCTCCAAAATTGTCAGGGGCCTGTTCGGCCTCGTGTCCTTCCGTCAGCGCGCGGGCGATCGCGCCGGGCAGCCAGGGCTTTCCGGTCGCCGCGCGGCCGACCATCACGCCCGCCGCACCCGAACGCGTCAGCAGCGCGCGGGCATCCGCAACGCTTGCGCAATCGCCGTTGGCGATCACCGGGATCGAGACCGCCTCCACGACGGGCCGAATCGCGGCCCAGTCGGCCTCTCCGCGATAGAATTGTTGGCGGGTGCGCCCATGTACCGTGACAAGGGCAACGCCCTCGACCTCCGCCCGCCGTGCCAACTCCGGCGCGTTGATGGTTTCCGCGTCCCAGCCAAGCCGCATCTTCACCGTGACAGGAACCGAAACCGCGCCCCGCACGGCCGCAATCAGCGAGACGGCATGGTCGAGATCGCGCATCAGTGCTGATCCCGCCAATCCGCCAACCACCCGCTTCGCCGGACAGCCCATGTTGATGTCGATGATCTCCGCCCCGTTCGCCTCGACCATGCGGGCTGCGTCGGCGAGCAGATCGGCGCGGCAACCGGCGAGCTGAACCGCGCGCGGCGAGATCCCATCGCACTCCGCCTTCATGACCGCCTCGACCTCGCCGAGGACGAGGCGGTCGCTCGCCACCATCTCGGAGAACACGAGGCCTGCGCCCATTCTTTGGGCAATCCTTCGAAACGGAAGATCGCTCACGCCGGACATCGGCGCGAGCGCTACGGGATTGGGCAGCGCGTACCCGCCGACGGAAAGGGGCGTTCGGGTGCTCGGATCCGGCATGCCTACTCTCTACGCATAATGCTATGCTGCCTACAATGTAGACATTTTTATCCCGACAGCAAGCGCGGGCTGTTGAGGACGGAACCCTTGTCGGGTGACAGGCTCCCGCCTTAAACGAATGGTGGGAGCGCGCAAGGAAAGAGCGGATTGTGACCACGCCGGGGCAGACACATTTGAAAACATCACCGAAGGTCGCCGCCGTGGTCGTTGCGGCCGGGCGCGGCGTGCGGGCGGCAGCCCCCGGCTCGCCGTTGCCGAAACAGTATCGCCCCTTGGGCGGCGCCCCGGTTTTGACCCGGACCCTGACCGCGCTTCTGGAAAGCCCGTTGATCGACACGGTGGTCGTCGCAACCCATCCCGACGACGAAGCGCTCTACAAGGCGGCTGCCCCCATCCATCCGAAGCTACTCCCCCCGGTGGCGGGTGGCGCCTCACGTCAGGCCTCGGTGCGGCTGGGGCTGGAGCGGCTCGCCGTGGATGCGCCCGATATCGTGCTCGTCCACGATGCGGTGCGGCCCTTCGTCACCGATGCACTGGTGCGCCGGCTGATCGACGCGCTCGCGCGTGCAGATGGCGCGATCCCCGCGCTCGCGGTGACCGACACGGTCAAGCGCGTCGTTGACGATCATGTCGCCGAAACCGTCTCCCGCGACGGGCTCTATACGGTCCAGACGCCCCAGGCCTTTCGGTACGCCCCGCTCCTTGCCGCCCACAGAAAGGCTGTCGCCGCCGATTCCGACCGCTTCACCGATGACGCCAGCATCGCCGAGTGGGCGGATCTGTCGGTCGCGATCGTTCCCGGCGATCCGAACAACCGTAAACTGACGACGGCGGCCGACATCGTTGGTGCCGGACGCGCCTTCGCCCCGAATCCCGTCGCCGAGGAGGTCCGCGTCGGATCCGGATTCGACGTCCACCGATTCGGTCCCGGCACCTCCGTGATGTTGGGCGGCATCGAAATCGCGCACGATCGCGGCCTCGTCGGCCATTCCGATGCCGATGTCGGACTGCACGCGTTGACCGATGCCATTTTCGGAGCACTCGCCGACGGCGACATCGGATCGCACTTCCCGCCGACCGATCCCAGTTTCAAAGGCGCGGCGTCCGATGCATTCCTCGCCTTTGCGGCCGAGCGCGTGGCCAATCGCGGCGGGCGCATCCTGCATCTGGACCTGACGCTGATTTGCGAGCGCCCCAAGGTCGGGCCGCATCGCGACGCGATTCGCGCGCGAATCGCCGACATCGTAGGGTTGCCGCTCACCCGCGTCGCCGTGAAGGCGACCACCAGCGAAGGCCTCGGCTTCACCGGGCGGCGCGAAGGCATCGCCGCCAACGCGACGGCAACCCTTTCTCTCCCCGCCGATTGACGGACCAACGGCAGCTATCCGCGGAGCCATCGATGACCATTCGCGCTTCCCTTCACACCGCGGCGACCGAGCTTCTGGCGCGCTGTCGCGACAAGGGCATTCTGCTCGCCACCGCCGAATCCTGCACGGGCGGCTTGATCGCCGCGACACTAACGGAGATTCCGGGCTCCTCCGACGTCGTGGATCGCGGCTTCGTCACCTACTCCAATGCCGCCAAGACCGACCTTCTGGGCGTGCCGGCGGCGCTGATCGAAGAAGTCGGCGCCGTCAGCGAGGATGTCGCCCGCGCCATGGCCAAGGGCGCGCTGGCGCGCTCCAATGCCGATGTCACGATCGCCGTCACCGGAGTCGCCGGTCCCGGCGGCGGCAGCGAGGAGAAGCCTGTCGGCCTCGTTCATTTTGCCGCAGCCCGCACCGGACGCCCCACACTGCACCGGGAAAAACGGTTTGGCGACATTGGCCGCAGCGACGTGAGGCTTGAAAGCGTCGCGGAAGCCATTTCCCTCATAGAAGCCATTTTAGAGACCTGAACGGCCCGGTTTTCTCAAAAAACCGCGCCCTAAGGGGATTGCTTCGGTCCAAACGACGCCATGCCTGCGCCCCGATTTCGCCAACTCGCGATTGTCACGGCTGTTTAGGAACCGTATGTTCCGGTCAGAGAGGCGAGCGCATGTTTCGAAGGGCGATCCGCGATCACTCGACGAACGTGTTCGGATACGGCTGGATTTCGCACCGCAATCCACTGAAGCAGAAAAGTGGAGCGGCAAGGAGGGGCCAAGCCGGCGGCCAAGAGACGGATGACACCTAAGCCATCAATGAGACGGTTCGTTCCTGCCGATCGACCTTACGGTCGTCCGGTGCGTTGGATTCCCGGCATGCGGTTCGCGACTGGCCGCTTTTCGCCGAGGGACCGCACCTCACCCAGCCTCGGCCAACTCGGCCCGCTCGAGGTTCGCCTCGCCCGGTCCGCGGCGGAGGTCCGCAAGGCGCAGAACATCCGCTACCGCGTCTTCTACGAGGAGATGGCGGCGATCCCGGACATCAACGTCCTTGCGACGCGCCGGGATATGGATTCCTACGATCCGATCTGCGACCACCTGCTGGTGCTGGATCACGAGGCGCCGCCGAAGGCGTTCCGCCGCAAGAAACCCCAGATCGTCGGCACCTACCGCCTGCTGCGCCAGGAAATAGCCGACATGAACGGCGGCTTCTATACGGCTGGCGAGTACGACATCCAGCCGATGATCGACCGCCATCCCAACCTCAAGTTCCTCGAGCTCGGCCGCTCCTGCGTGTTGAAGCCCTACCGCAACAAGCGGACCGTGGAACTGCTCTGGCACGGCGCCTGGTCGTACGTTTTGATGCACGGCATCGATGTGATGATCGGCTGCGCCAGCCTGGAGGGGACCGACCCCGACCGGCTCGCCACGCCGCTCTCCTTCCTCTACCATAACTGCCTGGCGCCTGAGGAATGGCGGGTAAACGCACTCCCGGAGCGCCACACCGAAATGAATCGCATCCCCAAGGAAGCTGTCGATGCCCGCGCCGCGCTGCATGAGCTGCCGCCGCTGATCAAGGGCTACCTCCGGCTCGGTGCGTTCGTGGGCGACGGAGCGGTGGTGGACCACCAATTCAACACCACCGACGTCATCATCGTACTGCCGGTGTCGGGTATTTCCTCACGCTACATCAACTATTACGGCGCCGACGCAAGCCGCCACGCGAGCTAAAGCAACGCCACCGAAAGTGGGGGACCGGTTTCGCGTCCGGAATTTGTGGTAATAAGCAACGGCCGCCCCAACCTCCGCTTGTGTGTTTGATTTGTGGTTTGCTTGAGCGTCGGAAGGCGTGGCGACGCCTCCCGACGCGGTCAGGCGGCCGTCACTCCGCGGGTCGTGTCTGTCGTGACGCGACCGAGGATGAGTTTGGCCCT
>NZ_JABJVY010000052.1:0-16484 GCF_040750475.1 Amorphus sp. 3PC139-8 | reverse complement strand
CCGTTCAAAGTTGCCATCACCGCCGTGATGCGCAAGCTCATCACCCATCTCAACGCCATCATCCGCGACGCCGAGACAGCCTGCGCACCGACCACATAGCAGACACGGTTGCTCATTCCCGCGCAAGCGGGAATCCATAGGGCGGAGCGGCATGCTTGCAGCTTGAAAGCCCGTTCGGCTGGCCATTTGTGAAAATGGCCCGTCCAGAAGACCCGAACCCAAACTCGATCGCCGAAGAATACGGCTCACTCACGATGGATTCCCGCTTGCGCGGGAATGAGCGGAGGATGGGGCTGCTCAGGAAGAACCAGCCTCAGCTTTTTAGGAGTGCGCCCACCCGACGACGACCGTCGGCCGGCCGGTCAAGCGGCGAGGAGCGCAGCGACAGGGACGAAAGATCAGCCCGCCCCGCGGAGACGTCGCGCAAAGCGCGACTGTCGTGAGCGGATAAATCTTTTCTCCGCAAATCCCGGTCGGAAAACCGGTTCCCACTTTTCCTGGGCTTTGCTTACCCAATCATCGGGCGGATTTCGCGCAGAAGCTTGATGTGGATGGCCCGGGCGAAGTCTTCGTAGTCCTTGGCGATCTCCACGAACGCGCCCGGCCCGCCGATCATCCGGTTCCGGAGATAGTGGTGCAGGTAGGAGACCTCGGTCTTGATCGCGAGCCCGTTGATGGTGATGCCGCGTGCGATCACCACGTCGCGGGCATCCCTAAGCCAGGGGCCGAGATTGTTGATGCCGTCGGTGGCGACATCGATGACCTGCCGATTGGTCTCCACCGGGGCCTGGGCAAGCAGCTTCGCGCTGTAGATGAGAGCGGCCGAGATCGACGTGGAGCCCGCTGCGGCCATACGCGGGGCCCCGGCGATGCGGCTGGCGAGATCGGCGGCTGCGACCGGCCCGTCGACGATCCGCCAGGGCACGGCGACCTGCTGGATGTCGTCGGCCGACCACTGCACCACGGTCACGGCAATCCGCCCGGTCGGCCCGCTCTCGATCGCGGCAACCACCGCCTCGTCCAGAAAAGCCTTGGCGAGGCCCTTGCGTTGCAGGTCGTATTCTCGGGCATCGACGGAATAGGAGCAGTCGAGCGCGAGCACGATCGCCAGGTCGACCCGCTCGGGCCCCTGGGCGCTCGCGGAAAGCCCGAGCCCGGCCGCAAACAGCGCAACCACGCCCAGGAGTGCGCCAAAGCGCATCCGCAATCGTCGCATGAATGTCCCCTCTGTTTTGCGGAGCCTAGAATCTTTTCCGTTCAGATGGAAACATCTGAACGATAAGAAATGGCTCCAGATTCAATTACTTGAGCAATTCCTTTTCGTTCAGACTATTTCAGTCTGAACGGGAAATGCTCTGGCGCGAGACGGGACATCAATGAAAGTTGCGGCCCTTCGGCAGGGCGCGACGGGTTTCGCGGGCATGGGCCCGCTCTTCGGCATGACGGCCGATTTCGGCGGCGTCGGGCGCGGCGCGGCGCGGCGTCGCCCACGTGGAGCGGGGCGCGGGCGACGGATCGGAACCGGCCAGCGTCGATTTGGACAGCCCGGCGGCGTTCTTGCGCCGGAGCGCATCGAGATCGCCCTCGAGCGCGGGCATCTCGCTGATCAGCTTGGCGAGCGTCGAGCCCGGCTTGATCCTGGTGCGGACATCCTCTTGAGGCCGGCGCACCTCGTCGGCGTGGGAGATCATGCCCTCCACCTCCGACAGCGCGCCATCCCGCCGGCGCGCAAGCGGACGCCCATCCTCGCTCAAGGTGGCGAGATCGCCGGTGCGATCGACCAGCCGCTCGGCGACGATATGGATCACGCTGTCCTGCACCTGTAGCCGGCCGGCCACCTCGATGAAGCGGCTGCCGAGCACGATGGCGCGGAAGCGCTCGAACGTCTTCGGCCAGACGATCACGTTGGCGACCCCGGTCTCGTCCTCCAGCGTCATGAAAATCACGCCCTTGGCCGAGCCCGGCCGCTGGCGCACCAGCACTAGGCCGGCGACCAGAACCCGTCGTCCGTTTTGGACATATCCAAGTCGATCGGCCGGCAACACCCGGTCCGCAGCGAGCCGGTCGCGCACGAAGGCGATCGGATGGGCCTTCAGCGACAAAGACAAGGTGCGATAGTCGTGGATCACCTCCTCGCCCGGCGGCATCGGCGGCAGGTGGGCATCCGGCTCCTCCCTCAGCGCAGCCGTATCGGCGGCGGCGAAGAGAGGCAGCGTCTCCACCGCCGCGCCCTCGTCGAGGCCGCGCGCGGCCCAAAGCGCATCGCGGCGCGACAGGCCGAGACTGGAAAAGGCGTCGGCCTCCGCCAATCGCTCCACCACATGGCGGGCAAGTCCGGTGCGCAGCCAGAGATCGCGCACGGAATCGTAGCCCGCGCCCCGCGCCGCTACGAGCTGCTCCATCGCCGCTTCCGAAAGCCCCTTCACCTGGCGAAACCCCAACCGAACGGCACAGCGCGAGTAGATCGCCGTGCGCATGGAGACATGGTCGCGGTGCAGCCGTTCGCACGCCGCCGGGCCGGGCTCCAGGGTGGTGTCCCAGTCGGAGAAATTGACGTCGACCGGTCGGATCTCCACGCCGTGGCGGGCGGCATCGCGCACGATCTGGGAGGGCGCATAGAAGCCCATGGGCTGGCTGTTCAAAAGCGCGGCACAGAACACGTCCGGATAATGGCACTTCAGCCAGCAGGAGGCGTAGACCAGGAGCGCGAAGCTCGCCGCATGGCTTTCGGGAAAGCCGTACTCGCCGAAGCCCTCGATCTGCTGGAAGCAGCGCTCGGCGAAGGCGCGCTCGTAGCCACGCCGCGCCATGCCTTCCACCATCTTCTCCTGAAAGGTGTGAATGGTGCCGACCTTACGGAAGGTCGCCATCGCCCGACGCAGCCGGTCGGCCTCCGACGGCGTGAAACCGGCTGCCACGATCGCGATCTTCATGGCCTGTTCCTGGAACAGCGGCACGCCAAGGGTCTTATGAAGAACTTGCCGAAGTTCGTCCGGCGGGCCGTGCTCCGGCGACGGTGCGGGGTAGTGAACCTTTTCCTTCTCCTGCCGGCGGCGGAGGTAGGGGTGCACCATGTCGCCCTGGATCGGGCCCGGCCGCACGATCGCCACCTCGATAACGAGATCGTAGAAATTGCGCGGCTTGAGCCGCGGCAGCATGGTCATCTGAGCCCGGCTTTCGATCTGGAACACGCCCAGCGTGTCGGCCCGGCAGATCATGTCGTAGACGGCTTCATCGCCCTCGGGGATGGAGGCTAGCGTCACCGGCCAGGGGTCGGTGGTTCCCGAAACCTTGGAGGGGGCGCGGTCCACAGCGGACGAGGCTGATCTCTTGGGAGGAACCTCATTCTCCGTCCATTCCCGCGAAAGCGGGAATCCATAGGGCGGTGGAGGCATAGCGCTCCGATCGCCTTCAAGCGGATGATCTCGGTGACTGGGCTCCAGAGTTTGCCGATCCTCCGAGAATGCTCGAATTTCCCTATGGACTCCCGCTTGCGCGGGAGTGAGCGGAGTGTGGAACAGGCTGCTCGGATCGACCGGAATGGCGGGTGCGGCCGGCCCGGCGCCGACCCATTCGCCCTCCCGCATCGGATGAAATCGCGGATAGGCCGAGGGCGCAGCGGCGGCGCTTGCCGCCAGCTCGGCGGCATAGTGGCGGCCCAGAAGCGCGAACGCCTTGCGAATGCACGTCAACATGCCGAGCGCCAGAATGTCGATCTTCAAGATGCCGAGCGTGTCGAGATCGTCCTTGTCCCACTCCACCATGGTGCGGTCCTCCATCGCCGCCTTGGTGATGGGGACGACCTCGTCGAGCCGGCCGCGGGTGATGACGAAACCGCCGACATGCTGGGAGAGATGGCGCGGGAAGCCCATGATCTCGCGCGACAGGCGCACTAGGTAGGCAATGCGCGGATCGTTCGGATCGAGCCCGGCGCGGCGCGCATCCTCCGCGCCGACGCCGGAGGAGGTCCAGCCCCAGATGGTGCCGGAGAGCGCCGAAACGGCATCTTCCGACAGCCCCAGTGCCTTGCCGATTTCGCGGGCGGCGGAGCGGCTTCGGTACGAAATCACGGTGGCGGCGAGGCCGGCACGGTCGCGGCCATATTTGGCGTAGACGTACTGGATCACTTCCTCGCGCCGCTCGTGTTCGAAGTCGACATCGATATCCGGCGGCTCGCGCCGCTCCGCGGAGATGAAGCGCTCGAACAAAAGATCGGTGCGCTCCGGGTCCACTTCGGTGATGCCCAGACAGAAGCAGACCGCGGAATTCGCCGCCGAGCCGCGCCCTTGCGCCAGGATCGCGCGAGAGCGGGCAAAGCGGACGATGTCGTGCACCGTCAGAAAATAGGGCGCGTAGCCGAGTTCGCCGATAAGGGCCAGTTCGTAGGCAATCGCGACGGAAACCTTTTTGGGGATACCCCCCGGATAGCGCGCCGCCGCCCCTTCATGCGTGAGCCGGACAAGTGTCTCCTGGGGCGAGGAGCCCGGATCGGTCGCCTCCTCGGGATATTCGTAGCGCAGATCGTCGAGGGAGAAGGAGAGTGCGCCGAACAGGCCCACCGTTTCCGCCACCGCGTCCGGATGGTCGCGAAACAGGCGGGCCACCTCGGCGGGCGACTTCAAATGACGCTCGGCATTGGCGAGCAGGCGCCGGCCGGCGGCGTCCACGCTGACATGGGCGGAGATGGCGGTCAGCACGTCCTGCATCATGCGCCGCTCCGGCACATGATAGAGCGGCAGCAGGGTGGCCAGAAGCGGCAGCTTCAGGCGTTCGGCAAGGTGTGCGCCCTCGGCCTGGCGGCGCCGATCGGCCCGCCCATAGGCGGCGGTGATGGCAAGCCGAACCGGATGGCCGGTTGACGCCTCCAGAAGCGCAGCCGTCTCCGCAACATCCTCCTCCGTCGCCGTGCCGGCCAGGATCGCGCAGACAAGCCCATTGGCATGGTCGGCAAGATCGGCGCGCAGGAGCCGGCAATCGCCCTTCTCGCCGCGCATGTTGCCGGCCGTCAGAAGCCGGCAGAGCCGGCCATAGGCAGCCCGATCGGAGGGCCAGACCAGGAGATCCGGCGTGGCGTCGCAAAAGACCAACCGACACCCCACGGCGAAAGCAAACCCCACCTCCTTGGCCGCAGCATGGGCGCGAACCACGCCGGCGAGCGTGTTGGTGTCGCACACCGCTAGGCCGGAGAGCCCCAGCCGCGCGGCCTGGCCCACCATCTCCTCCGGATGGGACGCCCCATGCAGGAAGGAGAAGTTGGTGGCCGCAGCAAGCTCGACGAACGGGATAGAGTCCAATCCGGCCATGGTGTCACTTCACATCGGTTGGAGCAGATCGCAGACGCCCTCATTTTCCTGGCTGTGGTTTTCTTCCCGCAAAGCGACCGCGCGCCGGCCATACTTGGCCGCGCCCGCGCAGCCGCGAGCGAAGCGAGTTGGCGCGAGCGATAAAAAACAAACCGCTCATGCAAATAGGCCGTGCAGATACCAGCGCGGCTGGGCCGTCTCGCGCTCGTAGAGGCCCTCCCGGAACAGCCAGAAGCGGCGGCCATCGGTATCCTCCACGCGAAAATAGTCCCGGGTCGGGCCGACAGTGCCGCCGTGCCACCATTCCGCGGCAATCCGCTCCGGCCCCTCCGACCGGGCGACCTGATAGCGCACCTTGCGCCAGCGAAAGCTTGCCGGCGGCCCGTCGGGCACGCTCGCCACCGCCTCCACCGGTTCGGGCCGGGAAAACAACCGCAACGGCCGCTCCGGCGGCTCTTCCGGTTGGTGCAAAGGATTCTTCTCGCTCACGCCAACTCGCTTCGCTCGCGGCTGCGCGGGCGCGGCCGAGTATGGCCGGCGCGCGGTCGCGCGCTGGTGGAGAGCACTGGTGCCATCAAATCGGGCGCCGACCCGCTGGGCCGGCATTGCAGTGGCGGCAAACTCGGGAATGTGGCTGTCGCCGGCAACCAAGCGGGTGACAGCATCGGCCCCCAGCCGCGCGCTCAAAATGTCGATCAGCCGGGCCAGGTCCGCTTCCGCTTGCAAATGGCCGTCGAGATCGCCCTGGCGCGCGCTCGTCGGCGCGGTCTCGTGCGCCGCCAAGCGGATAAGGTCGATGCCGCTGTCGATGGTACAGCGGGCGGCAAGCCCTTCGAGTTTCGGCGCGAACACGGCGGTGATGCGGCCCGGATCGCGCACCGGGCCGGTGGTTGCAGCCGCGATTTCCGACACCGAGCCATCGGCATGAAAGAGCCCCAGAACCAGCTTGCGTGCCCCCTCGCCGCGCGCTTCCAGTCGTTCCTCCAGCGCACCGGCCAGGCGGGCGAGATAGGCAGACGCCACATCCCACTGGAAGATCGGCTCGGCAAGCCGGCGCTCCACCAAGAGCAACGGCAACGGCCGGCGCGGCGTAATCGGCTCGTCCTCCTGGCCGAGCGCCTGGTCGAGCCGACGCAGGAGCTCCGGTCCGAAGCGCGCGGCCAGCGGCGCGCGCGGCTGCATGCGGAGATCGGCAATCGTCTTCAGGCCAAGGCGCTTCAGGGTCCGTGCCATCTCGGGGACGATCCGCAGCGCCTCGACGGGAAGCGGCGCAAGAGCCCCAGCGACGCCGTCTTCGGTAAGGATGTCGGTGCTGCCATAGTGTGCCATCGCCCAGGCCGCGCCGGCCGTCGGGGCAATCGCGGCCCGGGCGGACAGCCCAGCACGCACCACGCGCTCGCGCAGATCGCGCAACAAGCTGGGCTCTCCGCCGAAGAGATGGGCGCAGCCGGCGATGTCGAGCAGGAGCCCGTCGGGCGGCGTCAGCGCGACCAGGGGCGTATAGCGGTCGCACGCGGTGGCAAGCGCATCCAGAAAGGCGGCATCGGCCTCCGGATCGTGAGGCTCGACCAGAAGCTCCGGCGCCAACGCGCGCGCCTCCGCAAGGCCGAGCCCCGGCTCCAGCCCAGCCGCCTCAGCCGCCGGATCGACGGCGGCGAGGAGGCGGGCCGAACCCACCTGGGCGACGGTCACCCGCGGCAGTGCGCGGCCCTGCCCCCGTTCAGGAGGCGCGTGGAAGGGCGATGACCATCGCCGGTCCCGGGCGCGCCGATCGGTCGGAAGCCGGGGCAGCCACAGGCAGAGGATGCGCCGGTCGGAAACGGTGGTCATAGGGGCGAAACTCCACATCGACGGCGCCGGTGGGGCCGCCGCGGTTGCGGGTCAACTGAAGCGCGAAGCCGGGTCGGCCGAGACCGGCCAGGCCGTACGGATCGGGCGTGGACGGACGCGGCGCGATCCGCCATCGGGTACGCGCGGCGGATGCCGTATCCGGCCCGGCGGGGCGAAGCAGGAAGACCGGCGTGTCTTGGCGCTCTGCGCGCAGCGCCAGCCGGCGGGTCGCTGTCAGGTCCAAAAGCCGGGAGGCACCACCAATCTCCACCACCACTGCGGCGAGCTGCGAGACCGAAAGGGCCTCCTCGGCCGCCCAAAGGGCATCGGCCCCGCTCTTGGCCGTGACCAGCACCAACCGGGCGGGATCGATCCCGAAAGCGGCCAGGCCCGGACCGTAGAGCGCGCCGATCTCGCCGGCGGTGACGGCATCGCAAACCCAGATGATCGGCCCCGCCGCCCGTCCCATGCGGGCAAGCACGGCCACCGCGACCCCCGACAGCGCACCGGCATCGCGATGGCCGGCGGCGGCGAGATCGTGCACCGTTCCCTCCGGCCGAGCCTCGAGCGGAAACAGCCGCTCCACGATGTCGAGACCGAAGCGGACGGACCGCAGCTCCGCGTCCGAAGCAGACCTGGAGCGGCTCTCCTCACCCGCACGGCCCCAGACGCCACCGCCCGCACGCCCTTCAAGAGCGGCGATCCGGGCGCGCAGATCTGACAACGGGACGGAGGCCATGAGAGAGAGGCTCCACAGCAAAGCGGCACGACGATTGTTCGTGTTTTGTTCCTAAAAGATTCCGAACCCGACGACGGGAGTCAAGCGGCAGGGATGCAACTGCAAACAAAGCCCAGGAAAAGTGGGAGGGGTCTTTTCGCTCACGCGAGGGCGGCTTGTTTCCTTTTTCCCGGTCGCTCCGCTCCTCGCCTTTTGACCGGCCGGCGCACGGTCGCGCGCTGGCTTCGCAAATCCCAGCGAAAATGGATACCGGTTTCGCGTCCGGGATTTGCGCTGAATAAATAAACGTTCACGCCAACTCGCGGAACGCTCACGCCAGAAGAGCAAAATCTTCCCCGGTTTTCGCCTTACCGTCCCGCAGCGCACCATATCCCCCCGCGGCGCAGCAACGAATTTGCTAGGCGAGCCTCCCCATCCGACTGTATAGTTAAGGCTTCGGTACTCGTGCCTCAGGGAGGTGCGTCATGGCTTATGCCCGACGTTTGAACATGGTTCTGTTCGGAGCGGCGTTCGTTTTCATCGCCGCCATCGTCATGGGGGTCGTGTGATCCCGCGGGTCGTTTGATCCCAGGGACGATCTGATCCCGGCAAGCTTGTCCGTGGCGGCCAGTGCTGCCGCGGGACCGAAGACCGAAAGGTCTGCCCAAGAGTTCAAAGCCCGCTGACGCGGGATGAAAGCGGAATTCGGTTCCCCTTCCATCTCGCTGCAAATTCGCGTGAGAAGCGGGCGCTCGAAGGGACGGAAATGAGATTGCTGGCGAAAGCCGGGCCTCCGCCTATCCAAGCAGGTCGGGGCGCGCAACCAGGAAGCTCAACGGGCCGAGGGGTGACCGCGCGGAGCGCGGGTGACCCAAGACCCGGTCAAAAACGTCCCTTAAAGCGTTTCCAGGCGAAGTGGAGATCGGTTCGCCGTCAGGAAACGCGCCAAAACAATCAGCGAGAGCCTGACTGCTTTTCAGTGAAAAGCGGAACGGTTCTAAAGCGTATGCGATGCGCAAGCCGCATGTGTTCCCGCGTGTGACCTTGAGACGGCGCACGCCTTGAAAATCCCGCCCGTCATAGTCCGGGCACAACCGTGGACGGAGGCCATCGGCCTGCCGCCCACGCCCTTTTTGGGCCCCGGCTTTTCGACCGACGCGCTATCCCCGCCCGACGTCGACATAGGTGAACCCGTAGCGTTCCACCTCGGCGCGGCGATAGACGTTGCGCAAATCGACGAAGATCGGGACCCGGACGAGATCCTTGATGCGCTTCAGGTCAAGCGCGCGATAGGCGTCCCATTCGGTGACGAGCACCACCGCATCGGCCTCCTCCACGCAGGCATACGCCGTATCCGCATAATTCACCGCCGGCAGCACCTTCTTGGCCTGCTCCATGCCTTCCGGGTCATGGCCGTTCAGGGTCGCGCCCGCGGCAACCAGCGCCTCCGCGATCGCGATCGCCGGGCTTTCGCGCATATCGTCGGTGTTCGGCTTGAAGGTCAGGCCGAGCAACGCGACGGTCTTGCCGGACACCGTACCGCCACAGGCGCGGACGACCTTCTGGGCCATCCGCGTCTTGCGCATCTCGTTGACCGTCACGACGCTTTCCACGATCTGGCACGGGCTCTCGAACTCGCGGGCCGTTTCCACCAGCGCCCGCGTATCCTTCGGGAAACAGGAGCCGCCGAAGCCCGGCCCCGCATGCAAGAACTTGGACCCGATCCGATTGTCGAGACCGATGCCGCGCGCAACCTCCTGCACGTTGGCTCCGGCCCGCTCGCACAGATCGGCGATCTCGTTGATGAAGGTGATCTTGGTGGCGAGGAAGGCGTTGGCGGCGTACTTGGTCAGCTCCGCGGTGCGCCGGCCGGTGAAGATCACCGGCGCCTGGTTGACGAACAGCGGCCGATAGACCTCGCTCATCACCGTCTTGGCCCGCTCGTCCTCCACCCCGATCACGATCCGATCGGGACGCTTGAAGTCCTCGATCGCCGCCCCTTCGCGCAGGAATTCCGGGTTCGACACCACCGAGACGTCGATATCGGCAACCGCCTCGCGCACGATCCGCTCGACGGCGTCGCCGGTGCCGACCGGAACCGTCGATTTGGTTACGATCACCGTATAGCCCGACACGTGCCGCGCCACGTCTTCGGCCGCAGCGTAGACATAGGTCAAATCGGCGCGGCCGTCGCCACGACGCGACGGGGTGCCGACCGCGATGAAGACGACATCTGCCTCACCCACCGCCTCCGGCAGCGCACTGGTGAAGAACAGGCGCTCTTCCTCGCGGTTGCGCTCGACGATCTCCTCCAGGCCCGGCTCGAAGATCGGCACCTCGCCGCGATTGAGCCGCTCGACCCGTTCCGGATCGGAATCGACGCATGTCACCACGTGGCCGAAATCCGCGAAACAGGCCCCCGAAACCAGCCCGACATAGCCGGCGCCGATCATCGTAATGCGCATCGTTTACCGTCCAGAAAATGATGGTCGAAAGGACTCAACGGCAGGGGGCATCGTTGGCCCGCCTCCCAACATCGGCTGGCACCGACCTGCTGCCCGCGCTTTCATGCCCATCTGCCGATGGGCACGCAAGTGCTGCGTCGCAATAGGGGACATTTTGCAGCCCAATCTCCACCAACCGGCGGACCAAGTGCGTCTCAACCTCCGAAGTCCGCCGGCGGACGCCCAATCGGCGCCCGCGAAACGGATATCCTACGGCCGCGGCGTTTCGGGAACCGGGGTCAACACCCGGCCGCTCTCGAACCAAGCGGACAGATTGTCGACCATGAGTTGCCCCATCGCGGTACGGGTCGGCAGCGAGGCCGAGGCGACATGCGGCAGGAGCACCACGTCGTCGCGACCGAGCAGCGCCTCCGGCACCTGCGGCTCCTCCGCGAACACGTCCAGTCCCGCGCCCGCGATCGTGCCGGCCTCCAGGGCCGCCGCCAGCGCGGTCTCGTCGACCGTGGAACCGCGCCCGATATTGACCAGATACCCCCGGGACCCGAGCGCCTTCAAAACGTCCGCATCGACCAAATGCCGTGTTTCCGCGCCGCCCGGCGTCGCGATCATCAAAATGTCGCTGGCTTCGGCGAGCGCGGCCGGGCTGTCATAATAGGCATAGGGCACGTCCTGGCGGGACCGACCGTGATAGGCGATCTTCAGCCCAAATGCCGACGCACGCGCGGCCACCGCCCGTCCGATCCGGCCAAGGCCGAGAATGCCCATGGTCGCGCCCACCAGGCTGCCAGGCGTCAGCGGAAACGGGCCCTTCGCCGTCCACTGCCCGGCGCGCAGATAGCGCTCCGCCGCCCCGAGACGGCGCACGGTCATGATCGTGAGCGCCATGGCCGTATCCGCGACCTCGTCCGTGAGGACATCCGGCGTGTTGGTCACCAAGATGCCGCGCCGGGCCGCTTCGGCCGCATCGACGCCGTCATAGCCGACACCGAACACGGAGACGATCTCCAGCTTCGGCAGCCGGTTCATCAAGGCACCGTCGACCCGTCCGTCGGCGAACATGGCGATCGCCCGCACCCTGTCCGCAACCTTGGCAAGCCGCGCTTCCTTGTCTTCCGCATCTGCCAACGCCACCAGGTCGAACCGGTCGTCGAGGGCGGCGCGGGTCACCGGCAACATGGGCGTGAGCAAGAGGACGGTCGGCTGCGTCACGTCGATCTCTCCTTCGTCTGTTACAAATCGCTGGGCTTCCGACCGGTCGGGTCAATGACGCCCCTGCCGAGCGAGCCGATGCTCCCGATGCAGGATATAAAGGCCGGAGACCGCCACGATCGACGCGCCCACCAGGGTGGACAGGCCCGGAACGTCATCGAATATCAGATAGCCGAACAGGGTCATCCAGATAATCTGGGTGTAGATGAACGGGGCCAGCGTCGAGGCCGGTGCGATCTTGTAGGCCTTGATCAGCAGAAAATGGCCGAAGCCGCCGAACGCCCCTGTCGCCAGCAGGAAGGGAACCTGCCACCAGGCCGGCCACTCGAACATCGGAACGGCGACCGGCGCCAGTCCGACCGCGCCCACCAGACCGGAATAGAAGATCATGCTCTCCGCGCTTTCCGTCGCCCCAACGAGGCGCGTGAACAGCGCGTAGAAGGCATAGGTGATCATCGAGCCGAGCGACAGGATCACCCCGATGTGCAGCGTGCCGAATCCCGGCTTGGTGATGACCAGGACGCCGCAAAAGCCGATCAGGACGGCCGCCCAGCGGCGCAGGCCAACCCGCTCGCCCAGCATCGGACCGGCCAATGCGGTCACCACCAGCGGGGCGGCGAACATGATGGAAACGGCTTCGGCAAGCTGAAGATATTGCAGGGCGGCGAAGTTGAGCGCGGTGGTGGCGAACATCAACGCACCGCGCACGACCTGCAGAACGGGCCGGCGGGTGGCGATGGTCTCCGGACGGCTCCACACCCGCAAGATCAGCGCCACGAACACCGTATGGGTGAGAAAGCGGATCCAGGCCACCTCGGCAGAGGGCAGCCATTGGCCGAGAAATTTCGCGGTCGTATCGAGACAGGCAAACAGCGCAGCCGTCGCCGTCATCAGAAGAACGCCGCTCAGGATCGCGCCGATCGGAGGCTCGGGAGCCGAAGTCGATGCCATGGAAACCTTGCTGGTGGGCGGGCCGACGACCAGGCGACCCGGACGCACCAACCGTAGCGGGTGATCGTTCGGCGCGACACCCCGCCCCACGCAGGGGACGCATGCGGCTCCCGCATCGCATGTGCGCTCGCGCTTCCAGCCTAAGTCTGCGGACGCGTCCGAAGCTTTCGAGCACGACCGAGATGACGAATCAAATCGTCAAATCGTGACCCGGTCCTCCGCCGCCGGTGCGCTATCGACGTCGGGCTCATCTTGGACTGAGGGATCGCGGTCGCGACCGAGGATCTCGTCATAGAGAGCGCGATAGGCTTCCGTGCCCCGATGCAGGGAGAACACTTCTTCCGCGGCCCGTCTGCATCGGGCGGCCAGATCCGGGTCCTGTCGAAGGCGCTCCAGCTCGTCCACCGCCTTGTCCATCGCCGCGTCGGAGCCGTCCTCGACAATGACGCCCACGCGGTAACGACGGATAATGCGGGCGACATCGCCCACCCCGTCGTTCGCGATGACAGGGACGCCGCAGCCGAGAACCTCAGCCATCCGGGTCGGGCTGCGGCCGAGTTCCGAGACTTCACCACCCGCGTAAAACATGGCCGACGCGACTTGCCGCCGGACCACTTCGTGGACGCGCTCATGTGGAGAGGCGAAGATCGACAAGTTGGCAATTTCGTTCTTGGGATCGAGACGCGCGCGCACGGCGTCCGGATCATCGCGAGTCACAACCTCAAACCGTGCGTCAGGCTGATTCCGCGCCATGGCTCGAAAGAAGGCGGAGAGCCACTCAACCCGGAACCATCCACTCAGCACGGTTCCCACGCAGCCGTAAACACGGTGCTGCGAAGGCTCGTTGGACGGCGTGAACCTCTCCAGGTTCGCGCAGGTCGGGATAACCCGAATCCTTTGCCCGGCGAGTTCCTCCGGGTAACGTTCCTTCAGATAGTCGACCGCCGCCTCCGTCAGAGAAACAACCGCCGCCGCATCTCGCAGACAGAGGCGCTCCAGACGCTGCAGCATACGGTGCAGGATAGAGCCGCGCTTGAGACGACCGGCGGTGATCATCTCCTCCGGCCAAAGCGCACGCATGTCGAAAATAAAGGGTGTCCCCGTCAACCGCCGCACGAACCATGCCACGCCAGCAGGAAGATAGGACCGCGCGTGGATCAGCCCGGCGTCTTCGGAGCGGGCCATTCGAAGAACCGCGGCACTCATGGCGAGCTGGCTCCAAGCCGGCGCCAACAACCGCGGCCGTCCGTAAAAGGGGTGCGGCCGCCAGTCGATTCCGTGAGCCTCGCAGTCTCTGCGGGCACGTGCCATTGCGCCGGCGTCTGCACGATCCTCCGGCTTCTCCAGCGTAATCAATGTGATACGATGGTCCCGCGACAGCCCATGCAGGTAGCTGATCACCTGACTCTGCCCGAGCGGTTCCAGCAGCCCGTTACGGGTGAGGTAAATACAAGAATACTCAAATAAACTAATCACTTAAATCGAGCCACTAACTGCTTCAACACCAACGCTCGCCTCGCCCCTAGAAACCAAAATAGGCAGTAACGCAATTTAAGCAACAGTCTACTCCTATAGGAGTAATTATAAATCATGTTACTGAACAAAATATCCCTTGCACTCCGAAAATCTTCTTTATAAAGCCCCAAAATAAATTGAGCCCTTGCCATTTTTAAATCCAAAATACGCCCTATATTTGGAGAAATATATTCACCAATAAGCCTCTTAGTAACCGAAATTGTCATGACTCCCCGTTCCGCATTCGCCGTCGCACGCTCGAGCGTGGGAGTAGCACCACTATTGTTTGAGTGATGCCTTCTAAAGTACAAAATATCCGGCACCCATGCCGCCTCCCCGACACCCCGAAACGCTGAATAATAGCAAATCGGAAGGTCCTGATAGGATCTCATTCGCTCTTCAACAGTAAACATTCTACAACATTCCCTAACAAACTCCTCTATATTAGCTCGCTCACTATGAATAGCGACATATGGACCCGTCCGAAAATATTCTTCATCCAATTTCATCGACCTGGCGCATCCACCATATCGAGAAAATTGCTTATTAAAGCCACCTTTCATCTTGTCTGCAATATCAGAAAATTCTTCAAATGCCTCAATGCCATGTACTATTATGGAGGTACTCGTATTTTCCTCAAAATACTGCACGCATCTTGCGACACGCCTTGAATGCATAAGATCGTCACTATCAAGAAGAAAAATATATCTGCCTCGAGCTAAACGCAAACCGGTAAGCGTAGCCTCCAGTACACCTAAATTCGACTCATGAAACACCACGCGCAGACGAGAATCCAAACATGAATACTCCTCAACAACACAACGAGTAGCGTCTACTGAACAATCATCGACAACAATCACTTCTATCTCGCCGCAATCACTCTGGGCAAGAGCCGATCCTATCGCGGCGCCGATAAAGTCTTCGCGATTATAAGCAGTTATAATAATAGACGATTCTATCATAAATCTCTCATCATAAATAAAACGCAAAAAGTGATACGGTGCGCGCCGCGAATCCTTTTAATTCGCACTCTATTTTTCAAACATTTCGAGGTATTTTTGGGCCGCTCTTTCTGGGGAAAATGACGCCGCGCGTTCTATTAATAAATCCCGATTGAACGGACAAAAAACCGACGCTTCTATTCCACGAGCAAGGCTAGCATGGTCCCCTACCTCCACAAGAGTACCATATCTCCCTCCCTCAAGAATCTCAGACGGCCCAGAGAGACAATCCGTCGAGACCACCGACACCCCGGCTGCCAACGCCTCGACGAGAACGTTGCCGAAGCCCTCCCAATTGGATGACAAGATAAACACGTCCGCGTGCTGTAAAAAGGCGCTCGGATTATGCCGAAAACCTGGGAGCCAGACGTGCCGATCAACACCAAGATCGCGCGAAAGAGCTTCCAATTCCCCCCGAAGTGGGCCCTCACCGAGAATGAGGAGGCGCGCATCGATGCGCTCGCGAAGCTCCGCGAGCGACCGCAAAAGCACGTCAAAGCCCTTCTGTTGTTTTAGCGACCCAATTGCGATCAGGCGTATTTCGCTTTCTAGCCATCCTGAAAGGAGGCGGCAGTCGTCGTCAGTCAGTTCACCTGGCTCGAACCGACGGACCGGATTATGGATAACGGTGATCCGCTCCAGCGGAAGCCCCGCAACCTCTCGTAGGCTGTCCGCAACACCAGCAGAAACGGCAACGATCCCGTCACATCGCCCATAGAGCGCTCGTCCGAAGTACTTAAGGCCCCAGCGTTCCCACCCCTTAATTGAGGGCATCAGCCGAAAGTCGTTGTGTTCGCTCGCAACCAAACGCGTAGAACTACCGGCGATCCGCGTGGCTATACTGGCAATGCCTGTCAACGGCCACATAGCAGCAAGAAGAGCGTCCGGTCGTCGCTCACGCAGATACCTCGCGAATTTGAGCGGCACCTCCCGTGCCCGCGTGCAGTCAAGCGAATGGACAGCGAATTGCTCCTCCGCCTCCCCCAATAGCTCTCCCCGTGCCTGCATCAACACGAACTCCACCGAGCAACCCGCGCGGAGGAACTCTTCGCCGAGAATAAGCCCGATTCGCTCGGCGCCGCCGCCGCGCAAGTCGGGAAGAAAAATCAAAATATCGCTAGGCTCAATCGCTTTTTTCCTCACGGCAATTGGTGCCATAATGAAAATGCTCTCCCCAGTAGCTTACCTGCGTAACTGCCGCCGGCAGCAATAACCTCGCCCTTCAAACCCTAGCCGCATATCGCCAACTGCCACCATTTTACGATTAACTTCTTCACCCAAAGAAAACCAAATTTTTAAAAACCACTTTTATGCTTTCGCCGAGACACCTAGGCCGATGAACTTAGCCAGAATAAGGACACTTTACGGTATTACGGTATTACGCTCATTCAGCGAGCGGACGCACATTGAATTAGGGTCCGGACTCATAACCAGTAGCTGACGGCTGCGGCGATGCAGACTGCGGCAAGGAAGTTGGTTGCCGATCGGTCAT
>NZ_JABJVY010000051.1:0-16737 GCF_040750475.1 Amorphus sp. 3PC139-8 | reverse complement strand
GGGAACTGCCATTTCCACAATCGTCGGTGCTGCACATCGACAATAATTAAACAACGCACCACGCATCGGTTTTGCTCTCGATCCAAGTATGAGTTTGAGCGACGATCCTCGATTTGGAATCTTTCCAATCAATCTGTTGCGATCAATAGAGAGCATCAAGCTAAAGATCTGGCCATACCAGTCGTCGAAAAGGGGGCGCTGTCTCCGCCGAAGCGGGACGGGTTGAAGTGGCACCGGTCATCGCTGGTCGGTCTCCGACTGATAGGCGCCGATATAGTAGGTGGTCAGCTCGTGCTGCTCGCCTTCGGCTGGGCCGAGGTCGGGCAACTCGCCGTCCTTGAAGCGGGCAAGCGCAACCGCCCCCGGATCGCTGATGTCGTCGGTGAGTGCGACGACGTAACGGTAGACGGTGAGCTGCTCGACGGCGATCTCGGCGAATTCGACGGCCTTCGCCGGATTGTCTCGTGTCATCGTATTCATGGTCAAAATCTCCTTTGTTGAAATGGGCGACCCCGCCGCCGGAGCGGCGGGGCCGGTTGCCGTCAGCGGGCCCAGATGAGGGTCGGCTTGCCGTTGCGGTCGACGAGGTTGGCGTAGACCGGGGCCGGGAAGCTCGGGTCGTCCAGCTTCACCGAGATGTAGCTGTTGCCGCCCTTGCTGGTGCGGTTCCAGGCCGCGCCGATTTCGGCGGTGCCCGCCATCACGCGGAAGTCGGGGGCGTTCTCGCCGCCGTTCTCGACGGGGGTCAGCGCCACCTTGGCCTTGAAGGTCAGGGTCCGGATGTCGCCGTTGTAGCCGCTGTCGGTTTTCGTGAAAGCGCCGATGGTTGCCATGTCTAAGTCTCCTTTCGGTTCGTTGGAGGCCGCGCCCGTCGCGACCTTTCCATGGCCAACCAAAGGCGCCGGATAGAGCCGGCCCCTGCACCCGCCAGGGCGGAAGCGAAGCGGACGACGGCAAGCGGGCTGTTTCTTGAATCGCGCGAGGAAGGCCGTCAGGCCGGGGAAGAAACCGACCGCACGCCGTTGCGGGGTCCGGCGCTGGCGCCAGGTCTGCCATGCGAAGGAAAGGGCGCAGGGCGCGTGTGGCTCACCGGCTGAAAGGTGACGTGGCAACCCGTCGGAGCGTCATATGACGGGCGGCTGCGACGGCATCCGACTTTGGTCATTCGGCCAGGTGGCGGGTCGACAGACGAGCGAAGCGGCGAAAGAAGAGCCCCCGTCCGCGACGGCGGGCGGGAGCCGATGAAAGGGCGACTGGACGGGCGAGGCAGCCGCAACGGCGAGACGTCTCGGGACCTGGCTGACGTCCGCCGCTACCGCCGCCTCGGCTCTCGCAGCAAACGGACGAGCGCAACGTCGATGGCATAGCCCGCTGGGCTCGTGACGGGGACGGGCTCCGCCCCGCCCCGGCCGAGCGTTTTCCAGCGATGTCGGAGACGATGGCCATGAGGGTGATGACGATAATTGCGGCGAAGACGGTCACCGTCTTCGAAGAGTATGCTGTTTAACTAGTTCATCGCAGTTATGGTTGAATAATGAAATTATTATTACAATAATAAGTCGACATTTCATTTCCTTTTCCAAAATACTTAGGGAGCTGCCCGCAGCAATGCGGCGTGGTTTCGCTAATCCTATGCCCAAAATTCTCGCCAAAACATTGATCTTCGGTGCGATCATCCTGGCCGTCGCCGGGGTCTTCGCTTCTGATTTGGCCGTGCCGATCGGCGCTTTTACGGCTCTTGGCCTTGCTGCCGTGATCGTTGCCTTTACGGTCGTTGCCTTTGCTGCTGTCGCTTGGGCGGTTTGGGCATTGGCCGTTGCTGCCGTCGCCTGGGCGGTCTGTGCCTTGATCTTTGCCGCCGGTGTTTGGCCCGGCCTCACCGCCTTTGCCTTGGTTTGTGTCGCCTTTGCCCTCGCGTTAGCAAACGAGGCAATAGACGACCATTATGCTCGCAAGGATCAGTAATTGCCTTGGTGTCAGGTGTGAATTTTCAGCGGTCTCTACAAGACCCCGTGAACCGAAACACCTTCGCCCTATGGCACTACCGCTTCCCAACTGAACCTCGCACTCTGGCGATGTAAGCGGCGTTTCGGCGCTTTCTTCCCTTTTTCTTGAAACCTGAACTGGGAGCCGCCCGCAGTAATGCGGCGTGGTTTCGAGGTTGCTATGTCCAGAATGTTCGCGAAATTGGCCCTCAGTGCCATCATAACGTTGGCTCTCAGTGCCATCACACTGGCCGTCATTGGCGGTTTTGATGGTTCTGTGCCGAGTGCCTCCACAACGGAAGAGACCCATCCAGCACTTGGACGCCTCGAAGTGGAAAACGCGGTTGAGCCAGCGTTGATCTTCGACTTCGGTGACGGGAACGGTCCCGTTCCGGCCCGACGGCACATCAACCTGGACGGTTCCGAAGGCGGCTGGGTCGCCAAGACGGCCTATGTCGCCGAAACCGCATACGTGGGTCCGAACGCGCGGGTCTCCGGCGACGCCGAGGTCTCCGGCAACGCGCTGGTCTCCGGCAACGCGCGGGTCTTCGGCAACGCGTGGGTCTCCGGCAACGCTCGTGTCTTTGGCGCTGCACATGTCTTCGGCGCTGCACATGTCTCCGGCAACGCTCAGGTCTTCGGCATCGCCCGTGTCTTTGACGATGCCCAAGTCTATGGCAACGCGTGGGTCTCCGGCGTCGCCGAGGTCTGCAGTGATGCTCGCATCTCGGGCTACACCGAACTTCGCTCCGGTTTTCACTGCTAGCAAAAAACCCTCCCGCTTCGGCGGGAGGGTTTTCTTGATGGCCGCTATCGTCGCCTCGGGCCGCGCAGCAACCGCAGCAGCGTAACGAGAATGGCGTAGCCAATCGGCACGGCGATGGGGAAGGCCAGCAGCACCCAGAGGGTGTCGTCGGGGTCGCCGGTCATGTTCGTGACGATGGCCATGAGGGCGATGACGATGATCGCACCAAGGATGGTGCCCATGGTCGTATCCTCCGTGTTGGGATGAAGAGAAGAGCGGCGCAGCCGGAGCCGCGCCGCCCGTCGATCAGGCCGCGTCCGCGACGGTCTCGGTCTGGTCGGTCTCGGCTTCCGCCTCCGGCGGCGTCTCCGCGTCCGCGCCGGTGACGGCGGGGAACGCCATTGCCCCGGGCAACCAGTCCCGCCCCTTGCGGTCATGCTCGGGCGCATCGTCGGCTGCGTCCTTGGTGCGCTCGAAGTGCCGCACCAAGGGCTCGATCATGGCCGTCTTGGTGTAGTCCTTGAGACGACCCATGCGCTTAACCGCGCCGCTTTCCTTGGCGATGGCCTCCAACTGGTCTTTGCGACGGCGGGCCAGGAAAGCTTCATCAGGCCGCCAATGGTGGCGCATATCCACCTCCAAATCGGCGGCGATGCGGTTGAACAGGCTCTCGCCGTCATCCAGCGCGTCCATGTCGCCTTGCCCGAAGGTGAGCGCGGTCAGTAGCAGGTGGAGCTGCTCAAGCTCCGCGTCGGACAGCCCCTGCACGGCTTCATAGAGGGCGAGTGGCTCCTTGCGGCTACGCAATAACTGCTCCCATGCCCCGCGCGTCGGCGCGGCATAGGGGGAACTGTCGGCCTCGATGCCGAGCGCCTGCGCCGTTTCCTCGGCGTCCCGCGCGATGGCGGCGTAGCTGGTGGGCGGCACTTCGGCTTCCGCGAAATAGGCGAGTGCGGGATGCGGGTCGAGATGGACGCGCCCCGTCCAGTCATAGCCCTGCATCATGGAGATGACGGCCACTTCCTTGGCCGTGCGGGGATTGGCGAGAAGCGCCTCCATCACGGCAAGGCTCTTGTGGGCACTCACCATGCGGATGACGGGGCCGGAATATTCGGGCTTGGGCTTCGGCGCGGCAGGCGCGTCCTGGGTGTCCTCGGCCACGCTCTGACGGACCTCACGCTTGACCAGCCCCTCACGGGTTTGAACCCGCCCCGATGGGGCGAACTGGATGACCACGCCGCCCTGCTCGCCGTCCTCGGCCTCGCGATACTGCCACCACGGCACGTAAGCCTCGTGCACCACCTCCACGAACGCCACCGTCTGGCGGTGGGTGTCGGCCAACTGCTCGACGGCCTCGGATTGCAGCCGATAGAACTGCTCCACGTCGTCAAAGAAGGTACTGGCATCGTCCGCGAACAGGTCGGCGGTATAGCTGCCCTCGTATTTCTCCAGCGGGAAGATGGCCAACGCCACGGAGGGCTTCTCACCCGTCAGGATGCTGCGGATGTCGTCAGCGTCGTAATGCCAGCCCTGTTCCAACCGCTCAATGACGGCACGCTGCTGGTCGTGGGTGCCGAGCGTTAGCGCCTCGGCCACCGATAGGGACACCTCGCCCTCCCGCACCAAGGCCTTCACCTCGTCGCAGAGGGAAGCCAGCGCCACGCGCCGCTTGACGGTCAGCCCCGACACACCCGCCTTGGCGGCCACGTCCTCAAGGCGCGCCCCGTCCGCCAGAAGGGAGGCGAAGGCCTCGGCCTCGTCCATGGGCGGCAACTGCTCGCGCTGGATATTCTCTATGGTGGCCAGCCGCAGGGTATCGGCAGATGACAGCCGCTTGCGGATGTCCACGGGCACGGGATGATCGGCGGGGATGTCACCGCGCTCGGCCAAAAGCCGCAGCGCCCGATAGCGCCGCTCGCCGGAGACGATGTCGTAGCCTTTGCCCTTGCGCGGGCGCACGACAAGGTTCTGCAGAAGCCCGTCCGTCTTGATGGACGCGGCCAGCCCCTCAAGGGCGGCGGCGTCCATGCTGCTGCGCGGGTTGGTCTTCGGCGGGTTCAACTGGTCTAGGGTGATGGTCTCGATGGTCATGGTTTTCGTCCTTTCGTGATTTCTGGATTTCGTTACGGGGCACCCGTCACGCCGCGCGGGCGGCGTGAACGGGATGGAGCGGGCGCACGGTCGCGCCCTCGGGGATGAAGGCGGCGGGGCCGCCGCTGCTGTCGCGGCGCGCCACTTCCAGATGGCAGGGCATCCAGCCGGTGGACTTGCCGACGATGAAGCGGCGGCGATTGCCGTCAGCTTCGGTCACTTCCACGCGCCAGCCCTCATGGCCGCGCAAGGCGGGGGAAAGCTCGGCGGGGCACCGCGCGCCGGTGGCTGCATGGTGCGCCTGTCCGGCCTCCATGCAGACCAGATAGGCGGCGAGATGCTCGGGGCTGCCGGGCGCGGGGTGGGGCGGAAGCTCGTGCTTGCCCAGCCACGCGGCTACGGCGCGCATGCGCCGCTCGGCCACGTCGAAGCCCAGGCAGGAATAGCCGCTTCCGCAGGGGAAGACGTAAAGCCGCGCCTCCCTGTTGATGGTCGGGTGTCGGTCGTCGCGTTGGGTCATGGTCTTGCCTCCGTTCAGTTGCTCTCGGCGTCACAGGGCAAAGCCCCGCGCCTGAACCCCTGCCCAGCGGCGAGCGACCAAAACGAAAGCGACGAAGTGAGAGAGGTGCAGCGAGCGCCGGCTTAGTGCCGGGCGACAAGGCGGACGCCCCCTGGGGCGTCAGTCCGGTCCAACACGGGAGCGGAGCGAATGGAGCGGGCGGGGCCGGACGGCCGCCTTGGCCAAGCCCGGTGCGGCCGGCATAAGCTGGAACGCAGGGTTCAAGCGCGCGGCACGCGCGCGCTCAAAACATCCACGGCCCGACGGGCCGACCGCTTGCGTCGTTCCGGGCAGACAACGCTGCGGGTCCCGATGTGGCGCTTCGGGGGCGTTGCGGGGGTACCCCCCGCTCGAAGGGGTAGCGGAAGGCCGCCTGGTGGCGGGTTGCAGCGAGGGGAAGGCCTTCCCCTTAAGCCTATTACTACTATTTTTACTATTTTCACTTGATTGGCTTTCGGCGAGCCGATAGAGTGGGGTCAGATTGAACGGATACGAGCGAGAGGATCACCCCATGCCAGACCTGCGAACCATCGAAATCGACTTCGACGTACACAAGATCATTGAGCTTGAGCGGAAGAGCTTCTCGGAGACCCCGAACGAAGTGCTGCGTCGACTATTGAAGGTGAGCGGAAAGCGCCCCTCATCCCAACCGCAGGACGCGACAACCGGACGCCCATGGTCGGGTAAAGGCGTAACGCTACCCCACGGGACAGAACTGCAAATGGATTACAATGGTCGGCAGTACACAGGGACCATCGATAACGGTGAATGGGTTGTTGAGGGGCAGCGGTTCAAGAGCCCGTCCGCTGCGGCCGGTGGTGTTGCTCTGACCAAGAGCGGAAAACGTACCAACCTGGACGGCTGGAATTACTGGCAGGCCAAGCGCCCCGGCGATACTGACTGGGTCTCAATCAAGGAGATGCGGCGCTAAAGACAGGCGCCCGGAGAGTGAACCCGTGGTCGATATAAGCAAGCTGAACAAAGCTGCGCACGCAGCCCAGAGGCTCACCAAGCAACATCAGGGTGCGATCGAGGCGGCGCAGCGCATTGCCGACAGCCCAACGATGCAGGCCATAAAGGCGCTTCAGGAAAACTCCGCGGCAACTCGCTTGATGGCGGAGATGCAGCGCCACGAGGCGCTCATCCGTGCCGCGCAGGGTCCGGTTGAAGAATTGCGCAGGGCTGGCATTTTCGACCAAGCCTCCATCCTGCACGAGCAACTCCGCCCAGTCCAGGAGATGATGGACGCGTTCAATGCGCGATTCACCCTGCCGGAGGTGCCGGCCGCGGTGAAGCTCATGCAGGAGTTCCAGCAGAGCCCTGCTGCTGAGGCGATGGCGCGATATGCAACACGGGCAGACGAGATCCAGCGTGCCATGGAGGCCATGCACACGCCGTGGCTGGACGCACAAGAGGCCCTACGGTCAGTCACGGGCTTCGCGGAAATACAGGGCATCGGCAGGATGCTTGAGACCATGCCGGTCTTTGACGATGCCGTTTGCGCGGCACTCCGGGTTGGCCTTGGTGACTGGCGGGACAGGATAACCTGGCCGGAGCCGGTGCTGACCGACATGGCCGCCCGTGCGACGTTCTATGAGGACCTGGGCTTTGACACGTCGCTGACCGACTTCCCGGCCCCGGCGTTTCGGGAAAGTACTGAGATCGCCGGACTGCGTCGTGAGCCGCCGCCCGTGGTGGCCGCCTACGGTGAACCTGCCCCGCGCGCTGAAAGCGATGATGACGAGGAAGCACTTGTTCTGACCAACGTGGCGCACGATTGGCTGCAGCGGCTTGAGTTGCACCTGAGAAATTTCATTGATGCCCGGATGACTGAGGCCTTCGGCCAAGACTGGCCGAAGCACCAACTGCCGAACGGCGTCTACGATGCGTGGATGGCGAAGCGTGAGGCCGCAGTGAAAGCGGGCAGACAACCGCTCCCATTGATCGCCTACGCGGACTTCACCGACTATGAGCGGGTGATCTGCAAGCAGGATAACTGGCGTCAGGTCTTCAGCAGCTACTTTGTCCGCAAGGAAAGTGTCCGCGAAAGCTTCCAGCGGCTGCATCCCATCCGCCTGGACACCATGCATGCGCGCCCGATCATCCAGGACGATGAGATGCTGCTGTACGTCGAGGTTAGACGCCTGATCCGGGTCATCATTGGATGAAGCGAGAAACCTTGAGGGACAGCACGGGGTAGACGGCGGAGGCTGGTCCCAGATGAGGCTCCCTACCCCAGCCAGGACGAGCCGGGCGTCCGACTGATCATGCGATCGAAGGTGTCTTCCTCGGGCTCTTCCGTCTCTTCGAACCTGGGCGGCGCGTCGCCGAGATGAAGCAGGGATAGCGCGAAGTCGTAGCGCTCGGAGACGAGCGCATTCTCGATACAGGGCTCCTTGAGCCAGACGCCCGCATCATGCTCCACAGTCCCCTTGCTCCGGTCCAGGAGATCGGTTCGAACGGGCAAGGACGTGGCCGGCAGTTCGATCGGCGGTCGGCCGACCGTCTTGAAGTAGGCACCCGTCCGCAACGCGGGTTGGCTAGATCGGGCCCAGTCGATGAAGCCGTCGATGGATTTCACCAGAATCGCGCGCCGCTGCGTGTACTGAAGCCAGCGCAGCGTGGCGGCTATCAGCGAAACCCCATACCGCTCCGCACATGCGCCGATATCGTCCATGGTGGGCATGGCCGCCGCGTCGATCTGCCGGCGATAGTCGTCGAGCGGCATCAAGAGGGTCGCCGCAAATTCGTTCGCCTGCTGCTCGATCTGCCGATAGTCGCTCTCCCACCGCACCATATCCTCGGCGCTGCATTGGATGCCTTCGGGGTAGTCCAGGCGATGCAGCAGGTAATGGCCGAACTCGTGCGCGAGGGTGAAGTTGATCCGGCCCGGCGACGTGATGTCCGAATTGTAAAAGATACCCCAGCCGACCTCTCCCTCCGGCGCCTTGAACAGCGCCCCCTCAAAGCGCGGCAATGAAGCTCCCTGCACTAGACTGATGGGATCGTCGGGAAAAACCTGCCTGGTGTAGTCGTAGGCAAGCTGCTTCACGTCCACGGGGAAGCGGTCATCCCCGCCGCGGGCGTTGAGGATAACCGTCAGGTCGTTTGCCCAGCGTTTCGGTCCCTTCCGCTCCGTCATTCGCCCTTGCCCCAGAGTTTCACCATCTCGCGAATCTTCTTCTTGGTCTCGGGCTCCATGTCCCGATACTCGCGGTAGAAGCGCGCGTCGACCGCGTCTTCCTCTTTGATTTCCTGTTTGTCGTCGAGAAGGTACTCCAGGGTGACGTCGAGTTGCTCGGCAATCTTGGCCAGCTTCTCGGCCGATGGCCGCGGCGGGTTCTTGTTCTCCAGTTCCCAGATGTAGCTCTTGCTGGTGCCGGCGCGCTCCGCGAGTTGGTCCAGGGTCAGCCTCTTGTCCTTCCGCAAGCGTCGAATCTTCTCTCCCAGGGCATTGGTCATGGGGCGTGCTCCTTCGTTTCTCGTTGTTCGGTATAGACGTATATTAAGGCCTTGACTTCCGAATTTCAATCGCCATATGCTGTTCGGAGTAGGCGCATTTTTTGTGCCTCTGTGCAAAACAAAAAGGAGATCCGCGATATGAGCAAAGGACCGAAGAGCCATCACGTCGTGCCGAACCCGCAGGGCGGCTGGGACGTGAAGCGTGGGGGCGCCGGCCGCGCCAGCAGCCACCACGAAACCAAGCAGGAAGCAATCGATCGCGGCCGGGAGATCAGCCGCAATCAGAGCAGCGAACTGCGCATCCACAACCGGGACGGTCGGATCAGCCGCAGCGACAGCCACGGCAACGATCCGTACCCGCCCGAAGGCTAAAGGAAAGGAAAGCCGATGACGGACAACCAGCAGCACGATCAGCACGAAGGTGATGACGATCGCGGCCACGACAAGGGCCGCGACAAGACGTTCACCATCATCGTCAACGGCCGCGAGAAGACCGTGACGGCGCGGCAGTTGAGTGTGGACGATCTCGTGAAGCTCGCCTTCGAGAACCCGCCTACGGGCGAGTTCATCTGCTTCACGATCACCTACCGCCGCGGTCAGGGCAACAAGCCCGAGGGCACGCTCGAAGAGGGCGAAACCGTCAAGGTCAAGAAGGGCATGATCTTCAATGTCACGGCAACTGATAAGTCGTAACGACGACCTTAAGGCCCTCCGGGACGACGGGTACGAGGTGGCTGTGCAGGCGGGCCACCTCGTACTCCGTCATGTGCCGTACGTGAACGCCCAGAAGCAGGTAAAGCGCGGCACGCTCGTGTCCGTACTGGAGCTCAGCGGCGACGCCACGGTGAAGCCGTCCGACCACAAGGCCTTGTTTGCTGGGGAGCATCCCTGCGACAAGGACGGCAGGCGGCTGAAGCAACTGGAGCATTCCAGTAACCGGAGCAAGCTCGGCGGCGGACTGACGGTCGACCATTCGTTTTCGGCCAAGCCCAAGGACGGCAACGGCTACCGCGACTATCACCACAAGATGCAGACTTACGCTGAGATGATCTCCGCGCCGGCGCGGGCGATCGACCCGAACGCTACGGCGCGCACCTACATCGTGCCGCCGGATGAGGATGCGCCCGACCCGGTGTTCAACTACGTGGATTCAGCTTCCACGCGGGCGGGCATTGGCGCGATCACCGACAAGCTGGCCCTCGGCAAGGTCGGGATTGTCGGTCTTGGCGGCTCCGGCTCCTACGTGCTCGACCTGATCGCCAAGACCCCGATCCGGGAAATCCATCTCTTCGACGGCGACGACTTCCTCCAACACAATGCGTTCCGGGGCCCCGGCGCGCCGGGGCTGGACACGCTGCGCGACCGGCCGAGGAAGGTGGACTATTTCGCAGGCCTCTATGCGCTCATGCGCAAGGGGCTCGTCCCCCACCCTGTTCATATCGACGCGGACAACTTGGACCTGCTCGACGGCATGGCCTTCGTGTTCCTCTGCGTCGACGCCGGGGACGTGAAGCGGCCCATCGTCGAGAAGCTGGAGGCCGACGGTATCCCGTTCATCGACGTGGGCATGGGGATTTATGAAGCGGATGGGAAGCTGGGCGGCGTCCTGCGGGTGACGGCGAGCACTCCGGACCGGCGCGACCATCTGGACCGACACGTGAGCTTTGATGGCGGTGCCGACGACGTCTACGCGCAGAACATCCAGATCGCCGACCTGAACGCCCTCAACGCCACGCTCGCCGTCATCAAGTGGAAGAAGCTCTGCGGCTTCTACGCCGACTTCGAGCAGGAGCACGCGAGCACCTACACGATTGACGGTAATATGATGTCGAACGCGGAAAAGGTTGAATGAAAAGCGATTCCATCCAGTACGCATTTGTTGACGCCATTCCGGAGGCGCTGGAAGAGTGCACGCTCTACGTCGCCATGGATTTCGCCACGGCGGCACACAAGTGCTGCTGCGGCTGCGGCCAGGAGGTGGTGACACCCCTGAGCCCGACGGATTGGAGGATCACCTACGATGGTGTTTCCGTGTCCTTGTCACCATCGATCGGCAACTGGAGCTTCCCGTGTCAGTCGCACTACTGGATTGTGCGGAATGAGATCCGGTGGGCGGCGCGATGGACGCCGGAGCAGATTGAGGCCGGCCGCGCTGCTGACAGGCGGGCCAAGCAGGGCCATTATGGGCCGGCGTCAAAGCCGTCGCAGTCCGCGAAGGGAGCAACCTCGCCGGGCCTCCTGTCGCGGCTATGGCAGTGGTTGTCCAAGTAGCCCGCGACACTTTGTGTAGACTATTTCATGTTTGAAGTGGTTTCGAACAAGAGGACAGCCCTGCGGAAGCAGGGCTGTCCCGGTCGCCTCTACGCCTTGATGTAGCCGAGTTCATGGGCCTCGTCGGCATAGGCGGACAGCTTCTTGTCGGCAGTCCAGTGGCGATCGCGCTCGATGCCGAGCGCGCCGCCCATCAGCCGGACGCTCTCAAGCTCCGAGATGCGCACGGTACCCAATTCCGGGCATCCCATGCCCAGGTCGCATAGACCGTAACCAAGATCGGGGTCCTCCGGGTCAAGCTCCGTCAGGAGCCATGTGCCGGCGCCGCAGGGATTGAAGAGTTTCACGACCGGCCGGAAGTCGTGCGTGGCGCCGTCCTCGTTGTCGGGATCGGCGAGCCGTTCGGCGTTCTTGCGGCCGTTGGCGATGAGCTTGGCGCGGATGTCGTCGGTCAGCAGTTTCATGATGTCGTCTCCCTTGTTGGTGTTCGCCCCGAAGGGCGGGGAGACGACGGGCAGGCGCGAGGGGCTGCGGCCGTCCTGCCCAACACGGCTCGGCGCGGGCCGGGCATGGACGGCAAGGCCGCGGCTGCCAGAGGTAAGCCGCAACCAATCGGGGCACCAACGGGAGACGACGGAACGGCATGCCGGCGTCCGCCGCGCAAGAGAGGTGAAGGTGGCTATGGGGCGTAGGGGTCGTAAACCTGGATCAGGTCCGAGACCTTGAAGCCGGCGTCCTCGGGATAATCGCGTCGGAGAATCCGCATCGCCTCGATGAGAGACGTGGCGCGCACCTCGACGAAGCGGCCATCGGCCCAGGCATCAGCGAAGCCGGTGTCATTTCGTTGGCCGGCGTCCACCAGTTCCCGCACGCGCGTGTTGTAGACGCGTCCCTCGAAGCGTTTGATGCGCAAGGTCTGTGTGTTGTCTGACATGGGCGACCCTTCTTGTTTTCCTCTTATGTGCCGGGACGCAAAAGGGCCGCCTAAGCGGCGGCCTCGGTGTGTGCCCGCTCCCGAAGGCCGGCCAGGTAATCGCTGGCCTGCGCCGCCTTGGAGGCGGCGGTGAAGATGGCCTTCTTGTCTGCCTTGAGAACCTGAAGCCAGTTGTCGATGTAGGCGGCGTGGTCCTGCCGGGGCGTGACGCTGATGCCCAGATCGGCGCAGAGGAACGCGGCCCCGAGCTCGGCCACGAGCTCTTCCATGGCGTAGGCCTGATCGCCGAAGCGCTTGCCGAACTCCCGGTCGCAGCGCTTCTTCGCGCCCGTCCAATGGGTCAGCTCGTGCAGCAGCGTGCCGTAGTAGGCCTCGGTCGGTGTGCTGGTCTCGGTACCGAGGAAGCGCGCCTGCTCCGGCATCTGGATGATATCGTCGGACGGACGGTAGAAGGCGCGCTCGCCGCCGTGGTTCACGGTCGCCCCTGTCGCCTGAACGAAGGCTTCAGCCGCGTCGATGGGCTCGACGGGGTTCTCGGGCGCTGGCAGGGGCTCGGGTTCGTAGCCGTCCACTTGGTCCGCATTGAAGACCCGGGATGCCTTGGCGATAAGGCGCTTGTTGTCAGTCTGCCAGTTGCCGTCCTCGTTTTCGAGTTCGTCGTCGGCGATCTCGATCTCCTTGTAGAACACCACAAGGCTCGCCTTCTCGCCCTTGCGCACCTGGCAGCCGTTCTTCTGCCACTGGCGATACGTGCCCCAGATCCCGGTGCTGAACTCCTTGGCGGTGCCGGCGGCCCAGAGGGAGACCACGTTCACGCCGCGATAGGCGTTGCTGGTGTCGATGTTGGTGGGGCGGTTGAGGCCCTCGCCGCTGCGGTGCCAGGGCATCTGCCAGTCGCCGGCGCCGGCCTCGATGGCGGCGATGATGGTGTTGGTCACCTGGGTGTAGACGTCGGGCTTTTTGCTCTTGGTCGTCATGGCTTCGCTCCTTTCCGTTTTGCGAGGCCGCGACCGCCGCGGCCTTCCGATGGCTGCCGGAAAGGCAGGGGCGAAGCCGGGCGCGGCACCCGACGGGCGGGAGCGAAGCGGACGACGGGGAAGCGGGTCTTTCTTGGAGCGCAGCGGGCGCGAGGAAGCAGGCCCCGCCTGCGGGGAAGAAAGTCCCGCAGCCCCGTTGCCGGGCACGGCGTCCCTGCCAGGCACGCCACCCATGAGGAAGGCCCGCCGGTCGTGCTGCTGAAGCCGGAAAGGATCTGTGATGCCCGGCCGGGGGCAAAAGACGGCTGGCCCGCCGGGACCAACCGGCGCCGCTCGATGCCGAAGCCTGGCTCGCTTGCCCGGTGTCAGGCGGCGAGTGCCCGGCCCACCAACATCGACGTCTCGCAAGCTGCCGTGCCGGGACGATTTCGACCTGTTTCAGGCCGCCGGAAACTGGCGATCCCGGATCGGGGCGGCTATGTTTTCGTCAGCATTGGCAAATGGAGGGGAAACGCGGGAGACGGCGAATGGTGTTCGGCAAGCTGTTCGGGGGCGGGAACAAGAAGAGGCAACAGGCGCAAGAAGCCGAGAACTTCCGCCAAGGTCTGGAAGCGCCAATGCGGGCTTTGCTGGACCTGATCCACGACATGCCTGTGGATCGCACGTCGAAACTGCTGTTGCGGCAGAAGATCATTCAGCGCGACAAGGGCGAACTGGAGCGGGTGCTTCAGAACGTGATCCTGCCGAAGCTTGATCCCGCGTGGCAGGCGCGCATCAAGGAGCTGGGCAAGTCCGAAGCCTGGATGACGTTCCTGGAGTTTCGGGAGACGCCCATGTGCCGCGGCCGGACGGACGAGCGCATGGATATGCTCCACATCGGCAATTTCCCGGTTCCAGCGGAGCTCAGCCGCACGGGAGAGCAATCATTCGCGCCAGTGGTCTTTTCTGGCGATGGGCATCTGCTGACCGTAGCCCCGACGGGCGCCGGCAAGGGGCAGAGCTTCATTCTGCGCAATCTCTATAACTACGAAGGGCCGACGGTCGTCTTCGATCCGAAGGGCGAGCTGTACCGGAAGACGGCGTGGCGGCGGGACTGGTACGGCAAGGTGTTCAAGTTCGCGCCCGAGGACCCGGATACGGATTGCTTCAATCCCATGGACATGCTGACGCCGTTGCCCGGCGAGGATGCGGATGTGGTCTGGGACAACGCGCGCCAGCTTGCCGAACTGCTGATCGAGCCCATGGGGAAGGAGCCATTCTGGGACAATACGGCGAAGGATCTGGTCACGGCGCTGATCTTCTACGTCTACCACACCTATCCCCCGCGCCAGCGGAATATCCGGGAGGTGACGCGTCTTCTCTATCTGGATGAGGATCGGCGGGATGCGCTGATCGAGAAACTCAAGGACAGCGAGGAAGAACGGCTGCGCGAGCTTGGCGCCACGCTGCTGGATGTGCACGAGAGCATGCGCACGTCGATCACGCATACGCTGCGCACGCAGCTTGAAATCTGGCGCTCGGGCAAGGTCATGCGGGCGACCCGCGGCACGAGTCACGGCCTGCATCCGCACACGATCGCCGGCGACGATCACATGCGCTGGTTTCTGCATGCGCAAGGCGCCGAGGACAAACCCGGATTCTGGCTCGAAGACGATAATACGGCGATCACCGGAGACGCCCATACGGTGTTCGTGGTGGTGCCGCCCGAACAGATCAGCACGTACCGTTCTGTTCTTCGAGTGGTGCTCGGCATGATGCTGCAAGGGGTGATGGCCCACCGACGCTATGTCGAACGGGAGGCGCGGGACAACCCATCTTCAGCGATGCCCGAAGGCCAGTGGCCGTTCCTGTTTCTGTTCGATGAGCTGCCGCAGCTCGGCTATATGCGGATCGTCGAGGACGCGGTGTCGATCGCCCGTGGTGCGAATATCCGCCTGTGGCTCCTGGCGCAGGACCTCTCCCAGCTCCGGAACGTCTATCCCCGCTGGGAGACGCTGATCGCCAACTCCAGGGCGCAGATGTACTTCAGGCCCAATGATCTCGGCACGGCGCAGTACATCTCCGATCTGCTGGGCGAGCATCCGGACCTGTGGGGCAATCGGACGCCATTGGCCGCGCCGAACGAACTGATGGGGAATGCTTTCCGCGATGACGTGATCCTCCGGTTTCAGGGGCACAAGCCGATCCGCGCGCGCATGCCCATGTTCTGGGACGAGAGCGAAAGCGCCAAGAAGATGGTGGCCAATGCGAAGACGCGTCTGGGTGAGGTGCCGGTGCGCGAAAGGAAGCCGTGGCCTATAGACGGCCTGACGCTCGAAGAGCTCAAAATCCAGAACGACGCCATGCGCAAGCAGGTGCCGGAACCGTCGGAACCGACGGAAACTGCCCCGGCGCTCAGGGAAGAACAGGATGTAGAGCCGAAGGCGGAGACGGCCGAACCCGAGGGCGAGGTTTCCTCCGAGTACGAACTCGCGGAAGATGGGCTGCCCAAGCCGCCGCGGTTGGATTGATATTGAAAACTAAAGCAAGTAAGTGTCAGTTATTGTGATATTTATTTTTATAGATGTACATAAGGTAGTAGAGTTGTAGGCATAAACATATTGTATTTATTTATTAATAGTGAATTTGTATCTTACAATGTCGCTTTATACGATGGGTTTGTATTTCCCGGCGAGGTAGCCGAGCCGCTCACGTCGTCTGCGGTCTGCGACCCCAATCACGTGTAAATACTAAAGAGGACGTTTTTTAAGAAAGGCTAAAAATGAAATCATTTTTTCTGAATTCAGCAATAATGGCGCTTATTGTAGCGCCCGTCGCCGCCAGCGCGCAAACGACGTTTACTGCGCGGGGGCATGTCGGTGATTCGAACACGTCGGAAGCGGCGGTGACGCGCATGAACGAGATTAGCACCATTCTCAATGCGCGAATTGATGAGGTCGAGCCGTTTGCGAAGACGGCACTGCCGGTATGTGACGATGGCGAGTATTTAACGTCTGACGGCAAAAATCTGAAATGCGCAACTGCGTCGAAGCAAAAGTACGCAGTCACGTGCACCTCAAAAGCCGGGCGAACGCGGACGGTAACGGGCGAGGGCGCGGAGGGGGCGCCAATTGTGGCACGTGCGCCATCAGGCGATAGCGTGTGGGTTGTGCTTCCCTCCGGCCCGCACCTGAATTGCTTCGAAGGCTACGTGCCTCGGGACGCCATGTCGCTGGACTTCCAGAACGAGAAGGCGTGTAAGGAGCACGCTGGTGTTCCGGGCTACGGACGCTACTTGCAAAGTTGCGCATGGAAGCAGAAGTGATTGTTGCAACGACTTTATAGGAATTGAAGTTTATTTCTGAACCTTCATTACGACGGAGAGATTACTTCAAAATAAATTAAATAAATGGATTTCTAAACTCAATGAAGCCATATTTTATTTCGGTTATTGTTGTTCTAGCTGCTACGGCGTGGTTTCTTGGAGCGGCCGCCGCGCAGCATACGTTGTACGCGGTCTCCGGGCAGGGCCGAGTGGATAGATCGGATCAAAAGAGTCCCGTTACGGGATTCCCCTGAGAGGCGTTCGGTGCGAGTCTGCCCGGCATGCGCACCGGGATCATGTTCACGCTGTCGGCCCGCGATCGTAAGCGGCTGGAGGCCATCATCGCCAATCCGAAGAGCTCGCAAAAGCACGCCTGGCGAGCCCGGATCGTCCTCCTCAGCGGCGACGG
>NZ_JABJVY010000050.1:0-17849 GCF_040750475.1 Amorphus sp. 3PC139-8 | reverse complement strand
GTCAGTGCAGGGCATGGCGTTCTCGCATCGGCCTGGGCGGCGATCGAGGAACAGCGCGCGGCCGGAGCGACGGAGGGCACGGTCGAGGTCGGCGATGCGGCCGTTTCCTGGCGGTTGGCGCGGATACGCAACAGGCAGTCGGCTACGGTTCCGGCGTCCGCGGTCGAGGCCTTCCGCGCGGTGCTCGGAGATGCGCCGATTGCCGGAGACGGCGACCTCAGCCGGAGTGCGCTGGCCGACCGGCTGGGAGTCAGTGCAGGGCATGGCGTTCTCGCATCGGCCTGGGCGGCGATCGAGGAACAGCGCGCGGCCGGAGCGACGGAGGGAACGGTCGAGGTCGGCGATGCGGCCGTTCCCTGGCGGTTGATGCGGGTCGGCCCAGGGACTTCGCCGACGGTTCCGGCGTCGGCGCTCGAGGCCTTTCGTGCGGTGCTCGGAGATGCGCCGATTGCCGGAGACGGCGACCTCAGCCGAAAAGCGCTGGCCGATCGGCTGCGGGTCGGCGCAGGGCATGGCGTTCTCGCATCGGCCTGGGCGGCGATCGAGGAACAGCGCGCGGCCGGAGCGACGGAGGGCACGGTCGAGGTCGGCGATGCGGCCGTTCCCTGGCGGTTGATGCGGGTCGGCCCAGGGACTTCGCCGACGGTTCCGGCGTCGGCGCTCGAGGCCTTTCGTGCGGTGCTCGGAGATGCGCCGATTGCCGGAGACGGCGACCTCAGCCGAAAAGCGCTGGCCGATCGGCTGCGGGTCGGCGCAGGGCATGGCGTTCTCGCATCGGCCTGGGCGGCGATCGAGGAACAGCGCGCGGCCGGAGCGATGGAGGGCACGGTCGAGGTCGGCGATGCGGCCGTTCCCTGGCGGTTGATGCGGGTCGGCCCAGGGACTTCGCCGACGGTTCCGGCGTTGGCGGCCGAGGCCTTTCGTGCGGTGCTCGGAGATGCGCCGATTGCCGGAGACGGCGACCTCAGCCGGAGTGCGCTGGCCGACCGGCTGCGGGTCAGCGTGGGGCATGGCGTTATCGTAGCTGCCTGGGCGGCGATCGGGGAACAGCGCGCGGCCGGAGCGACGGAGGGAACGGTCGAGGTCGGCGATGCGGCCGTTCCCTGGCGGCTGATGCGGCCCAGGAGCGGGCGGGTGGGTCCGTTCGTTCCGGCATCAGCGGTCGAAACCTTCCGTGCGATGCTCGACGGTGTTTCAGCTCCTGAACCGCAGCGATCCGCGGACGACGAGGACGATCCGTCGCCGGACATGGGGATGTAGTTGTTCTGCTTCAGGAAGGACGCGGTGTCGTGGGGATTGGCGGCTCAAGAGGAGCAGCTCAGGGCGATGCGAGAGCGCTACTAGCGCGGAACGGCTGACACCCTTGGCGACGGCTCGTCTGGTGTCGCTCGCGGCCGCACCGCCGGGAAGGCATCGTGGAACACGCCATCCAGGAGCCGGCCGGCCCTCTTGCTGCCGATCCGCACCACCTCACGTTCTGGGTCGTAGCGGCAGTGATCGTAGGCACCGAAACCCGGGCCTGAGCCGTCGGCAAGATGGCGGAGATCCTCGACTGCAATCCATTCTCCGTGCTGTTTGAAGAGGAACGGAACGCCGGCGGTCGCGCACTGGTCTCGGGCAGAGCGGACCCCGTCGGTGTGGATCGGCCGGGCCTGAGGCCCGCTCTCGCCGCCTGCGATCACCCAATCTGGCGCTCCTGGAGCCCCGAGCTCGAGGTCGCCGAGCGCGTCGAGCGCCGGCTCGTAGCTGAGGAAGCGCAGCGCTGCCGGAACGCGCGCCATATGCGGCCACCTCATCGTGTACTGATCGGCGTCTTCAGCGGTTGTGCCCAGCCAGACATTGGACCACGGCCAGCTTGCCATGTCGTCGACGGCGAACGGCAGCATCCTCGGGATATTCTGGGGTCTTTTGGTCAGCAGGGTCCAGGTGAGGTTGGGTGTCTCCTGGATCAGGGAAAACAGGTCACGGCGCCAGATAGGGGGCACCTGATTGTCGAAAGGATCGCAGAGTGAGGGGAAGACGATGGGGTTCCGACCTTCTTCCGCCGCGGCCCGGTCCCACTTCAGGGGTTCTTTCCAGCTCGCTTCGGCCGCCCGCCGGCGTGAGCCTTCCCAGAGCTCCGAGTTGCCGGCTCTGCGCGCCCAGGCCTCGGCATAGCAGTGGTCGCAGCCGCGAGAGATTTTGGTGCAGCCAAACCATGGACTGAAGGTGTGGTCAGCCCACTCGATAGCCGTGTGTTTGCCCATAGACGGTCTCCAGGGTCAGCTTGATGCAATGCTCGCCGAGCTGAGGCGGGCAGTTGGCGATCGCCAGCAGGGTGTCCGCATGACAGGCCTGGTCGAGGCGGCAGTGGCAGGCGAGGTTCGTGCCGGCGAGCGCGTCCCGGATTGCGCCGACCGTTGGCGGCGGGGGGGTGCGTTGCAGCAGCGCCTTCTGAAACGCAGAGAGCTCGAAATAGCCAGTGCCGAACCGGTTCCGATGGGTTCCCATCCTGAGCCACACGCGATGAAGGTGGACGACGACACCGCGAAGCTCTTCGGGGTCGGTGGGTTCGTGATCCAGGAGGTGATCGGATGTCGGATCCCGCACCGCCGATGAGACGTCCCAGTCGGCTATCCGGAATGGGTTGCCGAACCGGCCGGGCCGCGACACCAGGACGGTGTTCGTCGGCATGCGCCAGCCTTTGACGCGTCGAAACTGAACGCGATGCGGGGCTTGGGACAGGCGCGCTTCGTTCCTGCTCTTAAGGCGATCTGAGTGGTGCATCACGCGGCCGCCCCCTGTCTCATTGCATTTTTCGCAAGAAGCCCGGCGTAGCGAGCGTGGATACTGTCTCGATCGAGGTAGTCTGCATCGAGCTCGAGGAGGTCTGAAACCTCGCGCCGGACACTTGCCAGGATGTCGGCCTCGGCGTCGGTGAGCATGCGGGTTGGCCAGCCGCGGACATAGAGCATGGGCCCGGTGATCCGCTTCTCCGCGACGACACGCGCGGCGGCGATCGTCTTCGCGCTGGCGAGCGCGGTGCGCATCTCTTCACCGAGGAGGTGGGGTGCGACGTCGCCCAACCAGCGGGCGCCCTGGAAGGCGAACGAGCTCGCGCACTCAAGGCGCACCATCCGCCGATAGAGTTCGTGGGATTCCGGCTGGGCAGTGGCTGCGGTGAGATCGGCGAGGTTGGACATGATGCAATAGCGGCACGAAACCCGGCTCATTCCGAAGCGCCGATAGGCGGGGTGTGGATCCAGTCCGCTTTCGTCGATCGCTGAGAAGACCTCGGCTTCCGACCAGTCGGCGATCGGGCGCCAGCTCCAGATGCGTCCGGTCGCATCGGTGCTGCCGATCCCGACCTTGGCCCGGGCGGCGCTTTCCGCGCGGCGGACGCCGGTGACGTTGATGATGGTCCGGCCGGGAAAGCGACGCTTCAGCCCCGCCGCGATGATGTGCGTCTTGAGCTCGGACGTGCAGAACCGCATCGCCGGCGTCGACCAGCAGGGGACCAATGTGACGGTCGACAGCGTTTGGTAGCGTGCGACGCTGGAGGCCCATCGGCTTTCCCAGCGCTCCATGAGGCCGCCGGCCTTGCGCCGGACCACGACAAGCTCTGTGCCGAGATGCTGGGCCAGTCGTTCACAGACCGGCAGACTGTCATCCCACTCCACGGAACCGAGGTCTGCATGGACCAGCAGGCGTGGGCCGGCGTGGCCGGTCCGGTCGAGATGATCGAACGTGGCAAGGGCGGCGGCCTGGCTGTCTTTGCCGCCGGACACCCCGATAGCGACCGGGGCGTGGGCTGCGGTTAGGGCATCGACATCGGCTGTGGTTGCGATCGCACGGGGGGAGCGGCGCCTGTCGACGACGTGGAAACCCCGTAGTGAGGTGGTCTCGGAAGCAGTCACGATGTCGTCTCCACGATCGGCGGATCCGCCTCGAGGCAATCGCGGGCTCGCAGCGCCCGACATACTGCGGGCCAGATTTCGCATCCCGGAAGATGCCATGCGATCGCGTCCATCATGTCGGCACGGGGTGTGCGCCTGGACACGGCGATATGAGCGTCGACGCAGATCCGCCGAAGCTCGTCGGCCCAGAGTAGGTTGAGAACACTCCATGCCGACCTTCGTGGGCGCGCCGGTTGCGACCAGTCCGGGGGAAGGCGCCAGCGAGAGGGAAAGGCGTAGTCACCATCGGGATAGGCCCAGGTGTATCGGGCCTTCGGTTGCGATGGTGGCCATGCACACCTCGGATTTCCGTTCAGATAGGGAGAACGGTCAAAAAACTTGTGGTGAGCGACGAGGACGACATCTTCGGTGACCGCCTCAAAGTGCTTCAGTTGGTAAGCGAGTCGGTCGAGGGTATCCCGTTGAGACTTGATCTCGAAGATGATCAGGCGGTCGGGCCGAACGGCAACGAGATCGGCCCGGGCGCCGCCAATAGGCACTTCGTGGAGCAGCCGGGCATCGGGGAGCCCCGCGTGGAGATAGGGAACGAGGGCGTCGTATCGGATCTCGGCTTCCGCCGGAGAGCTTCGCCGGCGCGCTGGCGCAGCAGTCATTGGACAGGCTCTGAGTTGCGTGAGGCCCAGGCCAGCAGCGGTCCCTGATCGGCGTCCTTCGCGGCAACAGCTGCGGGATTCATCCACAGAACTTCGGTGCGCGGCCGGGCCCCGTCGGCGTACGTCTCGAATTCCAGACGTCGCCAACCGGAAAGTGTCCGATCGTAGAGAGGATCGGCATAGCCGGAGAGGACCACCATACCCTGGGTGCGGCACAATCGTTCGAGGAGCTCGGCGTGGTCGTCGCGCGTCATTTCGTGCCGGTACATCCGCCAGCGCAAATCGTACTTGTTCGATTGTGCCCGCGTTTCGTGGAGATACGGCGGATCGACGTAGAAGAGGGTATCCGGCCCGTCGTGCTGCTCGATCAGCTCGTTGGCTGGCCGGTTTTCGACCACGACGCCGGCAAGCCTGTTGACGATGAGCCTCAGCGCGGCCGGATAGTTGACCCAGTCGTGGGCAGGCGTTGTGCCGCTGCGGTGGGAGCTGGAACGGAACCCGGTGGACCGGTGTCCCTTTGCTTGAGACGCATGGGCATTAGAACCGAATCCCATGAAGCTTCGGACAATCAGCCGCCGGGAGCGTTCAATCGGGTCGTCGGCCGGCTCATAGGCGGCCCGGAACTCGGTCCGCGCAAAAGGCGTCAGTCGCAGCGCCTCGATGAGATGGCCGACAGCCAGGGGATCACGCAGCACCCGAAACAAGGTCACGACCTCGTCGTCGAGATCGTTGTAGACCTCCGAATATGAGCGCGGCTTGCGAAGCAGAACCGAGGCCGCGCCGCCAAACGGCTCCACATAGACCCGATGCCGCGGGAAATTGGATATGATCCAGCTGGCGAGCCGCCACTTGCCGCCGTGCCAGCGTAGAACGGGGCGGGTCGGGCAGGTCACTGGACGGTCCTCAACGAGGTGCAGGACCTGAAACGTCCGCAGGTGCGGTGGCGCCGAGCACAGATCGTCCGAGGGGGCTTGGTTGGCGCTCGCCGGACGAAGGTCATGCTGTGGCCTCGACCGGCTTCGCGTCGATCGCCATGTCCTTGCAGTTTGCAGCGACAAGCGCGGCGGCGACCTGCGCGCACACGGAGTTGCCTATCATCCGGCGTTGGTCGGTGTCGGACAGGACGCCGTCCTTGAAGGGCGCTGCGAGGATGTAGTCGTCGGGAAAGCCCTGGGCCCTCGCAAGCTCCCGGGCCGTGAGCATGCGCATTCCGATGTCGACGAGGATCCAAGTTTCGCCGGCATATTCGATCGTGACGAATTCGCCGCCATCCCAAACTCCGTGCGCGCGGAGGAACTCAGCGACCAGTCGGGCTTTGCGCAACTGCGCTTCGGAAAGTGGTGGCGCGCCGGCGTCGGCCACTGTGAGGCCGAAACGGCCTTTCGTCGGAACAGTGAGCATCGGGTTGGCGATGTCCCCGTGCTGGCCACCGGTCGAGTAATATGCGCTCACCAGCGGTAGAGAGATGACGGCAGAGTGCTGTCCTCCAGCGCAGATTGTCGGATGCGGTTCCGCGGCCGAACCGGCCCGGCGATCACTGCCCTTGAGAGAGAGCATGTGCGCCGCCACTAGCGACTGCTGGGCGCCGGTAGCCGTCACCGTGGACACAGGCTGGCCCAAATGATGTCCGGGCGCACCGGGGCGGGGTCCGTCGTTGTGCTGAACGAGATAGGCGGCGACGACGCCGTTGGTGTCTTTCGAGCTCGCGGTGACAGTATGGTGCGGCTCGCAGGCCTTTCGGTTGAGCCCGCCCTGCTGACCATAGGATACGAACGGAGCGATTGCCGCTTCGACGACGTGCGTTTGCGTCCCGCGCGTCGTGACCGTTGGCCCAGGTCCGTCGACAGCTTGCCCTATGCGATGCTCGTTGTGCTGCGCAAGATAGGCGCAGGCGAGACTTGCACCGTTGCCGGTCGGCACCGCAGTGGGATGCGGCCGGTCGATCGGCAGGCTGCGCGGCTCTTGCCCGTCGCGCTCACCGTATCGGGGTACGAGATAAGGCACGACGAGCCCATGGGCATCTCTAGAGGATGTGACCGTCCTCTTCGGCTCGTCGAGTCCTTGGCCGCGGAACCCATCTCCGTGATGGTTGCAGGTAACGATAAATGGGTCCGCGGTGTCGAGAACGAAGCGCTTTACGCCCTTCGCGATCCGAGCATTCGTCTTGACTGCGAGGGGCCGAACAACTCGGATGCCAGTGCTCTTCGTGAAGGCTTTCGCCTCTTCGCGATCCATGAAAATGGAAGGGCAGGGCCTCTCCCAGTCGATGATCTCGGCAGCCGTTCGGCAGCCGTTCGGTGGCCGTTCAAGCCGTTCAGATCGTCGAGTGTCAGACCGTGGCCGCGCGCCCACGCACGGACTATGCCGTCCTTGCTGCCGTGGAGGGGAGCATGTGTGGGTGTCGGCCAAACGACCTTGGCGTCTCGCCGCGCCACCAGATACAGCCGTCGCCTGATCGTCGGTGTGCCGAAATCGCACGCTCTGCGCTCGCGCCACTCGATATGCGGATAGCCATAGCCGCCCAGCTCGCGGACCCACTCCCGGAAGGTCTCTCCTTCGCGTGTCTTGTCGGCGCGCCTGGTCCCATCCTCGGCGAGGATGGTGGGACCCCAGCGCTGCCACTCTTCAACATTCTCCAGGAAGATAACGCGCGGTCGCTGTGCTGGCGGAAGCTCCTTCAGCCAGCGCATCAGCACCCAGGCGAGATCGCGCACTGAGGGTGAGACCGGGGCACCGCCTTTCGCCTTCGAATGATGGCGACAGTCTGGGGACATCCACAGCAAGCCGATCGGCTGCTGGCCGACGATGTCTTTGAGCGAAACCTGCCAGACATTGTGCGGCAAGTGGATCGTTTCGGGGTGGTTCGCCGCGTGCATCGCGAGGGCGGCGTCATCGTGATTGATTGCGTAGTCGGGTGATCGGCCCAGGGCCATTTCGATACCGAGGCTCGCGCCGCCGCCGCCCGCGAAGGAATCGACGATGAGCTCACGGCCGTTGAAGGAAGGGGCACTGGGTTCGCCAAACGAGAAGGCCTCTTGCCGCATCACCGATCCCCAAAATTCGAGAAGCTACGAGAAGAGTTAACTAATTGCATTTTTCGCAATCCTTGAATGACATGCTAGGGGACGGTCCCGAAAATTCGAACCCTTCATGCTTTGCGATCATCTTGGCGCGCGGATCACACAGAGCAGAGCGTGTACGTTGGTCCCTACCTCGGAAAAGCTTGCGGCGGGCAGATCCCACATCGTGCCGTTGTGGTCTTCGAGGAGGGAGCGGAAGTGGCGGGACGCTCTGTCCTCGCGGAACTCTGTCCCGGCGCTCATTACAGAAACCAGGAGCCCACCGGGTGCCAGAAACTGCAGTGCGTGGAGGACATGGACGATATCCCAGCCACGGTCGAACGGCGGGTTCATGACGATCCGGTCGTAGCGATGGGGGTAGGCTGCAGGGTCGACGTCCAGGAAATCGCGGCACTGACAGGAGCGGATCCGGGGATCCGTCGCGAGAGCGTCGGCATGGACCGCCTGGATCTCGAAACAGTCGACAATGGCGCCAGCATCGGCGGCGGCTAAGGCGAGATTGCCTTTGCCGGCGCTCGGCTCCAGAACCGACAATCCCGGCGCAATCTGAGCTTCGGAGAGGACGCGGCTAACAACCGCTGGCGGCGAGGGAAAGTCGCCATGTTTCCTGGCCGGGGACTTTGGCGCGCGAAACGGCGGCCGGGAGTCGGCGACGTCGGCTCCGGCCCCGAGCGCGGCCCCGTAATAGTCGGCGAGGAGCAGGTTCACTTTTCGCAAAAGGTCGTTGCGCTTGAACCAGACGTGGGCGTTTCCGTTCTTGTGGACGCGAAAGCGGAAATAGTCGTCCTCGCAATAGAAGGCTTTGGGGCCCCAGCTGAGATGCCGGCGTGCTTCGTCGATCGTTCCAGCGATCCCGGCGTTGCGGTCGGGATGAGGCTTGCCATCGAGCACGTAAAGCGCACGCTCGACGTCGCGCAGTGTTTCGTCCGCACCACGATGGTGGTTCCAGTAACCTAGATCGTCAAAAGCGCGCTCCAAGATGATCTTGGAGCCAATCTTGAAGCCGTCATGGGTGCGGAAGCGCCGATCGAGGCCCGAGAACGCCTGCGCCACGCCGCGCTTGAATATCAGTTCGCTGTCGGCCAGCAGCGTTTCCATCGTGGAGCGCGCAGTTTCAGCGGTGAAGGGTGCTGGGTCGCTTTTGAGCTGCTCCCGAAATTTAGACCGGGCCGTCCGATCCATGATGCGCTCGAGCTGGGCGGCCTTAATCAGGTGCTCCCAGGCGTCGGCGTCTATGGATCTCCGCATGAGCTCGCCGAACGAGCTGCGGCTCGTCGGGCAAAACAGCGCAAGTCGAGCGTCCTCCGGGATATGCCCTGCGCACGGGACGGATGGTGCGGCCAAGGCGGCGCTCTGGGAGGCTTCTGCCAGCAGACGCTCCGCTTCGACAAAGAGCTCGATAGCCCGGTCGCGATGGCCGCAAAGCTCTTCGATCGATCCGGCGCGGACGAGTGGTGTTGCGGTGACATCCTCGGCGACGGGCATAGGGACTCTCCTGCGAGCGCAGCGGGGGCGGGAATAAATAACAAAATACAAACTAGACGGGTATGTGAAAAAGTAAATGAGAATCTTCCTTCGCATGGCGCGGAGGCAGGGAGGCGCGGGTCATGGCGGATGGATCAGTCGATTCCGAAGGCGCGCTCGACCGCTTGCCGCTTGCAGCGCTCCCACGCACGTCGGGACTGCTTTCGCTTTCGGCTTTCGTAATCGCAGGATGCAATGAACCGGTCGAATTCGGGACGCGGTATTCTGCCGTCTGGAAACGCAGCGTCTTCCAACTCGCGGCCGAGCGCCTCTCTTCGCTCAGCCGCTCGCTCCCAAGTTCGGCGGGCTTTCGTGTGAAATCGCTTCGTGTGCGCGCTTACAAGGCGCCAGTGGTCGCCACAAATCCACTCCAGACCATCGTGGAAGGGAGGTTCACCTTTGCGCTGGCCACGGGTGCGCTTGCAGTGCGGCACGCAACACAGAAGCCGTCGCCGGGGCTCGGCGGCCGGGTCCCGGCGGCTGGAGGGATTAGTTTTCGCAGGCATCCGTGCCGCAGTACGCCTGATTGACGGTGGCATAGAGATCATCGGCTGCCATCTGACCGAAATAGAAGGTGTCGCCGATGAGATAGGTTGGTGTGCCTGTGAGCTCGAGATCCTCGGCCAGGTCAAGGGTGCGGTCGAGATAGGTCTCGATCGCTTCGCTGTCGGCGATCGCCGAAATTTCCGGTCTGGCCAGGGACATCTGCGTGGCGACGTCGAAAGCAGCGTCGGTGTTGGCCGGCTGTGTGAGGTCGAGGAGCGCGCGGTGAAACGAGGGGGCGAGTGTCGGATACGCGGCGCGTACGGCGAGCGCGATTTTAGCGCTGTCGCGGGAGCCGGCACCCAGTACCGGTAGCGCCTTCACGATGACCTTGACGCGGGGGTTCGTCTCGAGAAGGCGGTCGATCACAGGGCGTTCCGCACGGCAGTACGTGCAATTGTAGTCGATCCACATCACGACAGGAAAAGGCGCCGAAGGGTCGCCGAGGACGATGTCCCGGGGATCGTCGAAGATGGCCGCGCGGTTCTGAGCGATCGCTTCACGCTGACGGTCCAGGCGATCTTGATCTTTCGTGTCGCGAAGGTTTTCGAGGGCCCTTTCGAGGAGGTCGGGCTCGTTGAGCAGGAGGCGGCGGACGATCGCCCGGATCTCGTCGTCCTGCTGGGGCGTGAGACTCGGATAGCCCGTCCGGTCCTCCAAGGCGGCGGCCGGCATGAGCGAGAGAACCAGAAAAGCGAGTGCCAGAACGATACGCATTTTCACTCCTCCGTAGAGCGCACTGTGGACACCATCTCTGATAGATAGCGGCATGGCGGTGAAGCTGTCGACTGTGCGAAAAACAAAACCATTGAATCGCGCGAAAAACTAAGGCTGGATTGGGAAATTCACCCTGCGGAGCAATCCAGGAAGGACCCAGAGGATGTTGAACAAGGTGCAGTTGATTGGGCGGCTGGGGGCGGATCCCGATGTTCGGGAACTCTCCACCGGTCGCCTGGTGGCGAACATGCGGGTGGCGACAACGGCCCGATGGAAGTCGAAGGGCGAGCGCCACGAGAGAACCGAATGGCACACCGTTCGCGTGTTCGGCGACCCGCTCGTGAAAATGGTGCGTCAGCTGTTCAAGAAGGGCCAGCTGGTGTTCCTCGAGGGGTCACTGTCGACGCGTCGGAACGAGAAGGACGGCGTGGTCCGGTACTTCACCGACGTCGTGGTGGGGCAACACTCCGGCGGGATGGTTCGGCTCCTGTCGACACCCTCCGACGGAAGCGGAGAGGGCGACACCGGGGCCGGTGACATGGAGATGAGCCCGGACGAGTTGGCGACGTTGGCCGATCTCGACGAGCTGCCGGCGCTGGAAAGTGAGGAGGTGGTTTGATGCGCGCGAAAAGCAAAGTGACAAGCGGCGCAATCAGCGCGCTGAACGCCGTCCTTGGCGGTGCGGTCGGTGCGCTCGTCCTGGTGTCCGCCGCCGCCGCTCAAGAAGGGGCGCCGGCCGGGGAGCCGAGCGCAAAGGACGTGGCCTATCTGGACTTCGTGGTTGGGCGCATGGCGCGCGCGACCACGTTCGGCGCTCACCCGGTCTATCTTCTGGTGCCCGAAGACAGCCCCGCGAGTGTGATCGGCGTCGCAGAGACGACGTCGATCGAGGCCGCGTTGACCCGGCCCGGTGATCGTGTGCGTGTCGTGATCGAGGGCGTCGGGCCGGGCGGCTCGCTGGACGGGCTGCCGATGGCGGCGAGCTTCGACAATCTGAGCGTCCCGGTCGAGACGACCTTCACGCCGCCGGACCTGCCCGATGAGGCCGTCAAGGGGCAGCCGGGCGGCTCAGGTGTGGTGGTGCTCGAGCCGACTGGACAGAACAAGGCAAGCGGTGGAGCCAGTCGCGCCCCGGAGCAATCTCCGCGGCCGTTGGACATGGGGCCGCCGCGGTCGACGGACCGGGACGGGAACTGGCCGCCGAGGGCGCCGACGCCGCTGCCGAGCGAACAGTAGCCGCAGATCGGCCGACGGCCCCAATACCTGAAGGGGTGACCGTCGGGACAAAGTCGTCAGTCTGGAATCGGGAGAAAAAGCATGGACGCACAACCGGGTGGGATCGCGGCGGACCAGCTTCGGGCCTTCGTCGAAAGGATTGAGAGGCTCGAGGAAGAAAAGAAGACGATCGCCGATGACGTGAAGGATGTCTACGCCGAGGCGAAAGCGAACGGCTATGACACGAAAATCCTGCGTCATCTGATCCGGCTTCGGAATCAGGACAAGGCAGAGCGGGAGGAGCAGGAAGCTTTGCTCGATCTTTACATGCACGCGCTCGGGATGGTTTCCGGCGGGTCGCGCGAGACGGAGGATGCATGAACAAGTCTGAGTTGGTGCGGGTGATTGCCGCTGAGACGGGAGTTCGGCCGCAGGACGTGGACAGTGTCCTGACGGGTTTCGTCACGCGTGTGGAAGAAGTCGTGAGAGGAGGCGGATCCGTGAAGGTCACCGGGTTCGGGGTTTTCAGGGCGCGGGACACCGAACCCAGGGCGGGGCGCAACCCGCGGACGGGAGAAGCGATACCGATCCCTGCGTCCCGTCGCTTGGCGTTCAAGCCGTCGAAGAAACTCACCGATCGGCTCTGATATCTGGGTGCCGGCGCAATGCATCGGCACCCGAAGTCGTGATGTGGAGGCAGCCATTTTTTCGCGAGTCCGGAGCATCGTACCGGGTGAAACGCACCGGGCTCTTGTGGCGGCGGCTCAAGCACATGAGCGCGATGTTGCCGGTCTCGTGCGGGAGGCTCTGGGGAGGGTCGTCCAGTCCGCGATGGAAAGCGGCGGCGAGGAGCACATTGATGCGATCGTCGCCGCGGGACAGAAGGGGCTGAAGGCCAGTCAGGGTGGCGATCGGGTCAGGCTGACCATTGCGGTGCCGGATGGGCTGAAAATCGCTGTTGACGATCTCTGTCGGTCTCGGTGCCATGTGAGCGCGATGGTTCGCGGAGTTTGCGTGCTGATGACAACGGGGAGCCAGGGCCCCACGTCGGCCGGCGGAGGAGACTGAGGGATGTCGGATGGTCTCTTCGTGCTTGCCAAGGTGGGGCTATCGTTGGCCAACCTGATTTTTGCAGGTCCGATCGGCCCGTTTGATGCGCCCGATGTGGCTGCGATCCGGCAGGAACGCTCTGAGATAGCGGGGACAGCGACCTATCGGGACGGATCTCTTGCTGGAGCGTTCGGCGAGCCGGGTTCGGCGGTGACGATTGGGTTGGAACACCTGCCGGAGAGATTCGTAGCCGGGCTCATCGCCGCTGAGGATAAACGCTTCTGGGATCATCCCGGTGTGGATCCGTTTGCGACAGCCAGGGCCGCATGGTCGTGGCTGAAGGGTGGGCGATTGGTCGGGGCGTCGACGATCACCCAGCAGACGGTGAAAAACACGCTGGCGGGGGCCGAGGACAGGCGCGACCGTGATGCCTGGGCGAAAATCCGGGAAGCCGTGATGGCCTACCAGCTCGAATCTCGGCTCTCGAAGGACGAGATTCTGAACGCGTATGTGAATTCCATCTACTTCGGCCGAGGTGTGACCGGCGCTGCGGGCGCGGCGAGGGCGTGGTTTGGCCGTGGCTGGAACGACATCGACCTGGGGGAACAAGCTTTCCTTGCCGGGGTGATCAATGCGCCTTCGGTTCTGGACCCGACAGATCCCGATCACGCGTCGCGCGCCCGGCAGCGGCGAGACTACGTTGTGGAAGCCTTGGAGGCGACCGGGTCGGTTTCGCCGGTCGAAGTGGCTGAGGCCAGACGTGAGGACCTCATCGTTGTGCCGGCGGGCTCGAGGGGACCGCGGCAGGCGGCCGCTTGGGCGGCCCTGGCTGCGCGGTCGGCAGTGCGACGTGAGCCGGCCGCCCGGGCTCAGCTTGGGCGGCTGGGCTTGGAGGGGGTCGTGCGGACAACGATTGACCCTGCCATGCAGGCGCTCGCGGAGACAGTGCTACGAGACCGGCTCGACAAACTTGGCAAGCCGGTCCCTGCGGGTCGGCTTGAGCGGTTCGACGGACAGGCGGATGAGGGTGACTGGATCGCTGCCCGCCGCCTTCTGCCAGGCCCGGCGACGGATTGGACCCGGGCGATTGTGATTGGCACCGGGACCACGACGACGGTGGCGGTCGAGGGGGCGGGTGAACGGCAGATCATGGGAGATCTCGCGTTTGCGCCCGGCGATGTTGTCGCGGTCAGCAGTGTGGATGCGGACGAGGACGAGGTTCGGCTCGTGCCGGTTCCCGATATTCAGGGCGCGGTGGTCGTGATGGATATCGGGAGCGGGGACGTCCTCGCTTATGTCGGCGGATATGATGCGACCATGACGCGGTTCGATCGTGCGCGTGCGCTGAGGCAGCCGGGGTCGGCGGTGAAGCCGTTCCTGTACGTCGCAGCGCTGGATCAGGGAATGGCGTACGACCAGCTGGTGCTCGATGTACCAGTGACTGTTCCGACGGAAGGGGGTGGCTCCTGGACGCCATCCAATTATGGCGGCGGCCTTGGGGTTGGTGCGGTTCCCCTCTTCGCGGCATTGGAGGAGAGCAGCAATTTCGTGGCGGCGCGGCTGGGGTTCGAGCTGGGCGTAGATCGCTTCGCGGACATCGCTGAAGCTGCAGGGGCCTATACCGCAGACGCCCCGATAGTGCGGGTGCCGTCGGCGGTGTTGGGGAGTTCCGAGACGTCGTTGGTCAATCTCGTCGCCGGCTTCGCCAGCCTTGCGGCCGGAGGTGTTGCGGTAAAGCCGCGCGTCATTCTGGAAGTGAGGGACGGTGCCGGAGAGGTCGTGTGGAGACCGTCGCTGTCCAACAGCCGATCGTTCGCAAGCTACCGGTCGGTTGCCCTCGTTCAGTCGATGCTGGCCGGGGTGACGGAACGTGGAACGGCGAGAAAAGCGTTCAAGAATGTCTCTGTACCTGTCGTCGGGAAGACTGGGACCTCTCAAGATTATCGAGATGCGTGGTTCGTCGGGTTCACGCCAGAGATCGCCGTCGGGGTTTGGATTGGGCGTGACAACGGAGAGGCGATTGGCGCTGGACGCACCGGAGGAAATACGGCGGCACCCGTAGCAGCAGCGCTGTTCCAGCGATTGGCGGATGAAGGATTGACGCGATCTGAGTACCCAGGTTGGCCGCCGGAGCTCCTGGAAGATCGCGCGGCGGTTAGCCGGGCCCCTTCTGCGCCGGTGGGGCCGTTGTCGTCAGGGGCGCCGATGCGATTGGATGGGGCCGGGCTGGACGCGTTGGTGCGCGATCGGGGCCAGGAGCGGGAAGCGAGCGGCCCCGACATCGAAGCTGGTCTGGGAAGCTGGCGGTCGAACAATGATCTGCTTGAGCGGAGACCAGGCTCGGGGAACGAGGGTGGACTGAGGTTCAGGTCGCCCTGGTGAGGGCGGCATTGTCGAAAAGGAACAGAGAAAATGCGGTATCTGGCTATGTCTCTCATCGCCCTCCTGATGTGCGGGCTTCCGGCATCGGCAGGGGAGCTTCTGGCAAGCCTGGAGCGCTCGGCGCCGATGCTGTCGGTGTCCGGGACCGAGGTCGAGGACATCGGTGGAGGTGAGATCTTTCGGAATGTGAAAATCGAAATCGAAGGAAAGAAGGTAGACGTTCGCGCTGAGGAGCTGCGGCTGACCAAGGCCGGTGGCGATATTCAGGCTGTGCTGTCGGGCGTGCGGATCGAGAACAGCCGAGGTCAAGCCCGCGCGAAATCGATCACCGTCACCGGCAGTCTGCTCGAATCGGTGATGTCCGAAACCAGTGTGGGTCCGATGTCGGGTTACGCCTGGGTTGATGAGATGGAAGTCTCGACAGGGGATGAGGCGTCCGATCGTCTGTTCGTGAAGCAGGTGTCGATCGAGGCCGGCGATCCCAGTCGGGACTCGGTGATGATTTCGACGGTGGTCATGGAGACGCATTCGGGCGAGCGTCTCGAGCTCGCGCGCTTGGAGGCGCGGGGCTTGGGATCGCCGGTGCTGTCCAAGGCCCGCGCCGCGCTTGGACTGGGCGAACAGGCGATGGCCCGAACAGGGCGGTTGCTGGTCTACGGGCAGCGCCTGGTGGTGTTCTCGGCCGATCGGAAAGCCCTGCTCGGGGTGAAAGAGATGAACCTCCTTTCGGTTCCAGGTGGGCGAGACGGCGGTGTGGGAACGGCTGGGCTCGGCTCTCTTCCGCGGAAAGCGGCCGCCGTTGTGGGGGCAACCAGGATCCTGGCGGCGGGTGGTCAGTATCAGGCGAGCCTGGAGGGAATGTTCGTGCCGGTCGAGGAGTTGGCGCCTGCCGCGGCAGGCCACCGGCTCGCGGAGGCAGGGCTGCCGATGGTGTCGGGAACACTGAAGGCAGATGCCATGATCAGTGCGACTGGAGACGTCGTTGCGTCCGTCAGAGTTGAGACGGACCAGCTGATCGGCCTGACGGTGGAAGTGCGGGGTTCTGTCGATGTGGTCGACGAAGTCCGCGTGAATGAGATCGCCGACGGAGCCTCGGTCACGATCGCGGACTATCCGGTATTCATGCTGAGCCGGCTGGGCGTCGGTTATCAGGATCGCGGATTGAACCGCGTTGTCGAGAAGATGACCGGGAAGAGCGTGCCTGACACCGTGCGCGATCTCGGGAACAGCTACGCAGCCTTGCTGCCGGGCGGAGATGCGCTCATGCAGCACATCATTGGGCCGCTGGCGGGCTGGATTGGTGCCGCGGCGGAAGCCGGGGGGGCGAGTTACGCGAGCACCAACATGGCCGAGCCGGTATCGGTCGTCGAGCTGGGTGGTTTGGCGGCGCTGTCTCCCAAGACGTTTCTCGAGAAGCTGGGGATCGAAGCACGCGCGCCCGGCAGCAACCAATAGTGCCCGAGCGCGGCCAGGTTGCGAAAAACTCGGAAGATGATGTTTGGAGGGCTGTCTGCATCGACTAGATTGGGAGAGGAAAAGGCTCTCTCGGCGTCCGACACACCCCGGTGAGACCTGATTCCAAGCACTCACCTGGCCGCTCTCCCGTCGGAGGGCGGCCATTTTTTCAGAAGGTGAGATGGACGTCGTCCGTCGCCGGGTCGAGAGCGGGTACCTCAGTCTGACGTGCGCCGCGTGGGGCCTCGTCGACAGATCCGTCCGCAAGAGCCAAGCGGCCTTTGAGCGTGGATCCTGCGGGCATTCGGCGAACGCCGACACAAACGCCGCGGTCAACATTCTCCGGGCCGGAACGCGGCCTGCGCCGAGGGGTCGGAATGCTGCCCAGAAGATACGCGAATCTCGGGTGGCGGCATGATCCCCCTCGCAAAAATCCCCGGACTTCAGGCCGGGGAAGACGTTAAGGGGCTATCCTCGCTGTCGGCCTCGGAATGCCAACAATCGTTGCATCCATTTGTGAAAACGAAAATTCGGAAATACGCTCCTGCGCAATTTCAAGTTTCCCGGGTGGCGCGTAGGGTAGATTTTACGGAGGCGCGACATGAAGCCAGGATCGCTGGACCAGATCACCGACGAGCAGCGCGTGGCGGCGCAGGATGTCGCAGATCCGGTCCTCATTCTCGCTGGGCCGGGGTCGGGCAAGACGCGGACGCTGGTCAGCCGTTTGGCCTATTTGATGGCTCCGCCAAGCGATGGCGGTCTTGGGACTGAGCCCGATTCCATCATGATGGTCACCTTTACCAACCGGGCCGCGCGGGAAATGCGTGAGCGGATCGCATCCGTGTTCGCAGGGGAATCCTGCGAGGATGGCAACGGAAGCTGTACCGGTCCGTCTGCTTCCGGCCTATGGGCAGGTACCTTCCACTCGCTGTCGCTGAGGATCCTACGAGCGGAAGGTCGATCGGCGGGGCTTGGCCCGGGCTTTTCGATCTTGGACGACAGTGATGCGCGCGCGGTGGCAGACGAGGTGGCAGAGGGCCTGGCGAAGGCAGGCACGATCCGGGCATTCGATAAGGATGTCTTTTTTCGCAAGGTCGATCTCGCGAAGGGACACCTGATCTCGCCGGAGTTTCTGAGAGGGTTCCTGGAGAGCGAGGAGCGGTTCGAGTCGGGGCTCGATGTCCTGCTTGAGCCGGAGTTCGTTGAGGTGTTCGAGGGGTATCAGGAGGAGCTTCGGCGCCAGAATACAGTCGACTTGGCCTAACCGGCGCGAAGCTGGGAATTTGGCCAAGTTGACGAACGATTCGTGAACATTAGGCCAGAACCCGGTAGAC
>NZ_JABJVY010000049.1:0-17949 GCF_040750475.1 Amorphus sp. 3PC139-8 | reverse complement strand
CGCACGAAGCGGGAATCCTCGATCAGCCCGGTCTTCAGGCTGGCGTGGATCTCGCCCGACAGCGCGTCGAACGCCGCCGGCGCGGCCGCCTTGTCGAGCGCCAGCACGGCGTCGTAGACCGCGTTGTCCGCCCCCAGGCTCTCCACCCCGTAGGCCGCGGCGCGCTGGTTCGGCGTCTCGGCATATCGGGCGAAGTCGGTGTCGTTGCGGGTGAGATACAACAGCACCGAATTGGCGGTGTAGCCCAGCAGCGGATCGAGATAGGCGAGCGACGTGGTGACGCCGTCGAAGGTGCCGCTCACGCCGCCGTCGGCCGTCAGGATTGTGTACTCCGACTCTGGCGCATAGGCGCCGTCGAAGCCGATGTGGATCACCTGGCCGCCGGTCAGCGTGGCCGTCCCGGTCGCCTGGATCAGGTCGGCCGAGGTGCCGCCCGGCTCGGTCTCGACCTCGTAGGTGGAGCCGGGCCCGAACGCGACGTTGCCGGCCACCGTGATGGTGCCGATCGAGTTGCCCGGCGCGATCGTGCCGCCGTTGCCCACGGTGGTGTTGCCCACCGTGCCGTTGCCGGTGAGCCGGCCGGAGCCGGTCAGCGTGACGGAGCCGCCGACGGTGCCGTTGAGATGCAGCGTGAAGTCGGTGACGGTGCTCGAACCGGTGTAGCCGGCGGAGTTGCCCGTCAGCGTCACCAGGCCGCCGCCGGTGAACAGGATGTCGCCGGCGCCGGAGATGGTGCCGGCATAGGTGCCGTCGAAGGCCTGGTCGAAGGTCATCGAGGCTTCCTCGGCGACGTTCAGATCGCCGAAGAAGAGATCGGTGTTGGAGATCAGGCCGCCTTCTTCCACCGACCAGGGTAGGGTGCTCGTGCCGGTCAGCGTCAGCGCGCCGGCACCCGACTTCACCATCTGGCCGTCGGAGCCGTTCAGGCCGCCGATGACGCCGGCGAAGGTGTCGTCGGAGGCTTGCGCGAACTCCACCGTGCCGGCATTGGCGATGTCACCCTGGATCGAGCCGGTGTCGCCGATCAGCCGGCCGGCGGCCACCTGGGTCCCGCCGGTGTAGCTGTTGGTGCCGGTGAGCACCAACGTGCCCGCACCGGACTTCATCAGCGCGCCGGTGCCCGACACCGTCCCGGTCAGGCCGAGGGTGGCGTCGGCGTCGACCTCGAAGCCGCCGGTGGTCGCCGTCAGGCTGACGGCGCGGGCGGTGTCGAAGGTGCCGAGCGCACGCAGCGTGCCGCCGGCAAGCTCCAGCCCGCCGGACGCCGCGCCGAGGGCGCCATCCATCGCCACTTGCAGCTTGCCGGCCGCGATCCTGGTGCCGCCGGTGTAGGTGTTGGCGCCGGTGAGCGTCAGGTTGCCGGAGCCCGCCTTGAGGAGCCCGCTCGCGCTGCCGTCGACGATCGCCGAGCCGATCGTGGCGGTCACGCCAGCGTCGACGTTGAGCGTGCCGGCCGACCCGGAAGCCGGCGACAGCGCCAGCGCCCCGCCGGTGACGAGATAGCCGTCGGTCTTGAACTGCAGCGTGTCGAAATTCTGCGTGCCGTCGACGGTCACCGTCCCGGCTTCGCCCATGAAGACGCCGACCGCTTCCGCCCAGTCGCCGTTCTTCGAGCCGTCGGAGTTGGTCCAGTTCGTGGTGTCGGCATCCCAGGTCGCCGTCCCGCCGTCGACCGTCCCGTTGGGCGTCGTGTTGGTCCCGTCCCAGAACTGCAGGCTCTGGCCGCCGCCGCCGACGATGGACAGGTTGACCTCTCCGGTGCGGTTGATGTCGATCGAACTCTCTGCGTCGGTCACACCGGTGACGTCGAGCGTTCCGAACGCGCCGGAAAGCTCCCCGTCATAGCCAAACAGATAATAGTAGCCGGCCGACCCAACCTGCGCCTCAAGGGTACCGCCGAGGGTCAGATCGCCGCCGACCGACACGAAATCGTTGGTCTTGCCGCCGGCGACATCCGGCGTGTTCAGTTCGAACACCGTGGTCGAGCCGCTGTTGAGCGTCAGGTTGCCATTGACGGTCAGTGTCCCCGGGCTCGCCCCCGGCGACAGCGTGGCGCTGTCCATGATGTAGACGTCGCCGCCCAGCGTGCCGGTACCGCTGAGGGTGCCGGAACTGGTGACGTACACCTCGGAAGTGGCGCTGCCGAGCGTGCTGTCGACCTGCAGCGTGCTGTCCAGGACGCTCGTCTTGCCGGCGAACGTGGACCCGTCACCGGTCAGGATCGTGGTCCCGGAATAGCTGATGATCTGGGAGTCGGAGTAGTCGCCGCCCTGGTCGAGCAGATCGGAGGAAAAGGTGTAGGCGTCGTCGGTGTGGTTGAAGACCAGCTTGGCTTTGTCGCCGGCGAACGTCACGCCGCCGGTAACGGTGCCGGGCGCGACGGCCGTCAGCGGCAGGCCGTTGTCGTCCACGCCGGAGCCGATGACGAGCGTGCCACCATCGCTTGGCCCTTCGCTCCCTTGCGCGAGGATGATTTCCCTGGCCTCCAGGTGTGCGCCGTCCGAGACGGTGGCGAAGCCTGATGCGGCAACGGTGCCGACGTTGAGCGTCGCGAATTTGACCGAAGTGCCATCGCCGCTCGCGATCAAGACGCCGCTATTGCCCCCGTAGATGAGACTCGCGTCGGCGACTTCGAGCGACCCACCGCTCAGGACCCTCACGCCTGTATCTTCACCCCGCGAATTGATCGATAGCCTGCCGCCGACCGTGAGTTTCGACCCGTCCCCGGTGACGGTCACGGTTCCCGAGCCATTGGCCCCGATGGAGAAATTCTTGGTTACCCCGACGGCGCCCTTGTTCTCGACAGTCAGGGTGCCATCTCCGAAATAGCCGAGGTACACATCATCGTTGACCGTCAAGGCCGAATTCTCGCCGGTCACCGTTATCGCCCCGTCCCCACCAAATGAAGTCGAAGCTCGAACCTGCTCCGCGACGACCGTCCCGCCGGCTTCGATGGTGAGATACCCATCTCCCCCGTGGATCCCGTAGCTATCTCCGCTCCCGACCTCGAGGATGCCGGTGTTCGTCCATGTCGAACCCGAGCCGGTGACGGTGACGCGTCCGGTCAGGTCGTCGTAAGTTGCAATTTTGCCATCGGCGTTGGATACGCTGCCGCCCCCACTGATCGTAAGGTCCGCATCGGACGTGGTGGCGATCTCGAAATCAGCCGAACCGAAATCGCAGGTCCCGGTGAGGACGTCGCCGGTGGTGTTGAGCGGGTTGGCCGGGCAACTGGCAGCGCGGGCCGCTCCGGTCGCGCCGAAACTGGCCACGCCGACAACCAGCCCGGCAACGGCGGCTTGCGCCAGGAGCCCGGAGCGCCGTCGGCGCCATGTTGCGGTCCGCGCTTCGACGCAATTGCTACCGGTGCCACAAATGTGCGGAAGTGCGGTCTCATGCGCAATCATAGTTCAGCCCCCAAAACACCTAAATCATCCTGCCCAATCGGCGCAGGTTTAACGCGCGGCTCAGGCAGACCCCGCTACGGCCATTAGCAGCCCGATTGCGGGATTGAAACCCCATCCCCCACCCGGATCCCCCTTGGATCTCAGGGGTTGAGAGGGGTGAGTGCTGATCCTGCTCTCTTTTCAGTCCGTGTGTGTGTCCGATCCGACACGGTTCGCCGGCGACGGTATAAAATCACAGATCGAGCCGGTTTCGCGTGCCGAGATGGCCTTAGTTTCGAAAAACTGAAATTACGCTAAGTGGAGTAATCCGGATAAGGCGGATTATGGTATCCGGACATGCAGTAGGAGGCCGTTTTATTTGTTCGATGTTGCGGCCGGGCATCGAGCCGGTGGGGGAAGAGGTCTGTTGACTGGAGATGCGGCCGTCCTCCGAAATATATGGAAATGCGCGGTCCGGTTTTGTCTGGCTCGTGCGCCATGGGGACGCGGACGGCCGGGATTGTTTTGACCTCAGATCCCCGGCGTGGTTTGAACCACGGGTCATTGCGCAGCGCGCGGGCCGCGATGCGCTCTTTCTCGCGTCTTGGAGGATGGATGCGCGCATGCGGCGGCAGCGAGCCGACGTGCTGTGCACGCAGCGCCAGCGTTTCCGGAAAAATTGCTGGAGGTAGGGGCCATGTCGATCGAAACAGCCGTTGTCGTGGGCGCGGGACACGCGGGTGTCGAACTCGTCCATTCCTTGCGGAAAGATGGTTTCGAAGGCCGAGTCGTTCTGGTGAGCGCCGAGCCGGAATTTCCCTATCAGCGTCCGCCGCTTTCCAAGGATTTTCTGAAGGGCGGCGGCACCAACCTGCTGCTTCTCAAGGCCGAAGCGCTCTACGAGAAGATGGGCATCGAGTTGATGCGTGGCCGCCACGTCGAGGAAATCGATCGCGACGCCCGGCTGGTGCGGCTCGATGGCGGCGAAACCATCGGCTACGACCGCCTGGCGCTGGCGACGGGCGCGCGCAACCGCCGACCGCCGATTCCGGGGCTCGACGATCCGGTGGTGCTGGAGCTGCGCGATCTCGCCGACAGCCGTCGCATTCTGGAGCGTCTCGACGGTCTCGACCGCGTGGCCGTGATCGGCGCCGGCTTCATCGGGCTGGAGATCGCCGCCTTCCTAGCGGGCAAGGGCAAGCACGTGGAGGTCGTCGAGCTGGCGAGCCGAGTGATGGCTCGCGCTGTTTCGGAGCCGATCTCGGACTATTTCCTGGCCCACCATCGCGGCATGGGAACCACTATCCGGCTTGAGACCGGGGTTACGGAAATCGTTCATCGCGGCGACAATTCGGTCCAGGTGGTCCTCAGCGATGGCTCGGCGATCGATGCGGCGGCCGTCCTGTTGGCGGCGGGCGTGGTGCCCAATGTGGAGCTCGCCGTCGCGGCCGGTCTGGAGGTCAACGACGGCATCGTGGTCGACGAGTTCCTGCGCACGTCGGATCCCGCAATTGCCGCGCTGGGCGACTGCGCTTCCTTTCCCTGCGCCTATCTGGGTGGGGACTATGTTCGCCTGGAATCCGTACAGAACGCCAACGACCAGGCTCGGTTGATCGCCAAGCAGTGGATGGGAGCCGAAGCGCCTTATACGGCGCTGCCATGGTTCTGGAGCCACCAGGGCGAGGCCCGGCTGCAGATCGCCGGCCTCGGCCTCGGCTACGATCAGACCGTTTTGCGCGGTGACCCGGCCGAGCACAAATTTTCGGTCTTTCTCTATCGCGGCGGCAAGCTGATCGCGGTGGAATCGCTCAACGCCTCCGCCGATCACATGGCCGCGCGCAAGCTGATCGAAAAGGGGACCAACGTGCCCCCGGAAACGGCGGCGGATCCGGCGACCGAGTTGAAGAAGCTGATTGTCAAATAGGAGTAAGGGGAGCGTATGACGGTCACGGTCTACGGTATCAAGAACTGCGACACGATGAAAAAGGCACGGGCCTGGCTCGACGAAAACGGCGTCGCCTATGCCTTTCACGACTATAAGTCGGCGGGCGCATCACCCGAGCTGTTGCAAAGCTGGGCGGACAAGGTCGGCTGGGAGCCGCTCTTGAACCGCACCGGCATGACGTTTCGCAAGCTCTCCGAGGCCGACAAGGCCGACATCGATCGCGACAAGGCGATCGCACTGATGGCGGCGCAACCCTCCATGATCAAGCGGCCCGTGGTCGACAAGGACGGGGAGATCCTGGTCGGCTTCAAGCCGGAGAGCTACGCCTCCTTCTTTGGCGGCTGACCTCCTGACGGCAGCGGGCGATTAGCCCAGCACCGTCCCGATCGCCTTGGCGACGCTCTGCGCCACGATGTCGGCCTCTTCGCGCGAAAGGCAGAGCGGCGGCGCAAGGCCGATGATGTCGCCTTCCGGCATGGCGCGGGCGATGACGTTGTCTGCGAGCATGGCCTGCACCACGCGCGGGCCGACCTTCTGGGAGGCATCGAAGAAGGTGCGGGCGCCCTTGTCGGCAACCAGCTCGACGGCGATCAGCAGACCTTCACCACGCACTTCGCCCACGTTGGCGTGGTCGCCGAGCGCGTCGGTCAATGCCTGCTTCAGATAGGCGCCGGTCTCGCCCGCATTCTTCACCAGCCCGAGTTCGTCGATGAGCTTGAGGTTCGCTACACCGGCCGCCGCGCCGATCGGGTGGGCGGAATAGGTCCAGCCGTGGCCGATGACGCCGAACTCGTCGGTGCCCTGTTCCAGCACCTTCCAGACCTTGTCGGAGACGATCGAGCCCGACAGCGGGGCGTAGGCCGAGGTCAGGCCCTTGGCGATGGTGATGATGTCGGGCCGCATGCTGTAGTGATCGGAGCCGAACATGGAACCGAGGCGGCCGAAGCCGGTGACGACCTCGTCGGCGATCAGCAGGATATCGTGCTTGTCGAGCACGGCCTGGATCGCTTCCCAATAGCCCGCCGGCGGGGGCACCAGGCCGCCGGTGCCCAGCGCCGGCTCGCCGATGAAGGCGGCGATCGTATGGGCGCCCTCACGCTCGATCAGGGCTTCCAGTTCGGCGACGCAATGGGCGACGAAGGCCGCCTCGCTCATGGAGGTGTCCGGGCGGCGGAAGTAGTAGGGCGCTTCGGTATGGACCACCTGGGAGAGCGGCAGGTCGAACTTCTTGTGGAACAGGCCGAGCCCGGTCAGCGAACCGGTCATCAGCCCGGATCCGTGATACCCGCGCCAGCGCGAGATGATCTTCTTCTTCTCCGGGCGACCAAGCACGTTGTTGTAGTACCAGGCGAGCTTGACGTTGGTCTCGTTGGCGTCCGAACCGCCGAGACCGAAATAGACCTTCGACATGCCCTCCGGAGCACGGTCCAGGATCATCTTGGCGAGCGTGATGGAGGCTTCGGTGCCGTGGCCGACATAGGCGTGGTAGTAGGCGAGTTCCTTGGCCTGGGCGGCGATCGCGTCGGCGATCTCGGGCCGGCCGTAGCCCACGTTCACGCAGTAGAGGCCGGCGAAGGCGTCGAGCAGCTGGCGGCCGTCACGATCCTCGATGTAGACGCCCTTGCCGCCGGTGATGATGTGCGACGGGGTTTCGCCGCGGGCATGCTGGGCGAGATGGGTGGAGGGATGGAAGAAATTCTCCCGGTCCCATTCCGCAAGCGTGTCGTTGGTCAGCATTTTGGGCCTCTTGTTGATCAGGTTGCGGATGCGAGCGGGCGGCCGGGTCCCGCCCGTCGACATTAGTGCCAATTGCGGCAAACGTACTTGATGTCGGTGAAGGCCTCGAGGCCGTAGCGTGCCCCCTCGCGCCCAAGGCCCGATTGTTTCATGCCGCCGAACGGGATCGGCGCGCCGGTCACCTTGGTGCGGTTGACCGCCACCATGCCGAAGTGGAGTTTTCGGCTGGCGCGATAGATGCGACGCGGGTCCTGGGTGTGGAGATAGGCGACCAGGCCATATTCCGTGGCGTTGGCGGTCTTGATCGCCTCTTCTTCGCTGTCGAACGGGGCGATCGCGGCAACCGGCCCGAACGTCTCTTCGCGAAAAATCTTGGCGTCGAGCGGAACGTCTGCGAGCACGGTCGGCTCGTAGAAAAGCGGGCCGAGCGGGGAGCGGCGGCCGCCGGTTAGAAGCTTTGCGCCGCGCTCCAGCGCATCGGCGACGTGCTCCTCCTGTTTAGCAACGGCGTTTTCGTTCATCAGCGGCCCGAGATCCGGGTCATCCTTGCCGTGACCCAGGATGAGGGCGGCGGAGCGCTCGGCGAACGCTTGGCAGAAGGCGTCGTAGGCGGAGCGCTCGATCAGGAACCGGTTGGCGCCCAGGCAGTCCTGTCCCGTGGTGGCGAATTTCGCCTTGATGGCCTCGTCGATCGCCAACGCGAAATCGGCATCCGCGAACACCAGGAACGGCGCATGGCCGCCCAGCTCCAGCACCAGGCGTTTCACGGTGTCGGCGGAGCGGCGATAGAGCAGGCGGCCGATATCGGTGGAACCGGTGAAGGAGAGGGCGCGCACGCGGGCGTCGGACGTCCAGGCTTCGACGATCCCCGGCGCTTCGCCGGTGACCACGTTGAACACGCCGGCCGGCAGGCCGGCCCGGTCGGCAAGTTCGGCCAGCGCGAGGGCCGAGAGCGGCGTTTCGGCGGACGGATGGACCACGACGGTGCAGCCGGCCGCGATAGCCGCGGCGGCCTTGCGGGTAATCATCGCGCTCGGGAAATTCCACGGCGTGACCAGCGCGGCCACCCCGACCGGCTCGCGCCAGAGCTCCACCTCGGCGTCGGGCAGGTGGGAGGTGACGCCCTCGATGTTCGGGCGCTTGGCCTCTTCGGCATAAAATTCCACGAACGAGGCGGCGTAGTCGATCTCGCCGCGGGCTTCGGAAATCGGCTTGCCTTGCTCGGCGGTCATTATGCGCGCGAGATCCTCCCGGTGGCGGATCATCAGATCGAACCAACGGCGCAGAACCTGGGTGCGCTCCTGCGGAAGCGAGTGCGACCAGATCTCGAAGCTTGCCTGGGCGGCGTCGACGGCGGCGGCCGCATCGGCGCTGGAGAGGCGAGCGACTTCCGCTACCAGCGCGCCGTCGGCTGGGTCTCTGACGGCAATCGCGGCGCCGTCCTGGGACCCGATCCAGCGTCCTCCGACATAGGAAAAGCTGCGCAGCAGCGACCGATCGTCGAGATCGGCCATCAAGGTGGCGTCCATCGTGCCGGTTGCCGTCATCGCGGGTCTCCTCCGAGTGTCTTCAGGAGAAGATATCGCGGCCGCGCAGATGATTTTTCTGTTCGCCCGCTCCGGAGCAGACGGATCATCTGAACTGAGCCCGTGCGGACGTCAGGATTTCGGGGCGTTGTCTCCCAACAGCATGGCGAGCGGGGCAGGGCCCGCTTTCACCTCTTTGGTGACGATGTAGGTGAAGTAGCGCTTCAGCCTCAGCTCCGGCGCGAGCAGGCTGTCGATCAGGCGTTGGTAGCTGTCGATGTCGCGGGTAATTATCTGTAGAAGATAGTCGAATCCCCCGCCGATCGCCCAGCAGCAGACGATCTCGTCATGGGTGGCGACGGCGCGCTCGAACGCCTGGAAGCTCTCCGCCCGATGGTTCTCCAGCTCCGCAACGACGAACACGACGACATGGGGCGCAAGCTTGGCGAGCGAGATGTCGGCGTGGTAGCCGCGCACCAGCCCGGCGCTCTCCAGTCGGCGCAGCCGCTCCCAGCATGGCGTCGTGGAGAGATTGACCCGTCGGGCCAGGTCGACCTTGGCGATCCGCCCTTCGCGGCTCAGGATCGAAAGGATCTGAATGTCTCGGTCGTCCAGGGCGATGGCGGTCATGCGCTCACGTTTGTCATGGTTCTGAATCTTGTCAATCTAGCCATGTCATGCAGGATAGTCTCATGACAATGTGGCCGCCCGATCCCGCGACCCTCAAGCGCCCGGTCTATCGATCGCTGGTGGAAAGCCTAATCGAAGCGATCAAGACAGGCGAGGTGCGTCAAGGCGAACGGTTGCCGACCCATCGCGACTTGGCCGAGACGCTAGGCATCAGCGTGCAGACGGTCAGCCGGGCTTATGAGGAGCTCGACCGGCTCGGCGTGATCGCCGGAAAGGTTGGCCGCGGCACGTTCGTGCGCGCGGCGGCGGCCGATACGCGGACCCCGTGGCATCGCATCGGCGATGGCGACGAGGTGATCGACTTTTCCATGCTGACGCCGGCGACGGGCGCGATCCATGAGGAGAGGATGCGCGAGACGCTGGCCGAACTCGGCCGCGATGCGCCCGCCGACATCCTGTTCTCGTTCCGGCCGCGCGCGACCATGGCGCGCCATGCCGAAGCCGCGCTTCCCTGGCTCCGCCGCTGCGGCCTCGATCCCGTGCTGGCCCAGGTCGTGCCCACCAACGGCAGCACGCCGGCGATGAACGTGGCGCTGATGACGGCGGCGAAGTCCGGGGATCTGGTGGTGGCCGAGGAGCTGACCCATCACACCCTGAAGCCGCTCTGTCACTATCTGGAGCTTCGGTTGCGGGGGCTGGAGGTCGACGCGGAAGGGATCGTGCCCGACGCCTTCGATCAGGCTTGCCGCAGCCAGGGGGTGCGGGTCCTGTTCGTGATGCCGAGCGGGCTCAACCCCAAGGCGGCGATGATGGGCGGGCAGCGCCGCGAAGCGCTGGTGGAGATCGCTCGCCGTCACAAGGTGCTGATCGTGGAGGATGACGCCTGGGGGCCGATCCAGCCCGATCGGCCGGCGCCGATCGCAGCTCTCGCGCCTGAGCGCACCTTCTATTTTACCAGCCTCACCAAGCCGCTGCTGCCGAACCTGCGCTATGGTTGGCTGGTCGCTCCCGAATCCCTGGTGTCCTCCACGCTCAATCGCCACTTGGTCACCAACTGGATGGCGACGCCGCTGATTGCGGAAATCGGAACTCGCTGGTTTCAGAACGGGGTGGCGGATGAGCTCCTCGCCTGGCAGCAGTCGACGCTCGGCCGGCGCAATCGCGTCGCGGCGGAGATGCTGCACGATTTCTCACCGCGGATGACCTCCAACGGTCTCCACGTCTGGGTGCCGTTGCCGGAGCCGTGGAATGAGGCCGCGTTCGTCGCCCATGCCAGGGCGGAGGGGGTGGCGGTCGCGGCCGGCGGTTCCTTCGCGATCGAAAGCCCGACGCGCTGTTCCGGCATTCGGATCTGCCTTGGCGGCGTGCGCGAGGATCAGCTCGAGCGCGGCCTCGACGTGATCGCGCGCTTGATGCGCAACCAGCCCGAGCCGGCGCTTCTGACGATCTGATCTCCTTTTGCCTGTGCGCAGGATGCCCGCGTTCTGGTCTCAGCCAGGGCGATGCGCTGCCTTCGGTTTGGCGGAATTGCCGAGATTGTAAGCATTTCATTGTCATGAGTAAGAAATGAATTGACGCATGATTGTCATGGGTCAATCCTAGCGGTGTCGGATGTATCGAGGGCGGGGCCATCCGAACAGGGATCGGCGCAAAACCATTGTCGTCCCGGGCTCCGTCTCCTCGTCCCGAGCGCCGGACCGTTGCGCCTGATGCGGTGAGGTCTCGCCGGGCCGCTCCGACCGGAGGGACGAACAAAAACCTTCAGGACCTGGAAGGAGAACCGAGATGACCGTGCGACGTACAGGAACCATCGCCGTGCTTGCCGCCGGCACGCTGCTCGTCGGCGTCGCCAGTGCGGCTCATGCCGCCACTTGGCGCTATGCCTTCGAAGAGGCGATGGACGAGGTGCAGGGCAAGTTCGCCCAAAAGTTCAAGGAGGAGGTCGAGAAGAATTCCGACCACACCATCCAGCTTTTCCCGTTCGGCACGCTCGGCGAATCCGCCGACATCATGGAGCAGGCCCAGGCCGGCATCCTGCAGTTCGTGGACCAGTCGCCGGGCTTCACCGGCGCGCTGATCCCCGAGGCGCAGGTGTTCTTCGTGCCTTATCTCCTGCCTCAGGATCAGGAAACGCTGAACGCCTTCTTCCGGAACTCCAAGGCAATCCACGAGATGTTTCCCAAGCTCTACGCCGAGCAGGGGCTGGAGCTCTTGACCATGTTCCCGGAAGGGGAGGTCTGCATGACCACCCAGGAACCGGTGCACAGCCCCAGCGATCTGGAAGACGTCAAGTTCCGGGTGATGACCAACCCGCTGCTGGTGGAAAGCTACAAGGCCTTCGGTGCCACTCCGACGCCGCTGCCTTGGGGCGAGGTCTACGGCGCACTGCAGACCGGCATCATTCAGGGCCAGGAGAATCCCGGATTCTTCCTGGAATCCACCAAGATGTACGAGGTGACCGACGTCGTCACCTGCATCGGCCACAACAACTTCACTACCGCGGTGATGGCCAACAAGGACTTCTATGACGGCCTCTCCGAGGACAATCAGAAGATGATCCAGGCCGCGATGGAGTCCGCTTTCGAGTACATTCTCGACTACCAGAAAAATCTGCAGGACGAGTCGCTGAAGAAGATCAAGGAGGCGAAGCCCTCCATGCAGATCAACATTCTGCCGGAGGAGGAACGTCAGCCCTTCATGGACACGGCTGACGATGTCGAGGCCGAATTCATCAATATGACCGGCGACAGCGGCAAGAAGATCCTCGATCAGATGAAAGCGGATCTGAAGTCTGCCAAGCAGAACACCCAGTAAGCCCGTCAATGCCCCTGGCGTCCTGCCGACGTCAGGGGCTCATTTCGAACAGTGCGGGATCGATGCGGTGACCCAAGACCCAAACGCAGATGCCGCGACGCGCGGTGAGCCCCAAACGACAGGGACCGACCAGGCGCCGAGCGACGATTACACGTCCACGCTCCCCGGCTTTCTCGGCACCATCGACATCGCGATCAGTCGCGTCGAAGCCGTTGTGCTCGCCATGGGCGTGCTGTTGATGGCGCTGAACACGATCTCCAACGTGCTCGGCCGGTTCGTGTTTCAGCAGAGCCTGTTCTTCTCGGAAGAACTGAACCGGATCCTGATCGTGCTGATTACCTTCGCCGGCATCAGCTATGCCGCGCGCCATGGCCGGCACATCCGCATGTCGGCGATCTACGACGAGCTGCCGCCGCGCGCCCGCAAGGCGCTGATGATCGTGATTGCTTTGGTCACGGCCGTGTTCATGTTCGGCCTCTGCTACTACTCCGTCGGCTACATCATAACCCAGGCCGGCCGCGGCCGCGTGCTGCCGGCGCTGCAGATCCCGGTCTGGTGGATCTATCTCTGGGTCCCGGTCGGCTTCTTCATGACCGGGGCGCAATATGCGCTGACGGCGATCAAGAACCTTCTGGAACGCGACATCTATCTCTCCACGCACGTGCTGGAGGGATATGACGACGACGAAGTGGAGGTCTGAGCGCCATGTCCGCCGCCATTTTCTCCACGATGATCGTGCTTTTGCTGCTCGGCTTCCCGATGATGATTCCGCTCATCGTCGGCGCCTTCATCGGCTTCTATTCGCTGTTCGGCGGCTTTGGGCAGCTGGAAACGCTGGTGCAGCAGATGCTCGCCGGCATTCGCCCGGCCTCGCTGATCGCGGTGCCGATGTTCATCTTCGCCGCCGACATCATGACCCGCGGCCAGTCGGCGAACCGGCTGATCGACATGGTGATGGCCTATGTCGGCCACGTGAAGGGCGGGCTCGCCGTCTCCACCGCCGCCGCCTGCACCATGTTCGGCGCGGTGTCGGGGTCGACCCAGGCGACCGTGGTGGCGATCGGCTCGCCGCTGCGCCCGCGCATGTTGAAGGCCGGCTACAACGACTCGTTCGTGCTCGCACTGATCGTGAACTCCTCCGACATCGCCTTCCTGATCCCGCCGTCGATCGGCATGATCATCTATGGCGTCGTGTCCAATACTTCGATCTCGCAGCTTTTCATCGCCGGTGTCGGGCCGGGGCTTCTGATCTTGGCGCTGTTTTCCGCCTACAGCGTGCTCTACGCCGTGCGCAACAACGTGCCGACGGAGCCGAAGACGAGTTGGAAGGAGCGCGGGCATGCCACCTGGCGGGCGCTGTGGCCGCTCGGCTTCCCGGTCATCATCATCGGCGGCATCTACGGCGGCATCTTCTCGCCGACGGAAGCCGCGGCGGTGTGCGTCCTCTACGCGCTGATCCTGGAGATGGCGATCTTCCGCTCCGTCGACATGAAGACGCTTTACGAGACCGCCAAATCCACCGGCCTGATCACCGCGGTGGTGTTCATTCTGGTCGGGGCCGGGGCGGCCTTTTCCTGGGTTATTTCGTTCGCTCAGATCCCCCAGCACGTGCTGTCGTCCATCGGTATTTCGGAGATGGGGCAGATCGGCGTCCTGTTCGTGATCTCGATCGCCTTCTTTATCGGGTGCATGTTCGTCGACCCGATCGTGGTGATCCTGGTTTTCGTGCCGATCTTCGCGCCGGTGGTGGAACAGGTCGGTCTCGATCCGGTGCTGGTCGGCACCATCATCACGCTGCAGGTCGCGATCGGGTCGGCAACACCACCCTTCGGCTGCGACATCTTCACGGCGATAGCGGTGTTCAAGCGGCCCTATATCGAGGTGATCCGCGGCACGCCGCCCTTCATCATCATCCTGCTGGGCGTGTCCGTCGCGCTCATCTTCTTCCCGCAGATCGCCCTGTTCCTGCGCGATCTGGCCTTTCCCACCCATTGACGGGGGCTCCGATGTTTCGCCGAATCCTCGTTCCCTGTGATGGCTCGAAAGGCGCCGAAGGCGCGCTGCTCAAGGCGATCGACCTCGCCAAGCTGTGCGGCTCGGAGCTGATCCTGCTGACGGTCTACCGGCACCACAGCCTGTTGGAAGCGTCCTTCTCCATGGTGCGGGCGGAGGAACCCGGCAACATGGACGACATCATGCGCGGCCACGCTACCGAGGTGGTGGAATTTGCCAAACGGATCGCAATCGATGCCGGCCTCAAGCCGCGCGCGTTCGTGAAGGCCGGCCAGCCGGCCCGCAGCATCGTGGCGTTTGCCACCGAGCACGATGTCGACCTGATCGTGATCGGCAGCAGGGGGCTGGGCTCGTTGGAGGGTTACCTGCTCGGCAGCGTGTCCCACAAGGTCACCGGATTGGCGTCCTGTCCGGTGCTTGTCGTTTAGAGACGAACCGGGGTGTCGCGGTTCTGATTTTCTGTAGGACGAAACCGCAGTTCAGCGTTCAACGGCTCCGTTCCGACCGCTACGTCGCGGTATCGGCGGCCAGTTCAAAAAGACAGTGCCATGGCCACCACCGGCCTTTCTCTCACCTGCCTGTCGCCGGAGCGGTTCGCGCTCGTTCCAGAGGCGGCGATCCGGCGCGCGGGCCTGATCGCCCTTGCCACCGACCTCACCAGCGAACGCGATGCCGCCGCGGTGCTGCCGACGCGCGAGATCGGCCTGCACGTAACGCGGGTTGCCTACGAAAACCCGACCACCCCGGACAACCTGCGGCGTATGGTGCCACGCCTCGGCGAGGCGGCCGCGCTGCTTGCCCCCGGCAGTGAGCTTGCCGCGATCTATTATGCCTGCACCTCCGCCTCCGTCGTGATCGGCGACGAGGCGGTGGAGGCCGCCATTTGGGCGGTGCGTCCGGGAACGCCGGTGATCACACCGACCCGCGCAGCCAAGGCGGCGTTTGCCGCGCTGGGCATTCGTCGCATCGCCTTGGTGACGCCTTATGTGGAGGCGACCACGGCGCCGATGATCGACTATTTCGCCGCCGGCGGCGTAGCGGTGGCAAGCGCGCTTTGCTTCGGCTTCGACGACGATCGGGCGATGGCGCGGATCGGGCGCGAGAGCTTGGTCGAGGCGGTGCTGGCGGCCGGCGAGACGGAGGCGGACGCGGTGTTTCTGTCGTGCACGGCGCTGCCGTCGCTCGGCGTGATTGTCGAATTGGAGGCACGGCTGAACCGTCCGGTGGTGGCCTCCAACCAGGCTGGCTATTGGATGATGCGCCACTGTCTTGGCCTGACGGGGCGCGTCGACGGATTTGGACGGCTGTTCGACCATAGCCCGGCGGCGACGCGGCCGGCGATGGATGTGAAAGGAGTGGTTTGGGATGCCTGAGGGAGTGACGCTGCCGTTCAGCCGCGAGGAATATGCCAACCGGCTCGCAAGGACACGCCAGTCGATGGCGGAGGCGGGTATCGATGTGCTCGTCGTCGTGGATCCGTCCAACATGGCTTGGCTGACCGGCTACGATGGCTGGAGCTTCTACGTGCACCAGGCCGTGCTCGTTTTCCACGACCAGGATCCGATCTGGTGGGGCCGGCGCCAGGACGCCAACGGTGCGCGCCGCCGCGTCTACATGGCCGACGACCGCATCATCGGATACCCCGACATTCTGGTGCAGGCCAAGGACCGCCACCCGATGGACCATCTGGGTGCGATTCTGATTGAGCGCGGTTTTCGAACCGGACGGATCGGGCTGGAGTTGGAGAACTACTACTTCTCCGCCGCCGCCTATCTCGCCTTGAACGCGGTGCTGCCCGACGCCAAGGGCGTCGATGCCACTGGCCTCGTCAACTGGCTGAGAGGTAAGAAGTCGGCCGCCGAGATCACCTATATGCGCCGCGCGGCCCGCATCGTGGAGCGCATGATGCGGGCGGCGATGGACAAGATCGAAGTCGGCCTGCCGAAGAACGAGCTGGTGGCGGAAATCTACCGGGTCGGGATCGAAGGTGCGGCCGAGGCCGACGGGGCGAAATTCGGCGGAGATTATCCCGCGATCGCGCCGCTGCTTCCTTCCGGCACAGAGGCGGCCGCTCCGCACCTGACCTGGGACGACCGGCCATTCCGGGAGGGGGAGGGCACCTTCTTCGAGATCGCGGGCTGCTACTGGCGCTATCATGCCCCGCTTTGCCGGACCGTCTTCCTCGGTAGCCCGCCGCCCTCGATCGTGGAAGCGGAGAAGGCGTTGATCGAGGGGCTGGAGGCCGGCCTTGACAAGGCGCGTGCCGGCAACCGGGCTTGCGATGTGGCGATCGCGCTCGCCGATACCTTGAAGCGCTACGGCATCGAGCGCCAGGATCGCTGCGGCTATCCGATCGGGCTCTCCTATCCGCCGGACTGGGGCGAGCGCACGATCTCCTTCCGCGACAGTGATCAGACCGTTTTGGAGCCGGGCATGACCTTTCACTTCATGCCGGGGCTTTGGATGGACAATTGGGGGCTGGAGATCACCGAAAGCATCCTGATCCGCGAGGATGGTCCGGCGGAGTGCCTGGCGAACTATCCCCGCGAGATCTTCGTCAAGGAATAGGGCACGTGCCATGCTGGCCGATACGCGCCGTATCCTCTCCGACCTGATCAGTTTTCCGACAGTGTCTGCAGACGGCAATCTGGAGCTGATCGCCTATGCGGCGGCCGCGCTCGATGCTATGGGGGCACGCACCCGCACCACCCTTGATGACAGCGGCACAAAGGCGAACCTGTTTGCCACCATCGGTCCGGATGTCGACGGCGGGGTCGTGCTGTCCGGCCACACCGACGTGGTGCCGGCCGACGGGGAGTGGACCGACGATCCGTTCACGGCGGTGGAGCGCGACGGCCACGTCTATGGCCGGGGCGCCTGCGATATGAAAGGCTTCATCGCCTGCGCTCTCGCCATGGCCCCCAGCTTCGCCGCGGCAAGGCTTGCCCGGCCGGTCCATTTCGCCTTCACCTACGACGAGGAGGTCGGCTGTTTCGGGGCGCGGGCGCTGGTCGAGGCGCTCAAGGACTGGGAGGTGCGGCCGTCGACCTGCATTATCGGTGAACCGACGATGATGCGCATCATCGAGGGCCACAAGGGTTGCTACGAGTACACCACCGCCTTCACCGGCGTGCCCGGCCATGCCTCGGAGCCGGAGCGCGGGCTGAACGCGATCGCCTATGCCGGCCGCTTCCTCTGCAAGCTCGCCGCCACCGCTGAAGCCATGAAGCCGCGGGCGCCGGCCGACAGCCCCTTCCTCCCGCCTTGGACCACGCTACAGGCCGGCGTGGTCCGCGGCGGCACCGCGCGCAACGTGATCCCGGATGCTTGCGAGGTGGAGTGGGAGATGCGGCCGGTCAACGATGCCGACGCCCGCTTCGGCCTGGAGGAGATCCGCGATTTCCTGGATGGCCAGCTCGCGCCGGAAATGCGCCGGCTGCACCCGGAGGCCGGCATCGTCACCCATGTGATTGGCGAGGTGGATGGGCTGGAGCCGATGACCCAGTCGGAGGCCGTCAAGCTGGCGCATGCGCTGACGGGGGGCAATGCGACCGACGTGGTTGCCTTCGGCACAGAGGCCGGGCTCTACCAGAAGGCCGGCATTCCGACGGTGGTCTGCGGGCCGGGCTCGATCGAACAGGCGCATCGCCCCGACGAGTTCGTCGCGTTCGACCAGCTCCAACTCTGCCTGGACATGCTGGGCCGGCTGACCGGAAAACTCGAAAGCTAGGAAGCATTTCCAGGCCAAGTGAAAACCGGTTGGCCGTCCGGAAATGCGTCGGAACAATGCTCTAGAGCGTGTCATTTTGTGACGGAAGCGTATCCTGCGTTTTGGAAGTAGTTGGCGCATTCGTCGGATGGGATGGTCTGGACGAGATGCCCGACGTGACGCCATGTG
>NZ_JABJVY010000048.1:0-18066 GCF_040750475.1 Amorphus sp. 3PC139-8 | reverse complement strand
TGCCGCCACCAGTCCCGTCGCTGCTCGAGGGCGAGATTGTGGACGAAGCGGCACGCGCCGGCGATGCGCGCCATCGCCGCGGCCTGGGTCGGCGTGGGGTAGAGGCGATAGACATTGGCGCGCATCTGCTCCATCCACAACTCGTACGAACTGGTCGCGTTTTTCGCAAGATGGATTGCGGCGCGCTGCCGTCGATTGTGCGCGAGCACGTCGAGAACCAGCGATAGACCGGCCCCTGACCCCGACCTGAAGAACGGGGTCAGGGGCAAAGATCGGTCAAAACGCGAACATTCGAAGAGAAGCGAAGGCCTCCATGCCGAGGGTGTTTTTATTCATTTATTATTCATGCGCACTTCGTGTTATCTAACCAGTTGAAACGACGATTGTTTTGGGAGGCATTTTATGCATCCGGTGTTCGCGATGAGGGATCTGCCGGAGTTGGAGCTCCAGATCGTCCGGGAGATGGCGAAGCCAGCCGGGCCTCGTGGTCTGACGCAGGGCGAAGTTGCGCGCCGGCTCCGCCCGGCGCGGGCGCAGCCGACCGTCTCGCGCGCGATGCAACGATTGATCGATGCGGGAATTCTCGAAAAAGCCGGCTCTCGTCGGAACGCCGCGTTCTCCCTGACGCCAGAAGCCACCTGGTTCGCAACCCCGCCGCATCTCCGGCCCGTCGTATCCTACGAGCCCGAACGCATCGCAAGCTACGTGCCCAACAAGACCTTCTGGCTGCCGATCGAAGCGGCCGAGAGGATGAAGGAACTCGGCCGCGGCGCGGCCGGTCCGCTCGACCCCTCAACCTACAGTCGTCAGATCGCAAACCGATTCCTGATCGACCTGTCCTGGGCGAGTTCGGTGCTCGAGGGAAACACTTACGACTATCTCGACACCGAGGTCCTTCTGCAGTTCGGCGAGAGGGCTGCGGGCCACGATGTCTTGGAAGCGGTTATGATCCTCAATCATAAGCGTGCGATTGATTATATTCTCGAGCGGGTTGGAGAAGACGTGTTCGAGATGAACTTCGTGCAGCGCCTACACGCACTGTTGATGAGAGACCTCATCGAACCTGACAAGCTCGGAACAATTCGACGGGACAACGTCCGGATAGGAGCAAGTGCCTACCACCCGAGCGGTGATTACATTCAGCTCCGAGCAGACCTTGGGTCGCTGCTGTGGAAGGCAGGGCAAATCGATGATCCGGCCGAGGCGTGCTTTTTCCTGCTCGCTGGCGCCTCCTATCTCCAGGCATTCAGCGACGGAAACAAGCGTGTCGGCCGGCTAATGTGCAACGTTCCGCTTCTCGCCGCCGGCATGCCGCCGCTCGCCTTCGTGGGGATGGACAAGGCGAATTATCTGACCGGCATCATCGCGTTCTACGAGCGCGCTGATGCTACCCCATTGGCAGAGGCGATTCTGGAGGGATACGAGGCGTCGGCCCCCAGCTACCGGGCCGCGATGGCGGTTCAGCGCGTACCCCGCTCGGTCGAGCTTCGGGAGAGGGACCGAATAGCCAGTCTGGTCCGCGCGTGCGTTCGAAGCCGTCTCGATCCGGAGGCTCGGGAAGCTTTCCTGGACGACAGTCTGAAGGACCTGGCCCCACCCGATCGAGAGGTGATTTCCGAAACGGTCCAAGAGGCGCTCGAGGCACTCACGCCGGAGAACGCGATCGTTTGGGACGTACCCGAGGCAGAGGCCGAAGCCTGGCAGCAGGCGCAAGGAGCGCACGACGCTGAGCCGGGCTGGGAGCCTTAGGGGCAGTCGGCTCTGGTAGACCTCCAAAACGATGAGAGTGTGTACCTGCCCATTCTCCAGTAATCGCTTTACATTTGACTGTTGGTCGATTCTACTATATAGTGACAGGCGTGTGTCCTAAGGACACACGCCTGTCACTATTAGTCTTTTTCGACGCTCTGGTCGTTTTCGTGGAGGCTTCTACAGGCGCCCTGTATTGTGCCACTACAATCGCGCACCAGGATTTATTCACTTCATTGATTTCGATAGATTTCAGTCCCATCTCGTATTTATTATTCTTGCTTCTCTTTTCTAGACATTGTCCCACCGGTTTCGGAGCGATGGCTATGCCCCTCGTCTGGCACGCCAAGAGCAGCGATCCGACTCATGGTCTCGCCAGGGACCCGGAGCACCCCGAGATCTGGGCGGTCTGCTATCACCGGGACATCAACGGGTCCGGCATCGATTGGCATTGGGCGCTCAACGCCCGGCTCAAGATCGGCGTTGGCTCGGCCGAGACCAAGGACGAGGCCAAGGCTGCAGTTGCTGCGGCCTACGAAGGATGGCTGAAGCGACGTCGATCCCGCGCGAGAGCCGCCGATGGCTGACCAGCCCGCTGGCGCGGCCTACATCGCCAAGCGCCTCGCCGAGCTCCGCGAGCTCGCGGAGACGCATCGCTACGACCTCCTCGTCTATCTCCTCGACGTCGCACACGAGGAGGCAGAGGCGCGCCTTCGCGAGGCCCTCACCGGCCCCAAAGGCAACTGACGCTGTCTCATTCACCGGTGCGATACTCTTACCCTCCTTTTGGGCTTGCAACATATACAGCAAATTGCTATAGGTCTTTGCGTCCGGCGGCCACCTCGGCACGCCCCCGGAAAGGGAGATGACAATGGCCAAAGCAACCTATTCCTGCCCCTCCTGCGGCAAGACGATCACGGTCGAGGGCCGCAATCGGCGCGACGCCGACCGGCGGGCCGCGTGGTACGCTGAGCAGGAGAAGCTCTGCCGCGCCTGCGAACAGGCCGAATTCAAGCGCGCTTATGAGACCGAGAAACAGGCGGTCCTCGCCTCCGCCGACGGCCTCCCGGTCCTCACCGGCGGCACCGACAAGCAGAACGATTTCGCCGCAGTCTGCCGCGCCCGCTTCCTGCCGGCGCTTGAAGCCGCGGCGGACGCCACGGTTGAGCACGCCGAGCGGATCTGCCGAAACCGCGACGACCGCGACCAGGCGGTCGCGGAGGTCCGCGAGGCCGTCAGCCTCCTGGTCCGGGAAATCCGCGAGACCGGCGACATCGATTTCTGGCTGGACACCGTCGGCCCCTCCGGCGCTGCCCGTGCCGACGAGATCCTCCTGAAAGCGTTCCAGCCCCGCCGCCACGACCTCGCGCCGACGTTCATGCGGGGCTAACCGTGGAGGAGGAGCTCGATTTTTCGGACCTGAGCGACGACCAGGTCGTTGACCTGGTCACGGCCCTGTGCGCAGAGGCCGCCCGGCGCGGCGCGGCGACCGACGCCGCCGCACGCGCCTCCATCCTGGACGAGGCCGAGCGGATCCGAATCGCCCGCGACGCCATGGCGGAGGAGAGCGGACGGTTGCGCTACGCGGAGCGCAGCCGGGTCGCCGAGGCCGCAAGGGCGCATGTGCGCGCCACCATGGCGGGCAAGCCGTTATTGACCCCGGCCGAGATTGTCGAGATCGAGGCGACGGCCCGCGCGATGGAGGAGGACGCGATGCGCGCCGAGGCGCGCGAGCGGGTCGCCCAGGCCGCGCGGGAGGACGTCCGTCGCCGCGATGAGGCCGCCGCGGAAGCGCAGCGCAGACAGGCTGCCGAGCGAGCGGCTGCCGAGGCCCGGGCTGTCGTCGCGGCCAAGCAGGCGCGCGAGATGGCGCTCCTGCGGGAGATTGCCGCCATCGTAGATCAGGACCCGGCCGAGATCTCGGTGATCGACGCCAACACCCGCCGGGGCAGGCGCATCATGATCAACCTCGGCCAGGAGCGCTACACGCATGATCATCTCGCCGACTACAGCGTGACCACTGGCGAGATCTCGACCAAGCGGGACTTGATCCGCCGCAAGCCGGATTTGGCCGGGGTGCTCGCCGGGTATGCCGCCAGTGGCGCGCCCGATCGCCACCTCGTCGGCGCCGACTATCCATGGAGTGCAGGGACATGACCACGAATCTGCCGACACCCAAATTGCAGGGCGTCCTCAATCGCGCCGCCCGGTCTCTGCCCAGAGAGACCGGCACGACGGCGACGGCCTCGAGGCGGGTCTCCGCCACCGGGCCCGCTCTTATCTGCGCCGACGTGTCCGGCTCGATGCAAGCGCCGGCCTGGGGCGGACGCGCTAAAATCGAGATCCTGAGAGAGGCGATCGCCGCGATCATGGGCGAGGGCGGCCGGCGGCTGATCACATTTTCCAGCCGCCCGACCGTCGACGCGCCCGGGATCGGCCCCGCCGGCGGCGGGACCGACCTCGCGGCGGCGCTCGCGGCGTGTCGCGAACTCGGCCCCTCTCACACGCTCGTCGTGTCGGACGGTCAGCCGGACAGCTCCACCGCGGCGTTGGCCGAGGCAGAGCGCCTGCCGGGCATCATCGACGTGCTTTACATCGGCCCGGACAGCGACCGCGCAGCGATGGATTTCATGCGCCAGCTCGCCCGAACCGGCATGGGCGCCTGCCGGTCCGCCGACATCGCTCGTACGCAGGTCGCGCTCGCGCGCGAGATCCGGCTGATGATCGAGCATCACCGATGAACCCCTCGACCAGCCACGGCGAGCGACGCTATCGCAAGCGAGGACCGCGGGCGCTTCCGCCGATGGTCGTCGATGGGCGGGACCTCGGACCGGCCATGACGCCGGGCGACGTCATGATCTGGCTCCGGCAAATCCTTGAGCTCGACGAGGTCGCCATCGTCGCGGCGATGTATGCCGGCGCCGCGCGGCTCGCCGAGGATCCGGAGTGCCTGCCCGACCTCGATCCGTCGGAAATCGCGCGCACGCTCGAAGAGGCCCGCGAGGTCAGCCGCTCGCGGGTCGACGCCTGGCGCAAGCGGGCCCGCCACATGACATGGCTCGAGCTGAGGGTGCTTTTAATCGGGCTGAGGGAGTCGGGCGCATGATCGACTGGGAAGGCGACCCGCGACCTTTTGCCGAAGTGCTCCACGCCTGGATGACGCACCGTGCTGGCGGCACCTACGGCGCCCGGCCGAAGGCGGCCGAAGAACTGCGCGTCAATCCAGCCACGCTCGCCGGCTGGCTCGCCGGACGCCCCTGTCGCCACGAGGCCGCGTTCCGCCGGATGATGGCTCTGATCGATCGATCCGCACCGCCCGCACGCGAGACGTGAGCCGAATGGTTATTGCGAAACATCATGCAGATTGCTATATATTGATCGTCAGGCGGCCGCCACGGCACGCCCCGAGCACGGGAGATGACGATGACCCCCGCAGAGATGAAGCGCGCCGGCGAACACACCAATCTCCTCATGGAGATGAGGCGCCGCGATGCCGTCGAATACCGGACCGCTCACATTCAGCCTGCGGAATTCGTGGCCGCGCTGACCGACGCCGAGTTGGCTCAAGCCATTTGGCCCATGGCCGGCCGAGAGGTGGTCCCCGGTTGGGGGATTGAATTCCCCGCCGCGACGGCCGAAGAGATCCAAGATTTTAGGGCGAGATCACAAGGGATGCGGATGTATCTCAAAGAGATCGACTGGAATGTGCCGGGAGAGCCGCCTCGGGCCGAAATCTGGCAGATCGACGAAGCCGAATGATTTGCCAGCGGAGAGTCGCGATGCCGATGACACGCCTTGCAGTCGGGGAAATGTGGCCGTGGCCTCTCGCCGGAGAGGGGCTGCAGGCCCTCATGACACCCGGCGAGGCGGCGCTTGGCATCACGCTCGTCGCCGGCATCTCCCGGCCGACCCGCGAGGAAGTGCGCGCGCTACGCAAAGGCAAGATCCGCGTGGCGCTCCTGCCCGCGCCGCCCCTCGTCTGGATCGTCCTTTCCGGCCAGGGACTATCGCTCGACGCTCCCTACGCGGTCGGTCTGCACGCGGCAGACCAGGCGCGCGCGATCCGCACTTCCGCTGCCGCGGTCGAGACCTGGCCGGCCACCGGCCGCGCGCCGGCGACGATCGCCGTCGTCGACGCATCCGATCGCATTGTCAAAGCGCTCCGCACCGTCAGTCTCACGCGGCCGTGGATGGCCGCTCTGTCCGCTGCACTCGCCTCATGTCCGGACGGGCTCTCGGTCGCCGCGCGGGATGCGGCCATCCGTCGTGACATGGTCCGATGGCCGACGACGGACGCCATGATCGCCTCTGCCGTGGCAGTCGAGCGCGCCGGGTTGTAGCTCCGCTGAAACGCTAGAAAGGCCCGCCCCCCGAAGGGACCGGGCCGCTTGAACCGTGGACGAATGAAGCGAAACGGCGGATCGCCGCGAAAAATGGCGCCGGTGCGATGAGGCCGGATTGCCGCATTGCACCACCCACGGCCTAAGAACGCCCGGTGCGAAATACCCGGCCAATCGGGTCCACGTAGACCTTTCGCGCGCCGGCTTTCTTCAGGCGCGCGTACGTCGCAAAGGTCCAACGCAATGGATCATCTGGATCCTCGTGCCGCTCGTCAATTCTCCCGGCTGCCTCATGGGGCGCCAGCCGTAGTCGCCTGGCAATAGGCTCCAAACCATAGATCCGCATTATCTGCCGCCCTTCGCCGAAGTCGGCCTCGATCAGATCGCCATTGTGAACCCGCATGACGAGCCGGGCGCCGGGATGGTCGCCCGGCCAGCCGGGGCGGTACCCCGGGCGATTTGCGTCGTAGACAGAAACCCCTTCCCCGAGCCATTCGCCTCCCGCAAGCTCGTAGATCTCCACCCGGTGATTGCCGCCCGACACATAGGCCTTTGCGTAGCTCGCGCCATGCTCCACGACCCGCACGGATTGCTTTGTCTTCAACAGACGCACCCGATGGATCGGACGAAGCTCACCGCCGACCCGGCGGGTCCGGCCGAACTCCGCAAGCGCCTTGGGAAGCTTCACGTCGTCGCGTTTAGCTGCGTAGGCGACCTCGCGCAGCGCCTCTCGAAGGTCCGCGTCCCGAACCCTGTCGATTTCGCCTTTGGTGAGCGTGTCGATGGGCTTTCGATAGACGAGATTGTACCGCTTACCGTCGATCTCCTCGTCGACTAGGCCGTAGGCGGTTCCCTCGTGAAGCTGGCCCGACGTCACATGGACGTCGTCCTGGGCGCCGACCGGCAGTCCGTGATCGGACTTGTGGCTGACGACGACGGTTTCGAGATGCCGCATCAGCTCCTCGCGAAAGCCAGGGAACGGCTCCGGAAAACTGTCGGGAGGAAACAGCCGGTCGAGCTGGAGATCCTCTGCGCGGCCTGCCTCCCGCGAAATCCGGTTTAGAAGCCCGCGATCGGTGCAGGCTAGAACGAAGGCGTCCACCGCATGATGCCGGTGGTCCTTCCGGTTTTTTGGCTGGTTGACGTCGGTGTAGTTGTGGCCGGGCAGCGTGTTGAGGCGCCACTTGGCGCGCAGCATCGCCGTCAGTTTTCCTGGCGAGACGTAGACCCGCTCACACACGAGCTTGAGATAGTCTCCGGCGAGGCGCGACATGTGCTGGGTATCGGTCAGATGACGGGCGAGATAGCCGCCCTCTGCCTCAAACCTCGCCATGGTGTCCGGCTGAAACCGGCGCGCCTTTCGCCGAAACAACCGCTCGGCACGCTCCACCGCCTCGCGGAGGTCGGCGCCCCACCACGCCTCTCCCGGCGCGATTTCCCTTCGCGCGGTTCGTCTTCCGGGTGCAGAGCACCTTGTTCAGGAAGCTGTCGTCGAGCGTCCTGGACATGGGCAGGATGTGGTCGACTTCGATGTCCCCGCGGAAGAGGCGTTCGATCGATATAGGCTCGCCGGAATAGACGCAGACACGCTCATCGGCCGGCAGTTCGTCATAGAGACGGAGCATCAGCCGGTTCGCGTAGGTGTCGGCAACGCCGATATCGGCAAGCCGCTGGCGGCGGCGATCGTTGGCGGCTTCGTTCTCGCGGTTTTCGCGCTCGATTTTTTGCTTTCCCTTCTTGTTGAGCTTCAACTCGCGACCGAGCTCGACAACGATCTCGGTCGGCGGACCGTAGACGTCGATGAGCGCGTTGACGATCTTGCGAAGCTGATTGAGGCCGATGTGGACGGTGGGGTTGGGCACCCGGCCGATCTGCTCCTGAGAGCCTTCGGCGGCGCCCGGCTTCGAGACCACGTGACGTGGCAGCACCTCGCCATAGTACGGCAACCGAGCGAGCGTCCGCTCAGGTCCTAGATTGGAATGATGGAGCGCCTCGTCGATCGCCTGCACGGCCTCGTCATATCTCAGAGGACGCGCCCGGATTTCCCCGGTCTGCGGATCGGTCCAGTCGCGGGTCTCCTCCTCCATGACGCGCACCAGGTCGGCAAGAACCTTGCGCCCGAACTGGCCGTGGCCCTGAGGCAGGCGGACCTTCTCGGAGATTCGCTCGGCGTCTTCAGGGGCGAGGCGGTACTGCTCGGCCAGCCAGCCCTCCATGGCGGCCGCGTCCTGAGTGTGGAGCATCCGTTCCACGACTTCTATTTGCCGTTCACGCGACAGGCCCCGCCACGTCTTGCCGAAGGCGTTCCGCGCGGCAAGCCGGGCACCCGTCTCGTCGGGCTTCAAACCCTTCCGCCCCGAGAGCTCGACGTTGAAGCGCACGTCGTCGGGGAACTTCAGCGCCTTGCGGAGCTGGTCGAAGGTCACCGCGTTGCCACTTCCGGCCATCAGCCTCGCGGCTGCGGCGTCACGCTCCTGCATGGTCAGGGGTCGCTCGGCCTCCCCGGCCCGCGTGACGCGAAGTTGGCAGAGATCCTGCAGAATCCGAAACCGCTGAAACAACGGATGGGCCTTCGGCGCCCGCTCCCCGAGATCAATCGGAAAGCCGTAGGGCGAGACCAGTTCCTCCTCGGGACGCAGCGTGCAGCGTCCGACCATGGGTTTCTTCAGCGGGCGCTGGTCGATGACGACATGGCGGATCTGATTGAAAAGCGCATCGGTCAGCTCGGGATGGTGTGGTGCCTGGGCGTGCCAGATCGCCGTCAGCTCCTCCTCGACCAGCTCACGCGACGGATAGAAGTCGTAGAGTGTCTTCGCGCCCTCGGTCCTCGGCCGGAACCGGACGGTCTGCGGCGTCATGTGGCCGTCGCCGGCCTTCAACCGGTTGCCGAACTTGTCGCGCGCGTGTCGCCGCGCCAGGAGTTCCCCGAGCGTGCGGGCGTTCTCCTCCTGCAGCGCCGCGCGGAGAGCCTTCATGCCCTCCTTCGTCGCCCCTTTCTCGCCATCGCCCGCGTCGGCGATGCGATTGGACTTGGAGCCACGGCGCTGGTTCAAATGGAAGATCGCTCGGCCGATCTCGTGGAGCGCCAGAGGCTCGCGCAAAGCCGCGGCCCGCAGCCAATAGGGATCGAGCTTCTCCAGCGCCTTGCGGTCGGTCACGCTCGCGGGCATCAAGCCGGCATGGACGAGAAGACCCATCAGCCGCTTTTGTCGACGTTGGAAGCGATCGCGGCGGCGGCGCATGGCCCGCGCGGTGCGACGGTCGGCAGCAAGCGACTGCTTCGACTGCGGATCGCGTCCAGCCTCCTCGTTGGGCGTCAGGATGCGGACGCCAAGGTCGAGGATGCCAACCGGCCTGTATCCCGTCCCGCCGCGTTCACCTGCGCCCGTTGTTGCCAGTTCAACGGCGCACCAACCGATCGAGTTGGTGCCTAAATCGAGTCCGAGACGCCAAGACATTCTTGAAATCCTCGCCCTATTCTGCTTTTCTCACAGATGGAAATGAGGTCCACCCGTTAACAAGCACTCCAAGTGCAGAAAATCGATGCCGGTAGGCCCCGTGCCTGCCGGCATTCGTCCTTCGCGGGTTATGGTACCCGATCGGCCTCTCACACACGATTCTCTTGCTGTCGAATGCACTGCATTTTCGCAGAGGGCCGCAGGTGACCTCATTTCCGTAGCTGCAACGCCTAAGTATCCGCGCTACGCTCCTTGCGCCGGACTGCCCGCTTGATCTCATCCATGTCCTGCGCTGTCGCGACTCCGCTGTTGTCGCCCTCTGCGATCATCGTCCGGAGCTCTTCGAGCTTCGCTTGTTGTCTCTTCTCATGCGCCTGGGACCAGTCGATTGCATCGCTCACGTCCTCACCAGCGTCAAACTTCTTGTCGAATTCAGATGCTTTCATAGTGGCTGTTCTCCTCAGTTCAGACCCGCTTGCGGCTGGACCTCAATTCCGTAGCTGCTACACTTCCTCGAGTTCGGCCATTAACCGGCGCTCAGTTGCGGCTGGACCTCATTTCCGTAGCTGCTACACTCTGCCTCAGGCCCACGGTGCCGTCAGCTGTGTTGCGGCTGGACCTCATTTCCGTAGCTGCTACACTCGTCGTGTGGCTAAGCCCCGCCTCGGCGGGGCTTTTTTCTTGCCCGCCGGCGCGTGGAAATGCGCCCCGGCCGCGTCCGGACGGCGCCGAACGCGCCGTTTTCACGACCCCGTTCCCGAAGGGTTCCCTCCGGTTTGCCAGCAGCCGGAGCCTGTTCACGCCGGCTGCCCCGACGGCCTCGCAGAGGTTTCCTTCGTCGGCAGGTGACGGATCGCCTCGCCCGTTTCCGAATGGGCGACGGCGAGATCATACTGGGTCTGCAGGTTGAGCCAGAACTGCGGATCCGTGCCGAACCAGTGTCCGAAACGAAGGGCCGTGTCCCCCGTGATCGATCGCTTTCCCGCGATGATCTGGGAGACCCGGTTGGCCGGCACGTCGATCTGACGCGCGAACTCTGTCGGAGTGATTCCGAGTTCTGCAAGTTCATCCTGCAATACCAGACCGGGATGCACTGCCCTCGCCAGCATCTTTCTTCCTCAATGATAGTCTACGATTTCCACATTTGACGGCCCCGACTGATCGCTCGGCCACTCGAAACAGACGCGCCACTGTTGATTGATGCGGATCGAGTATTGGCCCGAGCGATTGCCCTTTAGCGATTCGAGCCGATTGCTCGGTAGCGCTCGCAGAGTGGCCAGGTCCGGTGCAGCGTTCAAAATTGCCAACCGCTTTGCCGCCTGCGCATCGATCCCGCTGAACGCTCGCACGTACCGGCCGGCCGCGAAAGCCGCTGTCCTCTTATCTCGGAAGCTTAGGATCATTGGGCGGAAAGGTAGGGGAATGTACGCGGTACGTCAAGCGTATATGCTAGCTGACGGCCGCGCTTCCGGGGCGTTGCGGCTGGACCTCAATTCCGTAGCTGCTACACTGACGAGCACGTTGTAGAAGAAGAGCAGCCCGTTGCGGCTGGACCTCATTTCCGTAGCTGCTACACTCGTCGTGTGGCTAAGCCCCGCCTCGGCGGGGCTTTTTTCTTGCCGGCCGGGGCGCGGAAATGCGCCCCGGCCGCGTCCGGACGGCGCCGAGCGCGCCGTTTTCACGACCCCGTTCCCGAAGGGTTCTTCGCAGTGGCGTCCGTGAGTAAATGAGCTAGGATACATTTTCGCAGACCGTGATGCGCGGTCGAGATGGCTGGTTGCCAACGTGCTCGAGGCGACGCGATGAGATCCATAATTTCCTATTTTCGCAATCCTGCCGCCGGTCGACTCATCCGCGGCGGAGCGATCGGCGCGCTCGTCGCCGGACTGCTCATCATGTCGACGGTCCCCGGGTTCGCCCAAGCGGAATATGATGGCTTCACCAGTGACGATGCCGCGGCGTGGTTCAGCTCTGAGACTGGCGACCCCTACAGCTCGGTCTTCCTCAACCAGATCTTCGGCCCCCTTTTCCCGTCCGCCGACGGCGGCGGCGCCGGCCGCACCTTCCTCTCAACGATCATCGGCTTTTTTAACGTGATCTGCTTGGCCGTTGGCGGCCTCCTCTTCTTCTACAACGTGCTCGTGGGGGTCTTACAGAGCGCGCACGAGGGTGTCATCCTGGGGCAACGCTGGTCCACGCTCTGGGGCCCGCTCCGCGTCATCCTGGCGGTCGGGATGCTTGTCCCACTCCCGGGCCTCTCAGGCTACAACGTCTTGCAAGCGACCATCGCGATAATAGTGAAGGGATCCACCGAGGGCGCGAGCTTCATCTGGGGGGAGGCAACGGAGCTCCTGCTCGATGACGCCACCCCGATCATTGCCGCCAATGGGTCGATGCCGGCGGACGTGACCGAGGCGCTTTGGCAGATGTCGGCCTGCCTTGCTTTGTCGGGATACCAGTACGGCGTTGCCGGCGGCACGCCGCCCCAGCCGGTCCAGCAGCAGAGCGAGAACGGCCGCTACATCCTTACGACGGCGCTTGGCGACAACCGGACCGGCATCTGCGGGTCGATCCGGACGCCCCGGACCCCGGCCGCCCTGCAGCGCGAGGAGACCAAAGACTTGGCACCGGAATTCCAGGCGATCCAGCGCGACGCCCTGATCGCCGGGCTGCAGGTCTTTGCTTCCATGGCCGGCGACTTCGTCAAGGCCGCGCTCGCCGGCGAGTCGCCGCCCGTGGTCCCGGTCCGGCAGGCTCACGCGGCGATGAGGGACGTCTACGACGAGAGGATGGAATCGCTGCGCCGCAAGCTCGCGTCCGACGACGGCCAGACCGGCCGCGCCCGCGACATGCTGGCCAGATACATCAGCGGTGGCAACTGCGGCCGCCGCTCCTCCAACCCGGAAGCCGTCGAGTGTTTTGGCCAGGGCTGGATCGGGGCGGGCAGCTGGTACATGACCGTCGCTCGCTTGAACGCCGAGATCTTGACCGTCCTGCAAGCCCGCCCGGACGTCGTGAATGGCCCTTCATATTTTGCCAATACGGTCGAGGTCGGGGCGCTTACGAACTGGAATCCCTTCTCGCGGCGCGCCTGGTCGTCCATCGTCGGCCCTACTGATGAAGAGCTTCAATCGACGGCCGAGGCGCGCAAGGTTTACGCGGCGGCTGACTGGGGCTTCCAGTATGCGGCCGCCGAGCTCGCCGCGCTCGGCTATCCGCTCAATCCCGACCTCGTTCAGGACGCGCAGGCCGACGACAGCTCGGGCGGATGGGCCAGTCTCATTGACAAAGCCTTCACTGGACGAGGAGTTGATGCCGCCAATTTTCTCGCAGAGATCTTCGACCCGTCGCGATATTCGGAGGATCCGATGGTCGGCATCGTCCGGCTCGGCCATCGCCTCACCGACGCGACGGCTGCGCTGATCATCGGGATCAGCCTGGGCTCGTTCTTCACTTCGGCCGCCGGTGCCCTGCTGCAACTCCCGCTGGCGACCCTGCTCGCCGCCGGCACGTCCATGGCCTTTATCCTGCCGATGCTGCCCTTTATCCTATGGGTGATCTCGGTGACCGGCTACTTTCTTCTGGTTGCCGAGGCCATCGTCGCCGCCAATCTCTGGGCGATCGCACATCTTCGCATGGAAGGCGAAGGTTTTGCCGGGCAATCGGCGCAGCAGGGCTACCTTCTGATCCTTTCCCTCTTTTTGACACCGATCCTGATGATCTTCGGATTTCTCATCGGGATGATGATTTTCAAAGTGACGAGCGCGATCATCGACATGGGATTCTATTACATGCTGTCATCCCTGGGCGTCGGCGGCAGCTTGAGCTGGCTCTTCGGGATCATCGCCGTCTCGGTCATGATCGTGTTGTCGTACATCGTGTTGATCGAGCGGTCCTTCTCGCTCGTGAGCGAGTTCCCCAATCGCGTGTTGCGGTGGATCGGGGGCTCCGCCGACGTCAGCTCCAACGAAGGCCGCGCCCAGCAGGCAGCCCTTGGGTCGGCGATCGTGACCGGTGGTGCCGGCGCTCAAGCGACCCAGGGTGCTGCGACCGGCTTCGGCCGTGGCGTTCGGGCGGGCGCGCGTTGGGCCGGCCGGAACCGGAACCGGGCGTCGGACGATAGCCCGCCGCCCGGCGACTGATCCCGGCAGGTATCGGACAAAAAGAGGCCGCCGCCGAGAAACTCGGCGGCGGCCTCAATTCGTCGTGGCCTCAGATGTCAGATCGGTGATGCGCCTACTGGCGCCGCATCACCCACCAATGGTGGATCCAGAAGGCGGCGATGATCAGAAGGGTCAGCTGGCCGATCGGCTCGCCCCAACGGGCGACAACGTCCTGGCGGTACGGCACATCGCCGAGCGGCACAGCCCAGAAGGCCGCAACGATAGCGAGCGGCACCGACAGGCCGGCAAACGCCACGTACAGCGCCTTGCCGATCACGCTACCCACGGCGCCAAGCGCCTCCTTCACTGCAGTTGCCATCTCGACCTCCCGCGCGCTCTTGCAGCGCGTCTCGGGTGAACTTCCGTGGGTCACACTTCGCAACCCTTGCGCTTTCAATATAGCAGCTCAACCTGGGCGGTCAAGTGCTTTTTCACAAATATGTCTCGTCCTTACGTAAGTCGAGTGCTGAAACAGGCAATAGAGTTCACGCGGCCACTGTTGTGCGTGTATATGGATCAGTCACTTAAACGGATATCTTCAATAAATAGCGGTATCCCTATTTGTAATGGTCAAGCTTTACTTGTTGGTGCTCGACCCCCTGGTGCGCCATGTCGGCGCCGTCTGCGTAAGCGGGCCTTGACGAAGTTCTTGTTTTGTTCGATTCCATCTGTTGATGGAGCGCCTTTCGGAATACCCCTTCGTCCTCGTCCGTGTGAGCTGCCGGTTCTGCCGACGGGAGGGCGTCTATCGCCTTGCGCGGCTCGCTTATAAGTTCGGCAGCGAGGTGGCCTTGGACGAGCTCCTCGACATTCTGGCCAGGGATTGCCCTTGGCGGGACCCGAAGGTCCGGCGGAAGCTTGCCAACGACGAGAAGTGCGGGGCTCACTTCCCGGATATCATACGGCCGCCGCACCCACCGGACCTACCCCCGGGCTCCAGACCGCTGCGCGTGATCGAAGGCGGCCGATCCACATCGGGCCCGGAAGAATCCGTCCGGTCGGTCGACAGTCAAAAGGATGCGGGAGCCGCCTCTACTGGGCCTCGAAGTGGTGCCGTGCCACATCGGCTCTGAGCGCATCTTCTCGCCTCTGCAGCATCCGCGTGGTGACAATCGAGAGCCCCATCACAACGACAAGAGCCACGTCGAACAGGGCAAAGGCGAGGCCGCCGGCCGATGTCGCATTCGCAAAAAGAAGCGATGCGGTCACCAGCCCGATACTCCCGGTGACAACCAGCCGGGTCACTTCGTTGATCGGCCAGCGGGATGCATCCTGCGCGGAATGCTCGGGTTCTTGAACGGAGGATGTCATATCCCCTTCCGAACCCATCAGCTCCGCGTACGTTCTTTTGACCGCGCGATAGTCCAAGTGCATGCCGAGCCATTCGAAGAACAGGAGCACGCCGAAAGCTGCAACGGCCACGACGGTCCCTTCCCGTTCCGGTAGAAAGTATGCAGAAAACACAGAAGCAATAAGAGCAATGCGCGAAATGCCGACGGCGTCCGACGTGTAGCTCTTCCGACCACGCAAGGTAGCACTCCCCAATATTGTGAAATATACATCGCCACGAAGGGCGCCGGCTTTTGTATCGATACCGAAATCGAATTTTATCGTGTGGAGACAGCCAAGCCAAGTCAAGTCAACGTCTGGCGCGTTCGACGGTCGCCTTACACGCCGATCGGAGAGCGTGATCACGGAGAAGGACCATCATCCTCTCGGGACTGGGTTGTATGCTTCGGCTCCTCTTCCAGGACGATTTCCGTCTCCCGCCAGAACTCTCCATCTTCATCCACGAAGATACGACCTTTTCCGTCCGAGGGCCTGACGGGCTTCTGGCTATTCCAGTCGATTTCGGTTTCGCCGGCATAGCTGAAGCCGAGCTCACCGTTCGCCTCGCGCGAGAAACTGTCCTCGCCCAGTCGTGCCGTTCCGACGATTTCTTCTACCACCCCAACGATCCGCTTGCCGTCGGGTGTTAAGGCCGAGCTCATTGCGCTGTCTCCCTGCCGAGGCTTCTCGCCCATGCCGTCAACCCCTGCAGTCCGATGGTTTCGTCCTGCCCGCCGCTTTCCAACGCCTTCACGAAGCGCGCGAGACAGGTGTCGATCGCCCGGACGGCCCCTGCCCGGGTCCACCCCCAACCGTCCTCGGCCGCCAGGACGAAAACCCCGATCCGCAGTCCAGCGCTCGACGTGGGTCCGGTCACATGAAGACGACCGATCCCGCCCTCCCGTGGCACGAACTCGACGGGGAACCAGGGACGGTCCTGCCTCGAAAGGGCGCGCAACAGTTTTCTCGGGGTGACTCCTGCCGGGAGATCAGCCGACGTCAATAGACGGCCTATGGGCTCGGCCGACCAGTCCCACCAATCGACCGGCGGGCGCGTGATTGTCGAAATCGCCAAGGGGTTCGGAATGTAGGCGGCGACAGCGTCGACCGGGGTCCCGTCGGAGATCGACACCTGCAACATGGTGGCCTCACACGCGCACAATGGGTCTGTGAAAAACAGAATGGATCAACTAGAACAGGTACGGGCCCCGCGATCAAGCACGCTGACCGGGATTCCCGCCCGTGTTGACCGTCCTCGGCGGATTGGTGCGAAGGGAACCGGGAGACTGGCCCGCAACCACGGAGGACTGAGATATGCCGCAAACCTGCCCGACCTGTGGAGGAGCCCGGTTCGTTTCCACGCCTGAGACCTGCTACACCTGCGGCGGAAGCGGCCGACAGGGCGACGCAACCTGTCCGGCGTGTTTCGGGGCCGGCCAAAAGCAGCAGTCCAGGCCCTGTTCGACGTGCGGAGGGCGCGGGACGTTAGGGTAGCCGGCGCACCCCCTGCCTAGTCGAAATCGAACGTATCGTCGTCGCTCTCGAGCGCGCGGGCGCAGACCTCGTCGATTGCGTCTGCCGCTTCGGAGTCGATCACTGCGTCCTTGATGTCGGGCAGGCAGGTCCGGACGCGGCCCGCATCAGTTCCGGCCATTTCAGCGATCGCGTCCACTGTGGTATGGATCAAGATCACTGTGCCGCGGCGCTCGATTTCATCGAGCAGCGCCTCCATCGGCACTCTTCCCAGATCCGGCTCTCGTGCCGTTTCATTCGTCATCGGGAAGCCTCCTTCTAGAACCCAGGCGTGGGAGATCGGTCGCTCCTTACGAACGAGCGGTCCAAGCGAGTCACCTCCTCGTGCCGGCCGGTGTCGATGAGAAAGGGCATCGGCTCGCGGAGCCCCTGGGAATATTCTGCCTTGTCGACGAAGAAGTATCGCCCCTCGCTCGTCCGCGACCGATCTCCGCCGACGGTCGCCTCCACGGCGACCATGTCATCGGGGATGCCGTCGAATGCCGAGGAGGCATGGTATCCGGAAATGGCCTGAAGCTCGTGGGCGTGCTCGGCCTGCCAGGCCTGCAGCTTGAGCATGTAGCTCTGGCCGACCGATAGCCGCAGACCGGTGACGGCTTCGTAGGCCGCCGGTTTCCAATTCCGGCAGGTCCTCTCCGCTTCCGCGACCCGATGTGGCGAGAACGCGTCGCGGACCGCCAGCACGGCAATCGACCAATCGACGTCGCGCTCGTACCACCCGCCGGGCGCGCGGAACTCGGCGGGTACGCGTGCATTGCGGTCCTCGTCGAGCTTTATCCCTCCGTGCGACGGCGTTGAGCAGTAGAAGACGCCCTTCGCGAATTCATGGACGTATTCTACATTTCCCCAGGGGGTCCGTGAGCCGACTTGCATTGGTCCGTCCTCGTTGTCACACGAGTATGCTCATATGCACGCGTGAAAATTCAAAAACAAAAAGAAGCCCGCGAAAGGCGGGCTTCCCGAAGTGGATCGGTCGTTGCCTGCTCTGACCTCCTCCTCGGCCTGAAGGCCGAGGGTTCCTTTTGGGCTGCTGATGCGGCCCTCCGGGTGGTTCCTGCTTCGTCGGGCGCGCGATCGCGTCCCTCCACAGGCATCGACGACAGGCCCTGCCGCAGGATGGTCTTGGCCGCGTTGACGTCGGCATGGTCGGTGTGGCCGCAGGCGGTGCAGGCGAACACGGCCCGCGCCATCCGGCTTGCCCGATCCACGGCGCCGCAGGCCGAGCAGGTCTGCGACGTGTAGGCGGGTTCGACGGCGACCAGATGCCCGCCGCGGGCCGCCAGCTTGTAGGCCAGCGCCGTGCGGAAGGCGAACCAGCCGCCGTCGAGAATGGAACGGTTGAGGCCCGCCTTGGCACGCACGTTGCGCCCCGGCTCCTCAACCGTTCCCCGCGCCGACGCGGACATGGACCGCACCCGCAGGGCCTCGACCACGACGACGCCTTGGCTCTCGGCGATCGCGGTCGTCTGCTTGTGGATCCAGTCCCGCCGGATG
>NZ_JABJVY010000047.1:0-18128 GCF_040750475.1 Amorphus sp. 3PC139-8 | reverse complement strand
CCGTTCAAAGTTGCCATCACCGCCGTGATGCGCAAGCTCATCACCCATCTCAACGCCATCATCCGCGACGCCGAGACAGCCTGCGCACCGACCACATAGCAGACACGGTTGCTCATTCCCGCGAAAGCGGGAATCCATCATGAGACGGCGACGAACATAGGCGGTCGAGGCGTCCGTGCCGGGCGCCGACTTTCGCTGACCGGGCCTCAGGGTCAACAGTTCCCCGAGAGGCCCTATGGATTCCCGCTTTCGCGGGAATGAGCGGGTTGGGTTGGCGCAGATGCGATCCGAGCACCGCCGTTCCGGGCTGAACCAACCAGCGCGCGACCGCGCGCCGGTCCGAGCAATCGCAGGAAAAGTGGGAACCGGTTTTCCGTTCGCGATAGCGTCCCAAACAAACCAGGCCGCCCTCGCGGAGCGATGAGCGAAGCGAATTCGCGTGAGCGGAACAGAAATCAGGCCGCACACTCGGCGCCAGCGGCCCATCCCATCCCCCCACTTATCCCCGCCCCCTCAATCCTCCCGTATTCTCCCCTTGTCGCTTGACCCGCTGGGAGCCGTGCCGGACCGACCGCCACGTGGCCCGGCTCGGTTTCGCGAGGAAACCGAGCCTCGTCTTCAAGCCGCATTTTCGGGACGCGAAGCGGGACCCGCTTCGCTCGAAAATGCTCTGGGGCCTGACGGCCGGGTTGCGGCCCGTGTAACGGACGGGCGGACGAGATCAACGGCCCGCCGATCCTTTCGGATCGCGGACCAAAAGTTGATCGATCTTCAAGACGAGCATCCTGTCCGCGCTCGGTACGAGCGCGGGGATGCTCCCGGTACCGATGGCATGTGGTGTCCGCCGGAACCAAAGGCGGGAAGCTGCGCGCATGGCCTCGAAAAGGCGGTTTTCTCAAGCCGCCCCTCGTAGAGGTTTCTGCGACTGCGCGGTGTTCGCTGCCCGGTGGAGGGGCGGAAGGTCCGACTCCTTCGCGCCCTTGGGAGAAGGGTGGCTGCATCGGTTCGACCGTCAGGCAAGATCAGCCGGCGGCCGCGAAGCGGACCGCCGACAAGCTGATCGATCTGAAAACCCGCGCCGAAGGGCGACCGCACACTATTAAATCGGATGGCCGCCATCCCGAGCATCCCGCGCGCGTTTGAGCGCGGACAAGATGCTCGGTCTTCTCAACGATCGACTTGTCTGCCTTCAGGACGAAGCTTGAAGGCAGGTCGATCTCTGCCCCACCGATCCCGTTTGCCTGTCACCCCGGCCGGATGCGGCACGGGGGGCGGTTTGGTATGTCCGCTCACACGAGCGGCGACCGAAGGGAAGCTCGCGTGAGCAAAAAAGGCCGGAAAACCGGTGCCCACTTTTCCTGGGATTGCGAAGCCAGCGGACGACCGTCCGCCGGCCGGGCAAGAGGCGAGGAGCGCAGCGACCGGGAACGACAGCGACCACGCGCTCTCCCGGAGCCGGTGAGCGCAAGCGAACTCGGCGTGAGGGGTGAAAACTCACCCTACTCCGCGGCCTCCCGGTCCCGCGGGTAGCCCGTCAGGCCGGGGAACGGCGGCAGCCAGGCCTCCCGGCGGAGGGTCCAGAGCTCGTAGCTCGGGACGAACCGGTCGGGGGCGTCGAGAGCGCCGAGATGGACCTCGACCTCGCCGGGGCTGAGCGAGACCACCGACGAGCCGCAGCGCGGGCAGAACACCCGGCCGCGAAAGGCGCGGGTCTCGCCCGTCACCGTCACCGCGGCCTCGGGGAAGATCGCCGAGGCGTGGAAGAGCGCGCCGTGGTGTTTGCGGCAGTCGAGGCAGTGGCAGAGGCCGACGCGGTCCGGGCGTCCCGTCGCCACGACCCGCACGTCGCCGCACAGGCAGCCGCCGGTGACCTGGTCCATGTCGCACCTCCCTCAAGCATCGCATCGGCACAGCCTAGCAGAGGACGGGCCGCCGCGAAGGATTGGCGCAGATGCGATCAGAGCACCGCCTCTCCGGACCACTCCCACCAGCGCGCGACTGCGTGCCGGGCCCGAGCGATTCCAGCAAAAGTGCTCTTGCGGTTTTGCGTCCGGAATTGCGGCCAGAAAAAACCAGGCCGCCCACCGCTCGTCTAAGGACGCTCAACCGGGCAAATCGTCCCCCATGCTCATCAGCGACGCGTTGCCGCCGGCCGCCGTGGTGTTGATGGAGATGACCCGCTCGGTGGCGAAGCGCGAGAGATAGCGCGGGCCGCCCGCCTTGGGGCCAGTGCCCGACAGGCCCTCGCCGCCGAAGGGCTGCACGCCGACCACGGCGCCGATCATGTTGCGGTTGACGTAGAGGTTGCCCGCCCCGGCGCGCCGGCGCAGCCACTCCACCTCGGTGTCCATGCGGGTGTGGAGCCCCATGGTCAGCCCGAAGCCGGTGGCGTTGATGGCATCCATGACCTGGTCGATCCGGCTGGCCTTGTAGCGGATCACGTGCAGCACCGGGCCGAAGACTTCCTTTTTCAGCCGGTCGAGCGAGTCGATCTCGAAAGCGACCGGGGCAACGAAGGTGCCCTTTTCCATCTGAGCCGTGGCCGGCGCGCGGGCGATCAGCTTCGCCTCCTTCTCCATGCGCGCGATGTGGGCGGTGAGCGCCTCCTTGGCCTCGGCGTCGATCACCGGGCCGATGTCGGTGGCGAGATCGGACGGGTCGCCGATCGCAAGTTCGGCCATGGCGCCGGCGAGCATGGTGAGCGTGCGGTCGGCGCAGTCCTCCTGCACGAACAGCACGCGCGCGGCGGAACAGCGCTGGCCGGCCGACTGGAACGCGGAGGCGCACAGATCCACCACCACCTGCTCCGGCAGCGCGGTGGAGTCCACGATCATGGCGTTCTGGCCGCCGGTCTCGGCGATCAACGGCACGATGGCGCCGTCGCGAGCGGCGAGCGCCCGGTTGATGATGTGCGCGGTCTCCACCGAGCCGGTGAAGGCGACGCCGGAAACGCGCGGATCCGGCAGCAGCGCGCCGCCGATCGCCGCGCCGTCGCCGGGCAGGAGATGCAGCACGTCGCCGGGCACACCGGCCTGGTGCAGAAGCTCCACCGCGCGCGCGGCCACCAGCGGGGTCTGCTCGGCCGGCTTGGCGAGCACCGAGTTGCCGGCGGCAAGGGCGGCGGAGACCTGGCCGGTGAAGATCGCCAGCGGGAAGTTCCAGGGCGAGATGCACAGAAAGGTGCCGCGCCCGGCGAGCCAATATTCGTCGCGCTCTCCCGTCGGTCCGGGCATCGCCTCGGGTTCGGCGAAATCGATCCGGGCGCGGTGGGCGTAATAGCGCAGGAAGTCGACCGCCTCGCGCACCTCCGCGACCGCGTCGAGCATGATCTTGCCCGCCTCGCGCACGCAGATGGCTGAAAGCTCGGCCAGATTCTCCTCGTAGAGATCGGCGGCCTTCTCTAGGATCTCCGCGCGCTTGCCGGCGGGCGTGGCGTCCCAGGCAGGGAAGGCGCGGGTGGCGCGCTCTAGCGCTTTGGTGGCCAGTTCCGGGGTGGCGTCGGTCATGGTGCCGATGATGCGGGAATGGTCGGCCGGATCGCGCACCTCGCGCGCGGTCCCCTCCTGCGGGCTGCCGCCGACCGAGGGCCGCCCCTCCCACCGGTAAGCCGCAAACCGCTCCATGCGCTCCGCCACCGGCGCCAGCGCCGCCGGGTCGGTCAGGTCGAGGCCCTGGGAGTTCTTGCGCGCCGCGCCGTAGAGATTTTGCGGCAACGGGATGTTCGGATTGGGATAGGACGAAAGCCCGCGCGCCTGGTGGATCGGATCGGCGACGATGGCGTCGATCGGCAGCTTCTCGTCCTGAATCCGGTTCACGAACGAGGAGTTGGCGCCGTTTTCCAGAAGCCGGCGGACGAGATAGGCGAGCAAGTCCTCATGGGTGCCGACCGGAGCGTAGATCCGGCAGGGCCGGTTCAGCGCCTTCTCGCCGACGATCTGGGTATAGAGCGCCTCGCCCATGCCGTGCAGGCGCTGGAACTCGAAGTCCTGGCGGTTGCCGGCAAGCTCCAGGATGGTGGCGACCGTATGGGCATTGTGGGTGGCGAACTGCGGATAGAAGGCGGTGTCGGCGGCCAGCAGCTTCTTGGCGCAGGCGATGTAGGAGACGTCGGTCAGCACCTTGCGGGTGAAGACGGGATAGCCCGGCAGGCCGCGCTCCTGGGCCCATTTGATCTCGCTGTCCCAGTAGGCGCCCTTGACGAGGCGCACCGCCAGCCGCCGGTTGGCCCGCTTGGCGAGGTCCTCCAGCCAGTCGATCAGCGCGTGGCAGCGCTTCTGATAGGCCTGGATCGCGAGCCCGTAGCCGTCCCAACCCTTCAGCCGCGGGTCCATCGCCACCGCCTCGATCACATCGAGGGAAAGATCCAGCCGGTCGGCCTCTTCGGCGTCGACGGTGAAGCCGATATCGGCGTCCTTGGCCATGACGGCAAGATCGGCCAGCCGCGGCGCGAGCTCGCTCATTACCCGCTCGCGCTTGGCGAACTCGTAGCGCGGATGCAGCGCCGACAGCTTCACGGAGATGCCCGGCGCGTCCATGCCAGAGCGGGTTTTGGAGGCCTTGCCGATCTCCTTGATGGCATTGGCGTAGCTGTCGAAATAGCGGTCGGCGTCGGCCATGGTGCGGGCCGCCTCGCCGAGCATGTCGTAGGAGTGGCGATAGCCCTCGCTTTCCGCTTCGCGGGCGTTCGACAGCGCCTCCTTGATGGAGCGGCCCATGACGAACTGGCGGCCGAGAATGCGCATGGCCTCGCGCACGGCGCGTCGGATCACCGGTTCGCCTGCCCGATGCACCAGCCGGCCGAGCACGGCGCGGGCGTCGCGGCCCTCGTTGTCGTCCAACCGGGCGACACGGCCCGTCAGCATCAGCCCCCAGGTGGAGGCGTTGACGAAGAAGGAATCGGACTTCCAAAGATGGCTGTCCCACTCCGCCGTGCCGATCTTGTCCTCGATCAGCTTGTCCACGGTGTGCGCATCGGGCACCCTGAGCATGGCTTCGGCGAGGCACATCAGCACCACGCCCTCTTTCGAGGAGAGCTCGTATTCGTGCATGAACGCATCGATGCCGCCGCGCCCGATCCGGCCGGAGCGCACGCCGCGCACGAGCTCGCGGGCGGTCTCGGCAATCCTGTCGACCTGGTCGGCGGGCAGCGTGGCCGCATCGATCAGGCGGCGGGCGATTGCCGTTTCGTCGGCGCGAATGTCCTCCCGGAAGCGCTGGCGCAGCGGACCGGATTCAGCGAGCGAGGTTTCAAACAGCAATGCGAGCTCCCCAGGCGACGGAACGAAGAAAGCGTGATGGACCGGCATCGTGTCGTGTCGCGACCGCCTGCGCAATCCATCACGGCGGACGCTCCAGCTACGGTTGGCTCCGGTGAGCCGGCTGGTCACGCTTCTGGTTGTGCTCGCCATGGCGGTTCAGGTGATTCGGCCGCTCGGCTTTCCCGGATTTAAGCGCCGCGCCGATGCCTGGAAACTCGCCCTCGTCGGCTTCGCGCTCGTGATCGTGACCGTCGCGATCCGCCCCGAGTAGATGCCTCCGCGGTCCCGCTGCGGTTGAACGATTCCGCCATTTGCGTGTTTGCCGCTGATTGCCGGCAAACACGGAGGCAAGCGGCGGATGCTCAATTGGCTTGGAGAGAATTCCGGCGCGCTCAACGTCGCCATCAATCTGGCGATGCTGGTCGTCTGGTTCGTCTATCTTCAGCTTTTCCTGATGGCCTATCTGCGCCAGCGCAAACCGAAAATCCTGATCAATCGAGGCGCCGGGGTCGGCATGAACGCCCACTGCCTCGTCAGCAACATGAGCCAGGAGCCGATTTATGTGCAGAGCATCCTCGGCATCCTGAAAACCGACGACAAAAGCTGGATGATGGCGGTCACGGATGTCGAAGGACTGGACGAGAACAAGCCACGCTCGAAAGAAGCCACCAACCAGGGGCCGCTCTGCCAGGGCGATCATATGGATATCGGCACGCTCGGCAGTCTGATCGAGCGGACGCGCCGCTGCACCGAGCTGCCGGACATGGACACCCCGCCGAGCGACGTGTTCAAGGAATTCGAGCTGATCGTGGTGGCCGCGCATTCCTCCGAAGCGCTGACGATCGGCGCAAAACGCACCTTCCGCTTCAAGCCGGACACGCCGGGCGACAACATCGTTCCCGCCACGATCGAGACCGAGCAGATCTCCGCCATGTGGGAGCGCCGCCGTGTGCAGAGGCTCTTGAAGCAGAATCTCTAACTGCCCCTGTCTAAGGCCATTCCCGCTTGCTCGTCGCGCCCGACATGGGAGATACCGAGCGCACTGGAATAGGCGGACGGGGTGAACGCATGCAAAAGCAGCACTCGAAGATCGGCGTTGGAATCGCCCTGGGCGCAGGAATCGGAACTAGCCTTGGCGTCGCGATGGGCGAGCTCGCCCTCGGCCTTTCGATCGGCATCGGCGTCGGGACCGCAATCGGAGCGGCCTTATCCCGGTAGGCCACGGCACGACGCCAGCTCGACCGAGCTGCGAGCGTCCACTGCGACGTCCCGACAGGCGCCAAGACCGGCACGAACCCCGGCCTTGAGCGGTCGATCCGGTCTACGCTTCGACGGCGCGAACTTCCTGCACTTCCGGCACGAAATGGCGCATCAGGTTTTCGATACCCATCCGCAGCGTGGCGGTCGACGACGGGCACCCCGCGCACGCTCCGCGCATGGACAGGAACACGATGCCGTCCTTGAAACCCTTGAAGGTGATGTCGCCCCCATCGTTAGCGACCGCCGGCCGGACGCGCTCGTCGAGGAGCTGCTTGATCATCGAGACGGTCGCCTCGTCATCGGCAGCGAAGAACTCGTCACCCGCCTCCTCGCCAGTGCCTTCGACAAGCACGGGCTGATCGGAGAGATAGTGCTCCATGATCGCGCCGAGGATCGCCGGCTTGAGATGCTGCCAGTCGTCGTCGGCCTTGGTCACCGACACGAAGTCGGCACCGAGGAACACGCCGGTCACCCCCGGCACGGCAAACAGGCGCTGGGCGAGCGGCGAAACGGCCGCCTCGTCCCCGGAGCGAAAATCCCGCGTTCCTTCGCCGAGCACGGTTTCGCCCGGGATGAACTTGAGGGTCTGCGGATTGGGAGTGGATTCGGTCTGAATGAACATGGCGCCTCCGTTGCGGTTCAAGGCCGCACTGATGGACCAGAAAACGAGAGCAATTTCAGGAACGGAGAAGCCGATTTCCGTTCGAAATTGCGACAAAACAAGCAGTTAATGCGCAAAGCGGCACACGTTGCCGAATGCGCGCTGACTTTGTTATCGGGTGCCGAAGGGGCGGCTTCAAGTCCTCATGCGAGGAATTCCATTCCGGGCCGCATTCCGCCAAGCCGGCAAACGCCGAGCCGAGACTGCGGCCCACGCCGCTGCGGCCTACTCCTTGCCAGCGCGCGGCACCAGGCCGGAGGCGGCCAGCTTCTTACCGAACACGTCGACCCACGCCCCCATTTCCGCCAGGCCGGAGGTCGCGTCCCAAATGTCGAGGTCGAACCGCTCGACCAGATCGTCGGGATCCCAATCCAGCGCATCGGCGAGCGAATATTGCTGCATCTCCGTCAGCCGCCAGACCTCTGAATCGCAGAACGGCAACCGCACGAAATCGATCTTCGGGTGTTCGCGCAGATCGAGGAGCTTGGAGCGGGCCTCCTCGTTCAGCACCTTACCCTCGGCCTCATTGATCACGATCACCACCTTGCCCACCGGCCAAGGCTCGTCGTCGATGAAGGTCCGCGCCAAGCTGACGGCCTGATCGACGGAATGCATCGTCGACTTGCAGATCACACAGACATCGGTCAGCGGCGCACCACGCTTCTTGAGGACCGTGTTGGCCTGGCGTTGCCGCGCCCATTCCAGCACCCGATCGATCACGTTGGCGCCGAGATCGATCAGCGCATCGCCTTGCGCCAGCACCTCGCCGAGCCGATCCCAGTAGCGGATCGAGTGGTTGGGATCGGAGCTGTCGCGCACCTGGTCGTAGCTCGCGCCGATACCGAACTCGGTGACGCGCCCCGGATAGAGCCGACCGAGCTTGGAGCCTTGGCTGCTCACCAGGAAGTCGGCCGAATAGAGACGCCGGTTGATGCGGTTGCGCTGGCTGATCACGTGCACGAGCTGAGCGACGGTGGTTTTACCCTGCCCCCCGCTCCGCGCCACACACATGATCGTCCGCAACTTGCTGCGATCCGAATCGGACCCGGCATCCGTCATCCTCATTCGCCCTTTTTATTCCCGCCCACCCCTTCCTCGTCGGGGCGAACGACCATACGTGATCAGCTTGAAAATCCGGGCGGATCGATCGCAAGGCCCGCCCGTGGGGGAGCGATCAGACTTCGTCTGTGGTCTGGGACGCCGCCGCGCGCTCTTCTTCGGCCTTCTTCTCGGCCTTGCTCTCAGCTTTGCTTTCGGTCTTGGAGGACGCAGTCTTGCTGCGGCTTTCGCGCTTCGGGCGATCGCCCGCCTCGCCGTCTTCCGTCGCAAGATCGCCGATCAATCGGGCGCCCGCGTCGACCGACAGCGAGCCGTAGTGAACCTTGCCCTTGAGCAGACCGCTTGCCCGGATCGTCAGTTGACCGGAGAGGGTCGCCGTCCCCTCGACCCGCCCCTGAATCTCGGCGGTCTCGCTGGTCACGGTCCCCGAAACGAAGCCTTCCTCGCCCACCACCAGATGGGTGGCCTTGAGTTCGCCGTGGAACTCGCCGTCGATCTGCGCGGTGCCTTGCACCTCGACGGTCGCATTCTGAAGCACCGTCTTGGCGCCGACGTAAAATTGCTGCTCGCCGCTGGTGTCCATAGAGAGCCTCTCCCGCCTCCAGCATTTCCAACGTCGTGGCTTCGACCCCGCTCGAGGCCACCGACTGCGCTATCTCAGTACTCGGAGGAGCGGGGTTTCGAAACCAGAATCTCGAGCGCCGCATCCCGGCGCGGACCGCCGGTCAGATGGACGTTCGATCGAGGTCACTACGCACTAAAACGGACTTTCGGGCGACATCGCGGCGCGCGCGCATCATCAAGGATGCGTGGACGACGACCGATCGTCCGATCGCGAGAAACCGAATGGAACGGTGCGGGGCCGTGTGCGGGCGCGCCAGGGTCATGGCCCTAGGCCAGGCCGGTGATTTCCTCATCGGACAGATCGCCGGGGACGATCGTCACCGGGATATGGAAGCCGCCCGAGGCGCTGGTGATCGAGGACACCAGCGGACCAGGTCCTTCCGAACCGGTTCCCGCCGCCAGCACGAGGATCGCGATGTCCACGTCCTCGTCGATCAGCGTGCGGATCTCCTCGGAGCGGTTGCCTTCGCGCACCACCGTTTCCGGATCGACCTTGGCGATCGCCCGGGCCCGATCCACGAACCGCGACAGCGTTGCGCGCGCCTCTTCTTCCTTCTCGGCACGCATGATGCTCTCCACCCCAAGCCAATGCTGAAATTCGCTGGGCGAGATCACATAGAGAAGCGTCACGATGCCGCCCGTGCGCTCGGCCCGCTTGGCGGCATACACCACCGCGCGGTCACACTCGGGAGTTTCATCGATAACCACCAGAAACTTCCGCTGGTGGCCCGGCTCGTAACTCTTTCGAGGGCTGATCATGGCAGAACTCTGCCATTGCCATGCAGGGCCGGCAAGACGGATCTCGCGCGCGCCATGTCGCAGCCGTCCTCGGCCCCGTCAGCGGCGATTGTTCACGCCCTCGCGGATCACCGTGTAGTCGATCTTGAAGAGGTCCGGATCGACCGGCTTGTCCAGCGCGACGTTGTAGATCGAGACCTGGGTGCGCTGCCCCTGGGAATCGACCACCTCCCACTGCTTCAGCTCGGCGGTGCCGCGATCGAACATCAAGGTGAGCGTGCCGTCGCCGAAGGTCGTGTTCTCGTCGATTGTGACCATCACCACGTCCGGGCGCATCTCCACGCGGCTGACCTTGGCGTCGGAGGCCAGGTCGATGTCCTTCGACAAGAGGAAGCGCAGCGGCGTCTTGCTGAGCGGCCAGATGTCCTGGGTCGCGCGTTTGCGATTGCGGACGGCGACCGACGTGCCGTCGGCGATGATGTCGAGCTGAGCGGGCGGGTTATAGTGGAAGCGGACCTTGCCGGGCCGAGCCAGGGCGAATTGACCGTCGGAGCGCTGGCCTTCCGGCCCGATCTGGACGAACTCGCCACGCATCGTATCGATGTCGTTGAAATACTCGCTGATTTCGCTCAGCGCCTTGGTCGGTGCCTCGGCACGCGCCGATGTCGCGGCGATGGTGAGGCCGGCCAGGGCCGCCAGAATGACGGCGGTGCGGACCCAGAAGCCCGGACCACCGTGGGAAGGATGGCGCTTTACGGTGCCACTCATGGGAGGGACTCTCCTCGTTCCGGGCGCATCGCCCGAAATCACCTACACGAATCGAAAATTGGATTGAGGGCCGGACATAAGCCCGTCATTTGACGAAGTTGCGGCAATGTCACGCTTCCGCCTCTTCGCGCTCGGGGACCAAAATGTCGCGTTTGCCGGCATGGTTCGCCGGGCCGACCACCCCCTCGTCTTCCATGCGCTCGATCAGCGACGCGGCGCGGTTGTAGCCGATCGACAGCCGGCGCTGGATGTAGCTGGTCGAGGCCTTGCGGTCGCGCAGGACAACGGCGACGGCCTTGTCGTAGAGGTCGTCGGACTCCGACATGTTGTCGACGCCCAAGTCGAACGACGACTGCGAGGCGGTTTCTCCGTCCTCTTCCGTCACCTGATCGAGATAGTCCGGCACGCCCTGGGCCTTCAGGTGCGCGACGATCTCCTCGACCTCCTCGTCGGACACGAACGGGCCATGCACGCGCTGGATGCGGCCGCCGCCGGCCATGTAAAGCATGTCGCCCTGGCCGAGCAGTTGCTCGGCGCCCATCTCGCCCAGGATCGTGCGGCTGTCGATCTTCGACGTCACCTGGAAGGAGATGCGCGTCGGGAAATTCGCCTTGATCGTGCCGGTGATGACGTCGACCGACGGACGCTGGGTGGCCATGATCAAATGCAGGCCGGCTGCGCGCGCCATCTGGGCCAGCCGCTGGATGGCGCCTTCGATGTCCTTGCCGGCGACCATCATCAGGTCGGCCATCTCGTCGACGATGATGACGATATAGGGCATCGGCTCGAAGTCGAGGGTCTCCTCCTCGAAGATCGCCTCGCCGGACTCCCGGTCGAAGCCGGTCTGGACCACCCGGGTCAGCGTCTCGCCCTTCTTTTGCGCCTCTGCGAGCCGGTTGTTGTAGCCGTCGATGTTGCGCACGCCGAGCTTCGCCATTTTGCGATAGCGCTCTTCCATCTCGCGCACGGCCCATTTCAGCGCGACCACCGCCTTCTTCGGATCTGTCACCACCGGGGTCAGCAGATGCGGCACGCCATCGTAGACGGAGAGTTCCAGCATCTTCGGATCGACCATGATCAGCCGGCACTGCTCCGGCTTCAGCCGATAGAGCAGAGACAGGATCATGGTGTTGATGGAGACCGACTTACCCGAGCCGGTGGTGCCCGCGACCAGCAGATGCGGCATACGGGCAAGATCGGTAATGACGGATTCGCCGCCGATGGTCTTGCCGAGCGCCAACGGCAGACGCGCCTTGGATTTCTCGAAGTCCGCAGAAGCCAGCAGTTCGCGCAGGAACACGGTCTCGCGGCGTTCGTTCGGAAGCTCGATGCCGATAGCGTTCTTGCCGGAAATCACGGCGACACGGGCCGACACCGCACTCATGGAGCGGGCGATATCGTCGGCGAGACCGATCACACGAGACGATTTGATGCCCGGCGCCGGCTCCAGCTCGTAGAGCGTCACGACCGGACCGGGCCGCACATTGATGATCTCGCCGCGCACTCCGAAGTCTTCCAGCACACCCTCCAGGATGCGCGCGTTCTGCTCCAGGGACTCCGGCGTCATACCGGTGTCGCGTCGGCCCGCCGGCGGTGCCATCAGGAGGCCCAGCGGCGGATGCTCGTATTCGCCGGGATTGCGCAGCAGGGAGGGCTGCGCCTCGCGAATGATGCGTTTGCCGGCCTTGGCGGGTCCAGCAGGCGCGGAAACGCGCGTGGTGACGGCCGGCACCGACTGAGGCTGGGACCGCTCCCTGGCCGGAGACGCCGCCTGTGCCCGTGTCTCGCGCGCAGGCTGGTACGTGGGCCCATCATCCGCAGCGTCAAACGGGTCGTCGTCGACATCGAACGGCGGATCATCATACGGATCCGGATCGTCGTTGTCGTCCGCGAACGGATCGTCCTGCGCTTCGTCTGCCTCGGGCTCCCGGGAGAAGCGGGTCTCGTCGCGATCGTCGCGCGCCTGACGGACATCGTCGACGGCTTCCTCGACCTCGTCGGTCCATGCGCCCAGATCGAAGCGGGGCTCGACCCGCCGGCGGCGCAGCGGCGGGGCCGGTTCTTCGCCATAGGCGGCCTCGTCGAACCCCGTGTCGAAGCCGACATCCTCGTCTTCCGCCGCCGTGGCCTTGCGCAAGGCATCCCGCAGCGAGCCCGAGCGCCGGCGCGGATCGTTCTGCGTCCCAGTCTTGCCGGCGAAGCGGCGGCGGTAGCGCGCCCGGGTCGCAAGCGCCCAATGGGTCACGCGGCCGGCGAAGGCCGACAGCGTGCCGCCATCTTCCTCGCCGTCGTCCTCCTCCTCGAACGGATCCGGCGCCCGCTTTTGCGCCGGCCGGGCGCGACGCGTGACCTCCGAGGCCGGCTGAACCGGCCGGACATCGAAGCCGCGACTGGCCACCGCTGCCGCGGCAAGCCGGTGGCGGGGACGCGGCACGGCCGTGCGGAAGGCGGCAAAGGCGGCGACAAGCGCGAAGACGCCAACCGAGGCGATTGCGGCGAGCCCCTTGGCCCCTCCGAGCGGAGCGACCGTGATCGCCACCACCCCGTCACCGAGCGCCCCGCCGAGACCGGTTGGAAGCGGCCAACCCGCCGACGCCGGCACCAGCGCGAGTGCCGCCGCCGATGCGGCGATCGCCAGCAGCGCATACAGAAAGCGCGACCAATGCAGAAGCGGCGGACGACGACGCAGCAGCTTGGCGGCAACCGCGAGCGGCAGCACCACGACCAGCGGGGCGGCCAGCCCCACCGTCTGCATCAAAAGATCGGCGACGACCGAACCCGGCCAGCCCAGCCAATTGTTGATTGGCCGGTCGACGGCATAAGAAAGGCTCGGATCGGTCACGGACCAGGTCGCGAGCGCCACGATCAGCGCCAGCGAAACGACCACCAGCAACGCACCGACAAGACGCACCAGATGTCCCGTCAGGGTCTCCACGATCGGGTGTTCCGCGATCCCGTCGAGCGGTAGGGCGCGAAGCATCGTCATCACCAACTCCCGAACAAGTTTGCCAGGCGGTTCATCGCCTCCTCGGTCGCCGCCTCGTCCTGAACCAGCGCGAGCCGAACGTAGCCGACGCCCGGATTCGAACCGTCCGGCATCGGCGCGCCCAAATAGGAGCCGGGAACCGCCCGTACGCCGGTGTCGACCCACATTCGCCGCGTGACCTCCGCGTCGTCGCCAAAGGCCGACACGTCGAGCCAGAGGCAGAATCCCGCCGGCGGTACGAGCCGTTCGAAGCTGTCGCCAAGGGTGGCCTCGGCACTTGCGAACTTCACGTCGTAGCGCCGCCGGTTCTCCGCCACGTGCGCTTCGTCGCGATAGGCTTCGGCGGCGAGCGCCTGCACCGGGGTCGGCACCTGGGGCCCGACCATGTTGCGAAGCCGCGCCCAGTCGGTCAGGAACGCCGGATCGCCGGCGGCAAAGCCGCAGCGTAGACCGGGCAGGCTGGAGCGCTTGGAAAGGGAATTGAAGACGACAAGGCGCTCAAGGCTGCCGCGCGCCGCCGCCGCTTCCAGCGCACCCGCCGGCGGCCCGGCTTGCTCGCGATAGATCTCCGAGTAGCACTCGTCGGCAAACACCATGAACCCGTGCGCCTCGGCACGCGCGAGGAGATCTGCCCAATCCTCGCGGCTGGCGCAGGTGCCTTGGGGATTGGCCGGCGAGCCGACGAACACCGCGACCGCTCGCTCCAAAAGGCTCGGATCGAGCGCATCCCAGTCGGGCATCACCCCGTCGATGTCGGCGGGAACATAGGCGACGACCTCGGCACCGATCATGTAGCCCCCCACCGAATAGGCGGGGTAGCCGGGGTTCGGGACCAGCACGACCGGGGTTTCGACCGGCTTCTTCAGATAGGAGACCGCGCCTTGTGAGGCGAGGAACAGCCCTTCCCGGCTGCCGTTGAGCGGAAGGATCGCGTCGGTCGGGTCGATCAGGTCTTCCAGGCCATAGCGCCGGGAGAGCCATGCGGCGACCGCGGCCCGAAACCCCTCGGTGCCACGGATCGTCGGATAGAGCCCGAAGCCGCCGACATGGGCGGCGATCGTGCTTTCCACAAATTCGGGAATGGCATGGCGCGGCCCACCGACGGCAAGGTCAATGGGCTGGGCGCCGGGCGCCTGACCTTCGATCAGCCTGGCCAGGCGCTGGAAAGGCGAGTCGGCAATGTGCGCCGGAAACTCTGAACGATACGGTCCGGTCATCGTCGGTCTCGTTGAATGATGACCCGAAACCTACCCGAACAAGGTTAATCCGGCTTTAACCGTGGCCCACGTGCCCTATCCCTCGGACGGGCCGCCGGCCGCAAAGGCCTGCTCCATCATCGCCAGCAAACGGGCATTGAAGGCGGCCGGATCGCTCGGTGCCTCGCCGTCCAGGATCTCCGCGCTGGCAAGAAGCAGGTCGGCAGCTTCATTGAGCTGATCGGCAGCACCGCCCGCCGACGCCTTTTCCGCCAGGGCGCGAACCAATCGATTGCGCGGATTGAGCTCCAGGACCGGAGGTATCCGGCCGCGCCCCTCCGCCTGACGCGCCATCAGGCGCTCGAACTGGCGATCCGGCCCGAGATCCGGCGCCACGAGGCAGGCCGCGCTGCTGGCCAACCGCTCCGACGGACGCACATCGCTCACGCGCTCGCCGAGATGCTGCTTGAAGAGCGCCGTTAGCGTTGCAAGGTCGCCGGCCCGCGCCGGCTCTTCCTTTTCGCCGGCCTCGTCCAGAAGCGGGATCGCCTCCAGATCCGCCTTGCCCTGGGTGACGGACTGGAACGGCTTGCCTTCGAACCCAACGGCTGCCTGAACCCAAAAGGAATCCACCGGATCGGTCAGAAGCAGGACCTCGATCCCGCGCGCCCGGTAACCTTCCAGCTGCGGCGAGGCGGCGACCTTCTCCGCATCGTCGCCGATCGCGTAAAAGATCGCGGTCTGGTTCTCTCGCATGTCGGCGACATAGTCGGACAGCGTCCGCCATCCCGTCGTATCCGCCGTGGTATGGAACCGGGTGAGCTTGTAGAGCGCGTCGCGGCGTTCGCCGTCCTCGTAGATGCCCTCTTTAAGGACCGCCCCGAAAGCCTCCCAAACCTTGGCGTAGGCCTCCGCGTCGTTTTCCGCGAGTTTTTCCAGCTCCGACAGGATGCGGTTGGTCACCGCCTTGCGGATCGAGGCCAGCAGCGGATTGTTCTGCAGCATCTCGCGGGAGAGGTTCAGCGGCAGGTCCTGGGAATCGATCACGCCGCGCACGAAGCGCAGCCAGGACGGCAGGAGCTCCGCATCGTCGGTAATGAACACCCGGCGGACATAGAGCCGGATCTTGCCGCGCCGTTCCGGCTCGAACAGATCGAACGGACGCGTCTCCGGCACGAACAGGAGCACGGAATATTCCTGCCGGCCTTCCGCCCGGTAGTGGATGGTCAGCGCCGGCTGGTCCCAATGGCCGGAGACGAAGCTGTAAAACTCCTTGTACTCCTCCTGAGAGATCTCCGACTTCGGCTTCACCCAGAGCGCGGTCCCGTCGACCACCTCCTTCTCAGCGGCCGCGTCCTTGGCCTTGACGAAGACCGGGATCGGAACGTGCGCGGAATAGTGCTTGATGATCCGCTCGATGCGGGCTTCCTCGGCAAACTCCTTGGCGTCGTCGGCAAGTACAAGGGTCACGCGGGTACCGCGGGCGGGCGCGTCGTCGCCGGCCGGCTCCACCGTGAAGGCGCCGGTTCCGTCCGAGCGCCACGTCCAGGCCTCCTCGGCCCCGGCCGCGCGGCTTTCCACGACCACCTCCTTGGCGACCATGAAAGCGGAATAGAAGCCGACGCCGAATTGGCCGATCAGGCCTGAGCCGTCACCGGTCGACGCGGTTGCCTCCAGGAACGCTCGTGTGCCGGAGCGGGCGATGGTTCCGAGATTTTCGACCAGTTCGTCGCGCGACATGCCGACGCCGTTGTCGGACACGACCAGGCGTCCGGCCGTCGCGTCTGTTTCCACCACGACCTTCAGCGCGCTGTCATCGCCATAGGCGGTGGGATCGACCAGGGCGCGATGGCGCAGCTTCTCGCAGGCGTCGGCCGCGTTCGAGATCAGCTCGCGCAGGAAGACATCCTTGTCGGAATAGACGGAGTGCACCATCAGGTGCAGAAGGCGCGCGACATCGGCCTCGAAGGCGCGCGTTTCGGCAGCAGGGGCGTGTTGTTGTTCGTCGCTCATGACCCGTGTCACCTCGCTGGAGCCGTCCCCGTTCGGATCGAACAAATCCGAATGGATACTGCTCAACCTATTGAATCTGGAGCCTTTTTCTTGTCGAGTGGGCATCGAATCGACCGAAAAAGGCTCTTGCGGATCGCAACACGCACCGCGGGCCGGCCATCGGCCGCAATACGGCGCGAACCGCGTTTCGCCAAAAATCCGATCCCTTCCGCTTTTCACGGAATCGCGGACAGAATCTGACTCGTTGCTTTGACGCGGATCTAATTGAAGGGCGAAGCGCGCTTCCGCAAGGGCTCGTCGACCGGGCGCGGACAGCGGAAAGAAAAAAGGGCCGACCCTGAGGGCCGGCCCTTCATGCGAATTACCCGGAATGGGCGATCCGGCCGCGACGTCAGCTTCGGGGGGCTGGGGGGCTGACGATTGCCAAAGCCGAGCGCGGCCGGATCAACCGGGAAACGCATAACTACCTTGCTGGTTCCCAATGGCGTCGCAAGGGCTCAATTAAGGCAAATTAAGGCAGAAACGTGATATCTAACGACACGAACCTGCCAACATGCCCGCTTTTCCGGTGCGATAAGTTGCGCTGATAGGATTTTTGTCACGTTTTTTTGAATCGGGCAAACCAATCCTACCCCCGCGCCCCCAAAAAATCAGGGAAAAAACGGCCGGCGCGAATCACTTGGCTGAGCGCATCTTGAGCGCAAACCCGAGCATGAGACGACGCGGTCTCGGAAGCGGAACGGCGTCGGCCAATTTAGCACGGACGAACCCTTGATGCGCGGTCCATTTGCCTCGATCATGTCAGGTGGATGACGGCAGGAGGCGCCATGAGCGAGACGGAAGAAAGTCGACTCCCGACCGGTGTGGTCCCGTTTGGCCCATCCGGCCCGGCGAAATCCCCGCACCGGCTGACAGCCTTCCAGCGCGACGAGTTAGGCATCATCCTGAGAGTTTACGGGCGCAAGGTCGCCGAAGGCGAGTGGCGCGACTATGCCATCGACCATCATCGCGACCAGGCCACTTTCTCGATTTTCCGGCGCACCGCCGAAGTTCCGCTCTATCGGATCACCAAGACGCCCAACCTCGCCCGCAAGCAGGGCGCCTATGCGGTGGTGAATGCCGGCGGCGTGGTTCTCAAGCGCGGCCACGACCTCGCCAAGGTGTTGCGCGTTCTGGAAAAGAAGCGCGCTCTCCGGCTGGTGGGGACTTAAAAGCAATCCCAGGAAAAGTGGGAACCGGTTTTCCGTCCGAGATTGCGGTGAAGAGACCCAATCCGGAAAAATGGTTGGCCTTTTACTCCGCTCATTCCCGCGAAAGCGGGAATCCATAGGGGTTCTGCGGTTTACGCGCTGACGTCCGTCACCGTTCCGGCTTCGTCGGGTCCGGCTGCCGCTTTTCCTGAGCAGATGACAAAGGCCACATGGCTTCCCGCTTTGCGCGGGAATGAGCAACCGTGTCTGCTATGTGGTCGGTGCGCAGGCCGTCTCAGCGTCGCGGATGATGGCGTTGAGATGGGTGATGAGCTTGCGCATCACGGCGGTGATGGCAACTTTGAACGGTTTTCC
>NZ_JABJVY010000046.1:0-22143 GCF_040750475.1 Amorphus sp. 3PC139-8 | reverse complement strand
GGACGGAAAACCGGTTCCCACTTTTCCTGGGATTTCGCGCAGCCAGCGCGCGACCGCGCGCCGGCCCTTATGGGGCCGCCCACGCGGAGCCGCGAGCAACGCGAGCTGGCGTGAGCGCTAATTTTTTAACCGCAAATCCCGGACGGAAAACCGGTTCCCACTTTTCCTGGGATTTCGCGCAGCCAGCGCGCGACCGCGCGCCGGCCCTTATGGGGCCCGCCCACGCGGAGCCGCGAGCAACGCGAGCTGGCGTGAGCGCTAATTTTTTAACCGCAAATCCCGGACGGAAAACCGGTTCCCACTTTTCCTGGGATTTGCTTAAGCGGCTTCGGCCAGGTTCCGCAGCACGTAGTGCAGGATGCCGCCGTTCTCGAAGTAGTCCATCTCGTCGGCGGTATCGATCCGGCAGAGCAGCGGCACCTCGAGGGTCTCGCCATCGGCCTTGGTGATCTTGGCCGTCAGGACGGCCCGCGGCTTGATGCCGCCGGCGAGCCCGGAGATCGTGACCGTCTCGTCGCCCTTCAGGCCGAGGCTCTGCCAGGTGTCGCCCTCGTTGTTGAAGACGAGCGGCAGCACGCCCATGCCGACCAGGTTGGAGCGGTGGATGCGCTCGAACGATTCCGCGATCACCGCCCGCACGCCGAGAAGCCGAGTGCCCTTGGCCGCCCAGTCGCGCGAGGAGCCCGTGCCGTACTCCTTGCCGGCGAACACCACGAGCGGCACGCCTTCGTCGCGGTAGCGCATGGCCGCATCGTAGATCGCGAGCTGGTCGCCGGAGGGGTAGTGGATCGTCACGCCGCCTTCGACGCCCGGCACCATCTGGTTCTTGATGCGGATGTTGGCGAACGTACCGCGCATCATGACTTCGTGGTTGCCGCGGCGCGACCCGTAGGAGTTGAAGTCCTTCACCTCCACGCCGTGCTCGATCAGGTAACGGCCCGCCGGGCTGTCCTTCTTGATGGAGCCGGCCGGCGAGATGTGGTCGGTCGTGATGGAATCGCCGAACAGGCCCATCACCCGCGCGCCCTCGATATCGGTGACGGGATCGGGGGTCATGGTCATGCCCTCGAAATAGGGCGGGTTCTGCACGTAGGTCGACTTGGCGTTCCAGGAGTAGGTGAGCGACCCGCCTTCGACATTGATCGACTGCCAGTGCTCGTCGCCCTTGAAGACGTCGCCGTAGCGGGTCTCGAACATCTTCTCGTTGATGTCGGTGCGGACGATCTCCGCGATCTCCTTGGAGGACGGCCAGATGTCCTTCAGGTAGACCGGGTTGCCGTCGGCATCGGTGCCGAGCGCGTCCTTGGTGATGTCGACCAGCAGCGAGCCGGCAATGGCGTAAGCCACCACCAGCGGCGGCGAGGCGAGATAGTTCGCCCGCACGTCCGGGTTCACGCGGCCTTCGAAGTTGCGGTTGCCCGACAGCACCGAGCAGGCGACCAGGTCGGCCTCGGCGATGGTCTTGGAGATTTCCTCCGGCAGCGGGCCGGAATTGCCGATGCAGGTGGTGCAGCCGTAGCCGACCAGGTTGAAGCCGAGCTGGTCGAGATCGTCCTGCAGGTTCGCCTTGGCGAGATAGTCGGTCACGATCTTGGAGCCGGGGGCGAGCGAGGTCTTCACCCAGGGCTTGACGCGCAGGCCCTTGGCGATCGCGTTGCGGGCGACCAGGCCGGCGGCGACCATCACGCTCGGGTTGGAGGTGTTGGTGCACGAGGTGATCGCGGCGATCACCACGTCGCCGTTGCCGAGATCGTGGTCACGGCCGGCGACCGGCGCGCGCTTGCCGAGCTCGCTGCCCTTCTTCCACTCGCTCTCCATCGCCTGCTCGAACGCCGGCTTGGCGTCGGAAAGCGCGATGCGGTCCTGCGGGCGCTTCGGGCCGGCGATGGAGGGCACCACCTCGCCTAGGTCGAGGGCGAGCGTGTCGGTGAACTCCGGATCCGGCGTGTCGTCGGTGCGGAACAGGCCCTGGGCCTTGGTGTAGGCCTCCACCAACTCCACACGGCCCGGGTCGCGGCCGGTCTCGTGGAGATATTTCAGCGTTTCCGAATCGACCGGGAAGAAGCCGCACGTCGCGCCGTATTCTGGCGCCATGTTGGCGATGGTGGCGCGGTCCTCAAGGCTCATGGAGGACAGGCCCGGCCCGTAGAATTCGACGAACTTGCCGACCACGCCCTTCTTGCGCAGCATCTGGGTGACGGTTAGCACCAGGTCGGTCGCCGTCACGCCTTCATTCAGGGTGCCGGTGAGCTTGAAGCCGATCACCTCGGGAATGAGCATGGAGATCGGCTGGCCGAGCATGGCGGCTTCCGCCTCGATGCCGCCGACGCCCCAGCCGAGCACGGCCAGGCCGTTGATCATGGTGGTGTGGGAATCGGTGCCGACCAGGGAGTCCGGGTAGGCTACGTCGGCTCCGTTCTCCGAGCGTGTCCAGACCGTCTGGCCGAGATATTCCAGGTTCACCTGGTGGCAGATGCCGGTTCCCGGCGGCACCACGCGGAAGTTGTCGAACGCGCCCTGACCCCATTTCAGGAACTCGTAGCGCTCGTTGTTGCGCTTGTATTCCAGGTCCACGTTGGTTTCGAACGCCATGGCGTTGCCGAAGGCGTCGACCATCACGGAGTGGTCGATGACCAGGTCGACCGGCACCAGCGGGTTGATCTTGGTCGGGTCGGTGTTGAGGTTCGTGGCTGCGTCGCGCATGGCGGCCAGGTCGACCACGGCCGGAACGCCGGTGAAGTCCTGCATCAGGACGCGCGACGGCCGGAACGCGATTTCACGCGAGGAACGCTTTTCCTTCAGCCATTCCGGCATCGCCTTGATGTCGTCGGCGGTGACGCTGCGACCGTCTTCGTAGCGCAGCAGGTTCTCCATCAGAACCTTAAGCGAAAACGGAAGGCGGTCGATTCCGTCCAGGCCAGCCTTCTCCGCGTCGGGGAGGCTGTAATAGACGTAGTTGCGATTGCCGACCTGGAGGTCTTTGCGAGACTTGAAGCTGTCGAGCGGGGATTCGGTCACGGCGTTACCTTCGGTTTGCGAAACAACGGCCCGGCCCTCTCCGCGTCGGGGTCTGTCAGTCTCGACAGATCCCAAGGCACGACGCGGGCGCGGACACTTCATGCGCCATCGGCCAGGAGGAGCGATCGCGGCGCACTCGGGTCGGCAAGGGCGGATAAGCGGCCCGCCGGCCTCCAGTTGCGTGCCCTATACCCAATTTTGTAGACCGGTTCCAGATCAGCAATCATTGCACGAGGTGCGCGTGTGGTGGCAATGTTCGCCGCCCCTTTCCGCGCGACCCCATTTCATCCGCTCATGCCGGCCCTTCTTTCGCCCTTGTCGTCCTTTGATAGCGTCGCGCGCCTCCAGGTGCGAGACCTGACCGTCGATCGCGGCGGCCGGCGGGTTCTGGACGGGCTTTCTCTTGATGTGGCGGCCGGCGAGGGGCTTGCGGTCACCGGGCAGAACGGCACCGGCAAGTCGACGCTCCTGCGGGTTCTGGCCGGGCTCCTGAAGCCGACCGGCGGAGAGCTGACCTTCGTCGGCGCCGATCCGGAGCGCTCGATCGGGGCCTTCAGCCACTATGTCGGGCACCTCGATGCGGTGAAGTCCCAGGAGACCGTTTCGGAGACCATGGCGTTCTGGGCGACCTGGCTCGGCGGCGCCGCCGATATCGATGCGATCGAAGACGCGCTGGTACCGCTGGAGCTCGACCATCTGATCGAGCTGCCGACGGCCTTCCTGTCCGCCGGCCAGAAGCGCCGGCTCGCGCTCTCCCGCCTTAATGTCGCCCGCCGCCCGATCTGGCTGCTCGACGAACCCACCAGCGCGCTCGACGTGGCCTCGGAAGGACGATTTGCCGCGATGATGGACGCCCATCTGGATGCCGGCGGTCTAATCGTGGCGGCCACCCATGCGCCTCTCGGCGTTTCGCGGCTTTCCGCCTTTCCGCTCACTTTCGGGGAGGGCTGATGCGCGCGCTGGCCGCTCTCTTCGCCCGCGACCTTCGGCTGGCGGTCAAGGTTGGGGGCGGGGCGCCCATGGGTGTCCTGTTCTTCCTGGTTGTCGTGGCGCTGATGCCGTTTTCGATCGGCCCCGACTTGCCGCTGTTGGCGCGCATCGGTCCGGCGGTCCTTTGGATCGGCGCGTTGCTGGCGACGCTGCTGGGGCTCGATCGGATGTTCCAGGCGGACCGGGACGATGGCAGCCTGGACGTGCTCCTTGCCGGCGACCAACCGTTGGAGCTGGTGGTGTTGGTGAAGGGGCTTGCCCATTGGGTCGCGACCAGCCTGCCGCTGGTCGTTGCCGCTCCGTTCATGGGCCTTTTGCTGAATATGAGCGGGCTCGCCATCGGCGCCGTGACCGCGACGCTTCTGGTCGGAACGCCGTCGTTGACGCTGATCGGCATGATCGGCGCTGCGCTTACGGTCTCGCTCAGGCGAGGTGGCGTGTTGATCGCGATCCTGGTGTTGCCGCTCACGGTGCCGACGCTGGTATTCGGGGTCGGCGCGGTTCTGGGGGCGGTGACCGATCCGGCGCCGTTCCTGTCGCCGTTCCTGGTGCTGTGCGCGCTAACCTTGGTTGCTTTCGTCGTGGGGCCGATCGCGGCGGCGGCGGCACTGCGGCAATCCCAGGGGTGACGTGGATCATGGTGGTACTAACGTTGACAGGGTTTTGTCCGCGCGTCCGCCGCTCCGGGGGCGAGCCGACGGGCGGCAGGCTTGACGCGACCGCAGCAAAGTCGCACCTCGTAGTTGGACAGTTGTGAGAAGAGCCGTTGGCCAACGTATCCACTGCCTCCCAGTCGCCGATTCAGTCGCTCGCCAACCCGACCCGGTTCGTGGCGCTCGCCGACCGGCTGTTGCCGTGGCTGATCGCGCTGACGGTCGCGCTGTTTGCCGTGGGGCTCTATCTCTCTTTTTTCGAGGCGCCGGCCGACTACCAGCAGGGTCAGACCGTGCGGATCATGTTCGTGCACGTTCCGGCGGCGTGGATCGGCATGTTCGCCTATGTGGTGATGGCTTCTGCCGCGCTCGGCAATCTGGTCTGGAAACATCCTCTCGCCGACGTCGCCGCCAAGGCCGCCGCGCCGATCGGGGCCGTGTTCACGTTGATTTGTCTGGTGACAGGATCGCTGTGGGGCCGGCCCATGTGGGGCGCTTGGTGGGTCTGGGACGCGCGGCTCACCTCGATGTTGGTGCTGTTCTTGATGTATCTCGGCCTGATTGCGCTCTGGCACACGATCGAGGATCCGATTCGCGCCGGACGTATCGCCTCGGTGCTGATCCTGGTCGGGGTGATCAACATTCCTATCATCAAATTCTCCGTCGACTGGTGGTACACGCTGCATCAGCCGGCGAGCGTGTTTCGCTTCGACGGGCCCACCATCCACGTGACCATGCTCATTCCTCTGTTGGTGATGGCGGCGGCGTTCATGGCGCTGTTCGCGGTGCTGCATCTTCTCTCGATGAAGAACGAGATCCTGCGGCGCCGAATCCGGGCGATCGGCATGCGCGCGGCCTATGAAGGCCGGCGGGGAGGCGCCTGATGGGCGATCCGCATCTGGGCTTCATCGTTGCCGCCTATGCCGTCACCGTGGCCGTGATCGCGGTCCTGATCGGCTGGATTTTGCTCGATGGCCGGCGACTGAAGCGCCAGCTCGCCCGCCTGGAAGCGCGGGGGTATGGCGGCCGGCGGGCGCGGGCGGGAGGCGGCAAATGACGAGCGCTGACACCACGCCGGAAGACGGCGAGCCACGGCGACGTCGCCCCTGGCTTCTTGTCGTACCCCTGATCCTGTTCGTGGCGCTTGCGGGCGTGTTTCTGGTCCGCCTGGTCTCCGGCGACGATCCTTCCAAGATCCCGTCTGCCCTGATCGGCAAATCCGCGCCTGCGACGACATTGCCCCCGCTTCCCGGGCTCATGCATGACGGGGCGCCGGTGCCGGGCCTCGATCCGGCGGATTTCCAGGGCCGGGTTACCTTGGTCAACGTGTTTGCGTCCTGGTGCGCGCCGTGCCGGGTCGAGCATCACATGCTGGTGACGCTCTCGGAGGACGAAGGCGTCCGGCTGGTCGGAATCGACTACAAGGACGAGACGGAGAATGCGTTGCGCTTCCTGGGCACGTTCGGCAATCCGTTCGACGCCGTGGGTGTGGATGCCGACGGGCGGGCCGCGATCGAATGGGGCGTTTACGGCGTGCCGGAAACCTTCGTGGTCGGGCCGGACGGTAAAATCCGCTACAAGTTCGTCGGTCCGTTGGACGACGAAGCGCTTGACGGTGCGTTCGGTGCGGCGATCGCCGCCGCCAAGGCGGATGCGGCGAAAGCCGGAGCTGCGGGCAGTTGATCTGAGCGCGGCTCCCGCTTCATTGTGTCGGCCATGAGCGAGAACGATCAGGACCCCCACTTTCGCTATCTCACGCCCGAAGGGGACACCCTGGAGCGGGCCGTGTGTCAGCGGTGCGGCTTCATCGCCTACGAAAATCCCAAGGTGGTGGCGGGATCCGTGGTGCGGTCGGGCGACAAATATCTGCTTTGCCGGCGGGCGATCGACCCGCGCAAAGGCTTCTGGACGATTCCGGCGGGCTATCTGGAGCTCAACGAATCGCCGGCCGAGGGGGCGGCCCGCGAGGCGCAGGAGGAAGCCTGCGCGGAGATCCGGCTAAGGTCGCTTCTGGCCGTCTACACGATCCACCGCCTGTCCCAGGTGCAGCTCATCTACCGTGCCGAGCTGTCGGGACCGTTCGCCGCCGGATCGGAAAGCCTGGAGGTTGCGCTGTTCGATTGGACCGAGATCCCGTGGCGGGAGATTGCCTTTCCTTCCGTGGTATGGGCGCTTACGCATGACAGGGAGGCTGAAACCGCAGGCCTCGCCGCGCCGTTTACCAATCCGATCGGCGATAAGGGCGATCTCTCCGCCTTCGTCACCCGAGCGTGACTCGCTATTGAAGGGCGGTGTTCTTAGGATCGCAACCACTGCTTCAGCGGGGAGCCGACGGTTTCGTCGCCTGCGCCCCTGGCGAGGCAACTGGGGAAGCAACACCATCATGCTCCGACACAAAGCCGCACTTTTCGTCGGTTGCGCGCTCCTCGCCGGCTCGGTCACGGCCCACGCCGAGTCCGCCTATGTCGGGCGGCCCGTCGTGGAGCTGTTCACCAGCCAGGGCTGTTCCTCATGTCCGCCCGCCGATCGGCTGGTCGGGCGGCTTGCCGAGGAGGGGCGCGTGATCGCGCTGACCTATCCGGTTACCTTGTGGGATTATCTCGGCTGGACGGACACGCTCGCCACCCGCGAAAACAGCGAGCGGCAGTTCGCCTATTCCCAGGCGCGGGGCGACGGGGCGATCTACACCCCGCAAATCGTCGTTAACGGGCGTGAGGACGTAGTCGGCAACAAAGAAGCCGACGTCCTCAGGGAGCTCGACCGGCAACGGGCGACCGGCGGTTTCCCCTCCGTCGAGGTCGATGCCGTCCGCCAAGGCGGCGTCCTGCATGTCCAGGTCCATGCCGCTGGCGGCTACAGCGGTAAGCAGGCGACCATCTGGCTTGGCCACGTTCTGCGCGAAGTGCCGGTCGCCATCGATCGCGGCGAGAATTCCGGCCGCAAGATCGTCTATCACAACGTCGTTCAGTCGCTGCGTCCGATCGGCATGTGGTCGGGCAAGGAAGTTGAGATCGACCTGCCGGTCAACGAGCTCGCTCGGGATGGCGAGTCGGCTTGCGTCGTGTTGGTTCAGCTCGACGGCAAGGAGGGGCCCGGTCCGATCGTCGGCGCGGCGATGGCGTCGTGGCCGCTTACCCGCGCCAACGCGCTGGTTCGGGAGTAGTTTGCTCGCCTCCGCGCAAGCGCGAGTGTTTTTCTATTTTCGCTCACGCCAGCTCGCTTCGCTCGCGGCTCCGCGGGGGCGGGCTTCGCAAATCCCAGGAAAAGTGCGAAGCGGTTTTCCGTCCGGGATTTGCGGGCAAGAGAACAAATCCCAGGAAAAGTGCGAAGCGGTTTTCCGTCCGGGATTTGCGGGCAAGAGAACAAATCCCAGGAAAAGTGCGGAGCGACTTCCCGTCCGGGATTTGCGGGCAAGAGAACAAATCCCAGGAAAAGTGCGAAGCGGTTTTCCGTCTGGCCTCAGCCTGAAAAGCCGCCGGTGTCGAGATAGGCCCGTTCGGCCTCGCTGGTGGTGCGGCCCAGGACCCGGTTTCGGTGCGGGAAGCGTCCGAACCGGCGCACCGCGTCGTAGTGGACCAGGGCATAGAAGTAGGTGGTCTGATCGCCGGTCACCCGGTAGAGGTCGAGCGAGCGCTCCTGCGCGCTCAGGTCCTCCGCGTGCATGAACGGCAGGTAGAAGAAGCCCTTGGCGGGCATCGGATAGGCCCTGTCGAACCCCCGAGCGAGAGCGGTTTCCGCGATCGCAAGCGCTTTCGGGTCGGTTGCGAAGGCCCCAGCCGTGTCGCGATAGAGGTTGCGCGGCAACTGGTCGAGCAGCAGCAGAAGGGCGAGCGCCCCCGGCGCCGTGACTGCCCAGCCGTCCAGCTCGCCGGTGGCGGCGCGCTTCTGCAGCTCCCGAAAACGCCGGCACGCGTCATCGAATTCGGGGTCGGCGCTGAACCAGGCGGCCGGTCCGGCCGTCCACCAGAAGTCCAGCAGGGCGAGGGCGTCGGCCGGTAAAGGGGGCGTCTCGGTCATGGAGGTCTCGCAAAACAGGGACTTGCTCAAGGACTTGAATCTGGAGCCATTTCTTATTGCTCGGAAGTTTCCCTTTGAGCGGAAGAGGCTCTGTGTCGCCGCTATCATGGCGGTTCGGCCGCGCCCGGCAAGGCCTGGCGATCGGGCCATTGACGGCGCCGGTCTGGCATGGCCCTGTCGCGGGATGGATATGAGACAGACCGAAGCCGAAGCTCCCTCCGGCGAAACCCTTCTCGATCTCAAGGGCCTGAACTGCCCGATGCCGGTGCTTCGGCTTGCCAAGGCGATCCGCGGCGCCGCGCCGGGCACCCGCTTTCGTGTGCTCGCCACCGATCCGCTGGCCGCGCTCGATATTGCCCATTTCTGCCAGACCAAGGGGCATACGCTGATCAGCAGCGAGGACGATGACGGCGTCGGCAGTTATGTCGTTGCAGCCGGAACGGGTTCCCCCGAGATCAACAGCCTCTAGGTTACCCTTTGCCCATCCCTGGGATCGCGAGGGGATTGTCGGTGAGGGCGGCACTGTCCGGCGTGTCGACCGACGGCGTGCCCGTGAAGGCGTCGAACAGGCGCCGGACGAAGCCCTCCGGCAAATCGTCGACGATGAACACCAGCCTGGAAGTGCGCGGTCCGGGCGGCCATTCGGGAAGCCGCGCGGGTGGATGCAGCACGTGCTGCACCGCATGCAGAACCAAGGGGCGCTCGGGATCGTCGGCGAGCTTCACGATTCCCTTGACCCGAAGAAGCTTCGGGCCGTGGCTCGCCATCAGGAGATCCAGAAACATGTCGAGCGCACCGGTCGCGATCGGTCGGTCGGTCTCAAGCGTGAAGGCGCGAATCCGGTCGGAGTGACGGTTCACCGGGTGGTCATGATCGTGGTCATGGTGATCATGCGCGTGATGATGCCCCTCATGCCCCCCATGATCATGGGCGTGCCCGTGGTCATGATCGTGGTTCTCGCCGAGCCATGCGGCCACGTTGGCGCGCTTGGTCTCCGGGTCGTAGAGCCCGAGCCCAAGTAGGGCGGCGGGCGTCGCCTCGCCCTTGGCGGCATCGAGCACCTTGGCGAGCGGGTTGATCGTCGACAGCCGCTCCTTGAGGGCGGCGAGGCTCGGATCGTCCGGCGCCATCAGGTCGGTCTTGGAGAGCACGATCCGATCGGCGACGCCGACTTGCGCCATCGCCTCCTCGTGGGCGTCCAGCGTGGCCATGCCGTTGACCGCATCGAGCAGCGTGACGACCCCGTCGAGCCGGAAACGCTGCACCAGATAGGGATGCAGCATGACGGCGTGCAGGATCGGCGCGGGATGGGCGAGCCCGGTGGTTTCGATCACCACCCGCGACAGCCGGTCGAGCCGGCCGTTGTCGAGCCGGCGCAGGAGGTCTTCCAGCGTGGAAACCAGCTCGCCGCGCACGGTGCAGCACAGGCAGCCCGACGACAGCTCGATGACGTCGTCGGCGACATTGGAGACCAGGAGATGGTCGAGCGGAATGTCCCCGAATTCGTTGACGATGACGGCGGCGTCGGCGAGCTCGGGGGCGGATAGGAGCCGGTTGAGCAGGGTCGTTTTGCCGGCCCCCAGAAAGCCCGTGATCACCGTGAGCGGGATCGGTTCCCGGCGCCGCTTGGGGTGCGGGTCATCTGCCGTGTCGAGGTCGAGGGGCGTCATTGCGTCGGCTTCGGCCGCGGAACCAGCGACAGGCCGGTCGCTGCGGAAGCGGTCTCGGTTTCCGTCTCATCCTCCGGCGCATCGCCGCCGACAGTTGCCAGCTCCATCGGCGCAGTGGCGTCCGCCTCCGCGCCGACCGGGGCAGCCTTCTGGCCGGCCGACCGCCGAACGCTGTCGGCGAGTGCCAGCACTTCGGCCGGATCGATCCGCTCGGCGTTCGGGACCAGAGTGAACAACGGCCGCGGTTTGGGCACCGGGATGATGGCGGATGCCACGGAGGGCTGTTCGCCGGAACCGGGCGCCACGCCGACAGGCGGCCCTTCGGCGCCACCCATGAAAATCTCCGTCGGCGGCGCGACCTTCAGGCCGGTGCGCAGATAGGAGATCACCTGGCCGCCGGAGTCGTTCAACATCACCGGCTCCCGTCCGCCGGCCATCACCTTTTCGAACGGATTGCGGCTATCGGCGGCGTAGGCGGTGGCCAGGCCTTCCTCTTCGGCCTCCTCGAACGAGATCACGTTGGCGCGGTTGGAATAGGCTGTCTTCGGTCGCGTCCGTCCGCACACGATCGGCCTCAGATCGACCGGCCGGCCCGCAGTGACCGGCAGCTTGCGCAGATCGTTGAGGTCCTTGCGCTTGCCGGAAAAAAGGCCGGTGCGGGAGCGGAAGCCCATCTCGAGATATTTTGCCGTCTCCTCGTCGCGTTCGCGCGAGGTGTAGCCGCCTAGCACGATCGCGCCGATTTCTCGTCCGCCGCGCTTGGCGGTCGCCGCCAGATTGAAGCCGGAGGCGCAGATGAAGCCGGTCTTCATGCCCGTGGTGCCGGGGAAGCGCGTGACCAGATGGTTGTGGTTCTTGTAGGTCTTCGGGCCGAGCTTCAGCGCGGTGATCTGGAACAGGCTGTCATACTCGGGAAATTCCTTGCGGATCTGCGAGACCAGAAGCGCCATGTCGCGCGCCGAAGAGACGTGGTTGGCATCGGGCAGGCCATGCGGGTTGGTCCAGTTCGACTGGGTCATGCCCAGGCGGCGGGACTCCCGGTTCATCGCCCGAATGAAGTCGGCCTCCGATCCCGAAACAGATTCGGCCAGTGCGACGGCGACATCGTTGGCGGACTTCACCATCAAGATTTTCAAGGCGGTCTCGATGGTGATCACGCTGCCGACGGGGAAGCCCATCTTGCTGGGCGGTTCGCGCCGGGCATTCTCGCTCATCACCACCGGCGATTTCATGGTGATGCGGCCATCTTCCACCGCGCGGAAGGTGACGTAGGCCGTCATCAGCTTGGTCAGCGAGGCGGGAAACCACGGTTTGGTCGCGTTGTGTTCGTCCAGGATCACGCCGGACTGGAGATCGAACACCAGGTAGGAGCCGATCTCCGCGCGTGCGGGCGCGACGGCCACGCATCCCGCGGCCACAACTGTGGCCGCCAGAAGGAACGCACTCGCGGCGTTGCGTATCCGGCGAAACGGCGCTACGCGGTTGAGCAACTGACTGCTCCTCGTTGGGGAGTTGGCCTAAAGCTTCGGATCGCAAGCCAGAGTCATAGCCGATCACGGCGGCTGGCAGCAAGAATCCGTTAATATTTGGGGTTAGGACGGACGGCGCCCCTTACAGCCTCTAGACGATCCAACCCGGTTCCAGCCGCCCGAATATCCCCATGGACATGGCAAAAGGAGGGCAGCATGCCTGCTGTTCGCGAGGTCTTGGAAACGAAATTGCGCGCCGCGCTCAATCCTGTTGCGGTTGAGGTCGTCGACGAATCGCATCTTCATGCCGGTCATGCCAGCGCGCCGGCCGGCGGCGAGAGCCATTTTCGGGTGCGCATCGTCTCGGATGCGTTCGTCGGCAAGACCCGTGTCGACCGCCATCGATTGGTGAACCAGATCCTGAAGGACGACCTCGACGACCGCGTGCATGCGCTGGCCCTCAAGACGCTGACGCCGGACGAGGCTCGGTAGGGCGCGGCCTGCTCTCAGCCGCTGCGCCGCGCTCTCTGGTCCGCCCGGTGAGCGGCCATGAGCTGCGGCAAGAGCCAGATGATGCGGCCATAGCGCGGGGCAAGGCGGCGCGGCTCCTGCAGCGTTCGCCAGACCCATTCCAAACCTCCGCGCTGCATCCACGCCGGCGCGCGGGCCACGTCGCCGGACAGGAAGTCGAGTCCGGCCCCGATGCACAGCACCACTCCGCAGTCGAATCGGTTGCGGTAGCGGGTTGCGTAGATCTCCTGGGTGGGCGCGCTCAGGGCGAGAAATACGATGTCGGCCCCGGAGGCGGCGACGGCGTCGGCCGCCTCGGCCTGGGCCGCGGAGTCGTCGCGAAATCCGAAGGGCGGGGCGAGGTGCCCGGCCACCTTCAGGCCCGGGACGCGAGCCTTCAGTGCGGTTTCGGCGGCGACGAGGCGGGCTTCGGTCGAGCCCAGGAAAAAGATGGAGAGGCCGGCTTGCGCCGCGGCTCGGCAGACCGGTTCGATCAGTTCGGATCCGGCGACGCGGGCGGGAAGCGGCGTTCCCTCCAGCCGCGAGAGCCAGACAAAGGGCATGCCGTCGGCGACGATCAGGTCGGCGTCCTCGTACGCGGCCCGGAAATCCGGCTCGTGGCGAAGCTTCACGACATGGTCGAGATTCGGGGTCACCACGATATGGGCCGGCCGGCTGCGCGCCCAATCCAGGATCTGGGCCACCGCCGCCTCGTGATCGACCATTGCGACGTCGAGGCCGAAGAGGCGGGCCGTTTCAGGCGTTTGCATTGCGAAGGAGCCGAGACAAGGGAGAAAGCGGGACAACGAGACCAACGGGTTTGACGGCCAAACCGCGCCAGTCAACCGCGCCATAAAGACATGGTTAATTGAATTCTGACAAGGCTACTCCGTGAAGGGTGCATGGCGGGGACGCTCGTGCATTCCGGAGCCGCTACCGTCTTCCGTGCGCGACCAAGAGGGCGCAAGGTTGCCGGGCGGCTGTTGGCGCATGAGGGGTTGTCCGGGGCACGGATGGCAGAGACGACCGAATATCGCAGAGGGTTCGGGGGCTCCGCGACGCCATCGCCGGCAACGGAAGCGTCATTGAACAACCCGTTGTTCTGGCTGTTGCGCGTCCTTTGGCAGCGGCGCTTTATGATCGTTGCGATCACGACCGTCGGCGCCATCGCGAGTGTCGCCGTGGCGCTCTCCCTGCCCAAAAGCTACCAGGCCTCCGCGCTGGTGGAGATCGATCCCCAGCAGGAGCAGGTCGTTGGCGACAGTGCTGCGGCGAACCGGGGATGGATCGCGCCCGAGGCGCTGACGGAGACCGAAATCCAGGTCATCGGCTCGCAAGCCAATCTATGGCAGGTCATCGGGGACCTGGAGCTGGAATACAATCCGGCGTTCAATCCCGCGCTTGAAAGCGAGGACGGGCTCATGTCGCGGCTGAGGCCGTCGTCGGAGCCTTCAAAAGGGGTGTCGCCGGATCGGCTGCGCACCGAGATGGTGCGGGCCCTGCGGCGCAGCCTCTCCGTCGATCGCGTGGGCCAGTCCAGCGTGGTCAGCGTCACCTATGAATCGCGTTCGCCGCAGCTTTCCGCCGAGATCGCCAACGCCGTCGTCGACGTCTACCTGCAGGGCGAAGTCGCCAACAGCCGCCGGCTGGCCCAGGACAGTCTGGGGTTGCTGCGCGAGCGGCTCGACAATCTCCGCAAGGACGTGGACGCTCGCGAGCAGGCGGTGGAGGACTGGCGCCGGGAATCGGGCATGGCCGAAGGGGCCTCGTCCAGCCTTCTGCGCGAACGGATCACTCAGCTCAGCACCGAACTGGGCATTGCCCAGGCCGCGCTGGCGGAGGCCAAGGCGGAAAGCGGCGGTGCCGGGCGCACGTTGGAGCAGGAGTCGATCGATCCGAAGGTGATCGATTCGGTTCTGATCCAGCGGCTGATCGAACGCGAGGCGAACGAGGCGCGCGATGTTGCCGAGCTGGAGGCGCTCTATCAGCCTTCGCATCCCAGGCTGATTGCCGCGCGCGCCTCGCTGGAAACGCTGCGCCAGGCGATCCGGACGGAGACGCGGAAGATCTCCCAGAGCCTCGGCCGCAACGAACAGATTCAGACCGATCGGGTGGCCGGCCTGCAGCAGGACGTCGACGGACTGCGCGAAGAGCTCGCCAAGCAGCGCGAGGCGGAAATCCGGCTGAGGGCGCTGGAGCAGGAGGCGGAAGCCGCGCGCGGCGTCTATGAAACCTTCCTGGCACGTCAGAACGAGGTGCAGAGCCGCTTTGGTCTGGAGCGCCCTTCCGCGCGCGTGGTCGCCAAGGCGACGCCGCCGATCGATGCGAGCGCACCGAACAAGCCGGTGATCGCCGTTGCCGGAACCATGTTCTCCGGCTTCCTGGCGGCTGCGCTCGCCATCGGCCTGGCGTTGATGCAGCGTACCGTCAGCGGGGCGGTGGACGTGGAAGAGCTCATCGGCGTGCCGCCGCTGGCGGAGCTGCCCCGCGTTTCGAGCCCGCGCGGCGAGCCGTTCCGGCCGGTGCGCACGGTCATCGAAGCACCCAACAGCTCCTACGCCGAGGCGCTCCGGGCGCTGAGGGTGTCGCTCTTGATTGGCCGTGACATGGGGCGGGCGATCGGGGTGCTCGTCGCTTCGGGCGACGACGGCGAGGGAAAAACGACGGTCGCCGCCTCGCTGGCCCGCGCGGCGGCGCTTTCCGGTGACCGGGTGCTCCTGATCGATTGCGATTTCGACACTCCGACCATCCATACCCTGTTCAGCGGCCATGATGCCGTCGGGATCGCCAACGTGCTCCTGGACAAGGCCGACAGCGAGCGGGCGATCCAGATCGACCGCCAGACGCCGGCGCTGTTCATGTCCTGCGGCGAAACCGAGGGGGCGGGAGCCGAAATCTACCGCTCGCCCGCCTGGTCGGAGGTCATGTTCCTGTTGGGCGACCATCTCGACCTGGTGATCCTGGACGCGCCGTCGCTCGCGCGCGTTCCCGATGCGCGCTTTCTGGCCGGCGTGGTCGACGTCACTCTGGTGGTGACCCGCGCCAAGCAGACCAGCCGCGAGGCGATGCGGGCGACGGTGCAGCAGCTCCAAATGCCCGGTTCGGTGGCGGAGACGGCGATCCTCCTGAACGACGTCCCCAATGGCGGGTCGTCATAGGGCGATCCTCTCCGGCCACTCGGCTGTCTTTTCCCTGATCTGTCTTCAGACTTGGAGCGGGACGCGGGCGGACAACCGGTTCCGTCTTGTCCCGCTCGTGTTTTGCGCACCTGTGATGCGCAAGACGTTTGCGCACCGCATTCGGGCGCGCAATGCGCGGAAGCCAGTTGCGCAGTGCGCACTGCGCAAAGACGGGGGATATCGCCCACTCCCCTGGGGAGCCGGGCGCTTGTTTCGCTGCTTTCCTTCTCGACATTATAAGGACGCCGACTTTCCGTCGGAGGCGGCGAGCGCCAGGATTTCCGCCGAATTTTCGTCGTGGATGGCTGTCCTGTCGGTCGGTGGGAAATTTCCTCGCCAAAAAGGGGAGGGGGTTGCAGTCCATCACTTCAACGTATAAAGATATCTTTATATCGACGTTCAGTGATCGGAACGGATTGTGGTATCGGAAGGGTCGCCGGAGATGATGGTAGACAGTGTGATCGGGCTTGATGCGCTGGTCGCCAGTCTGCGCGCTGCAGGCGAGCCGACCCGGCTCAGGATTCTGGCGCTCCTGGCGGGTGCCGACCTGACGGTGAAGGATCTGACCACGATTCTTGGCCAGAGCCAGCCGCGGATTTCGCGGCATCTGAAGCTTCTGACCGATGCCGGCCTGATCCTGCGGGCGCCGGAAGGGGCGTGGGCCTATTACCGGCTGACCGAGGACGACGCCGGCGCGCGGCTCACGGACCAGCTTTTGATGCAGCTCGATCCGGCGGATCCGACACTGGCACGCGATCGCGAGCGGCTTGCTGCCGTTCAGCGCGCCCATGCGGAAGCGGCGGCCGCCTACTTTGCGGCCAACGCCCATGCCTGGGATGCGATCCGCTCGTTGCATGTGCCCGAGGACGCCGTGGAAGCGGCGATGCGCCGTCTGGTCGGCCCCAAGCCGTTCCAGACCATGCTCGACCTCGGGACCGGCACCGGCCGGATCTTGGAGCTGTTCGCGGATCTGTTCGACCGCGGACTTGGGATCGACGCGAGCGCGGCAATGTTGTCGGTCGCCCGCGTCAACCTCGCCAAGGCGGGGGTTGCGAATGTGCGGGTGCGCCAGGGCGATATCTTCGCGTTGCCGGTCCCGCCGGAATCCTACGATCTCGTCTCGCTGCATCAGGTGCTCCACTACCTGGAGGACCCGGCCGGGGCGATCGAGGAGGCCGCGCGTGCGGTGCGCCCCGGTGGGCGGCTGCTCGTGGTGGACTTCGCGCCTCACGACCTGGAGTTCCTGCGCGCCGAGCATGCCCATCGCCGGCTCGGCTTCTCGCACGATCAAGTGTCCGGCTGGCTCGCCCAGGCGGGCCTGGACACGGTCGTGGTCGAGGACCTTACGCCCGAGCGGGCATCGCCCGCCGATTTGACTGTCACCCTCTGGCTCGGCCGCGACCGGCGCACGCTCGTCGCCGACGGCACAGCCACAGAAAGACTGGAGACCATCGGATGACCGAGACGTCCATTCTCAGCCACCCCGCGGCCGACCAGCCTCGTATCGCGGCCTCCTTCGAGTTCTTCCCGCCGAAGAATCAGGCGATGGAGGACACCCTGTGGACCACGGTCCAGCGGCTGGAGCCCTTGGCGCCCCATTTCGTCTCGGTGACCTATGGTGCCGGCGGTTCGACCCGCGAGCGCACCCACCGCACGGTGAAACGCATCGTCGATGAGACCTCGCTTCGCCCGGCGGCGCACCTGACCTGCGTCGGGGCCACGCGCGCGGAAGTGGACGAGGTGATCCGCGACTATTGGGATGCAGGCATCCGCCACATCGTGGCGCTGCGCGGCGATCCGCCGGCCGGCGCCGGCACGGCCTATGCGCCGCATCCGGGCGGCTATGCCAACGGTGCGGATCTCACCGCCGGTATCCGCCGGATCGCGGACTTCGAGGTCTCGGTCTCGGCCTATCCCGAGCGTCATCCCGACAGCGCGGACTGGGACGAGGACATCGACAATCTGAAGCGCAAGGCCGATGCGGGCGCGACCCGGGCCGTCACCCAGTTCTTCTTCGACAACGATCTGTTCGAAGCCTATCTGGAACGGGTCGCCAAGGCCGGCATCACGCTGCCGATCGTGCCGGGCATCCTGCCGATCCACAATTTCCAGCAGGTGACGCGCTTCGCCGGTTCCTGCGGCGCCTCGGTGCCGCGCGAGCTCGCGCGCCGGTTCGAAGGCCTGGAAGACGATGCCGACACCCGGCGGCTGGTCGCCGCTGCCGTTGCGGCCGAGCAGGTGCTGGACCTTGAAAGCCGCGGCATCTCCGACTTCCACTTCTACACCATGAACCGGTGGGAGCTGGTCTACGCGCTCTGCCATCTCTTGGGCATGCGCGGCGAGAACGACGTGTCTCAGGCCGCCTGAGCGGCGGTCGCTTCCCCGCTTTTCCGACACATTTGCCGATACTGCGTCCCGCCGCTGCCTCCGGCGCGGCGGACAACCCGCTACGAACCAAAGGATACCTTCACAATGGCGCTTCGCCGGTCCGACACATTCGACCGTTTCCGAGCTGCCGCGGCGGATCGCATCCTCGTGCTCGACGGGGCGATGGGGACGATGATCCAGGACCTCAAGCTCGACGAGGCCGCCTTCCGGGGCGAGCGCTTCGCCGATTGGGGCCACGACCTGAAAGGCAACAACGATCTTCTGATCCTGACCCAAGGCGAGGCGATCAAGAAGATCCATAAGGCCTATCTTGAGGCCGGTGCGGACATCGTCGCCACCAACACCTTTTCCTCCACCACGATCGCCCAGGCCGACTACGGCATGGAGGAGATCGCGGTCGAGATGAACCGCGAGGGCGCCCGGCTCGCGCGCGAGGCCGCCGACGAGGTGGCCGCCGAGACCGGCCGGCCGCGTTTCGTGGCGGGCGCGATCGGCCCGACCAACCGGACCGCGTCCATCTCGCCGGACGTGAACGATCCCGGCTACCGCGCCGTCACCTTCGACGACCTGGCCAAGGCCTATGGCGATGCCGCGCGCGCCCTGATCGAGGGCGGCGCCGACATCGTGCTGTTGGAGACGATCTTCGACACGCTGAACGCCAAGGCGGCGATTTACGCGCTGGAAGAGATCTTCGAGGAGATCGGATATCGGGTTCCGGTGATGATTTCCGGCACCATCACCGATCTGTCCGGTCGCACGCTGTCGGGCCAGACGCCGACGGCGTTCTGGAATTCGTTGCGCCATGCGGCGCCGCTGACCATCGGCCTCAACTGCGCGCTCGGCGCCAAGGAGATGCGCGCGCACATCTCCGAGCTCTCCTCCGTCGCCGATACGCTGGTCTGCGCCTATCCCAATGCCGGCCTGCCGAACGAGCTCGGGGAGTATGACGAGAGCCCCGAGGCGATGGCGAAGCAGCTCGACGACTTCGCCCGCTCCGGGCTGGTCAACGTGATCGGCGGTTGCTGCGGCACTACGCCGGGCCACATCGCAGCGTTGGCCGAGGTCGCGGCGATCCACAAGCCGCGGACCATCCCGACGATCACGCCGTTGATGCGGCTTTCCGGCCTGGAGCCGTTCACGCTCACCGAGGACATTCCGTTCGTGAACGTGGGCGAGCGCACCAACGTCACCGGTTCGGCCCGCTTCCGCAAGCTGATCAAGGAGGGCGACTACCCGACCGCGCTCGAGGTCGCTCGCGATCAGGTGGAGAACGGCGCCCAGGTCATCGACGTCAACATGGACGAGGGCCTGCTCGATTCCGAACAGGCGATGGTCACCTTCCTGAACCTGGTTGCCGCCGAACCCGACATCGCGCGGGTGCCGATCATGGTCGACTCGTCGAAGTGGACCGTCATCGAGGCCGGCCTGAAGTGCGTGCAGGGCAAGGCGATCGTGAACTCGATCTCGCTGAAGGAAGGCGAGGAGGCGTTCGTCGCCCAGGCGGAAAAGGTCCGCCGCTATGGCGCGGCCGTCGTGGTGATGGCGTTCGACGAGACCGGCCAGGCCGATACCTACGAGCGCAAGACGGAGATCTGCGCCCGCTCCTACAAGATCCTGACCGAAAAGGTCGGCATCGCGCCGGAAGACATCGTCTTCGACCCGAACATTTTCGCGGTGGCGACCGGCATCGAGGAGCACAACAACTACGGCAACGACTTCATCGAGGCGACCGGCTGGATCCGCGAGAACCTGCCGCATGCGCACATCTCCGGCGGCGTGTCGAACCTGTCCTTCTCGTTCCGCGGCAACGAGCCCGTGCGCGAGGCGATGCACTCCGTGTTCCTGTACCATGCCATCAGCAAGGGCATGGACATGGGCATCGTGAATGCCGGTCAGCTCGCGGTTTACGACGATCTCGATCCGGAGCTGCGCGAGCTGTGCGAGGACGTTGTCCTCAACCGGCGCGAGGACGGCACGGACCGTCTGCTGGAGGCCGCTGAACGCTACAAGGGCGACGGCGGCAAGAAGCGGGTGGAGAACCTCGCCTGGCGCGAGGAGGCGGTCGAGAAGCGGCTGGAGCACGCCCTGGTCCACGGCATCACCGACTATATCGACGAGGATGTCGAGGAGGCGCGCGCCCGCGCTGAGCGGCCGCTGCACGTCATCGAAGGCCCGCTGATGACCGGCATGAACGTGGTCGGCGACCTGTTCGGCGCCGGCAAGATGTTCCTGCCCCAGGTGGTGAAGTCCGCCCGCGTTATGAAGAAGGCGGTCGCCTACCTCATGCCGTACATGGAAAAGGAAAAGGAAGAGCTCGGCATCGACGAAAACTCGAATGCCGGCAAGATCCTGATGGCCACCGTCAAGGGCGACGTCCACGACATCGGCAAGAACATCGTCGGCGTGGTGCTGCAGTGTAACAACTTCGAGGTCATCGACCTCGGCGTGATGGTGCCGTCCCAGAAGATCCTGGAAACGGCCAAGGCCGAGAAGGTCGACATCATCGGGCTCTCCGGCCTGATCACGCCGTCCTTGGACGAGATGTGTAACGTCGCCAGCGAGCTGGAGCGCGAAGGCTTCGACGTGCCGCTTCTGATCGGCGGTGCCACCACCTCCAAGGTGCACACCGCGGTCAAGATCCATCCGAACTACCACCGCGGCCAGGCGATCTACGTCACCGACGCCTCGCGCGCCGTCGGCGTCTGCTCCAAGCTGATGTCGGCCAACCGCAACGACTATTTCAACGAGGTCCGCTCCGACTACGAGAAGGCGGCGGACTCCTATTCGCGCGGCCAGTCGTCGAAGAAGCGGCTGGCGCTTTCCGATGCGCGCGCCAAGCGCGTGACGGGCGACTGGCAGTCCGGCCAGCCGGCGCGGCCGTCCTTCCTCGGCACCAAGGCGTTTGAGAACTATCCGCTGGAGAAGCTGGTCGACTATATCGACTGGACGCCGTTCCTGGCGGCCTGGGAGATCAAGGGTACCTATCCGCAGATCCTGGACGATCCGAAGGCCGGTCCAGCGGCGCGGGCGCTGATCGAAGATGCCCGGGCGATGCTGGACAAGATGGTTGCGGAGAAGTGGCTTCGGGCCAACGCGGTGGTGGGCTTCTGGCCGGCGGGTGCCGACGGCGACGACATCTGCGTTTTCGAAGACGAGGCGCGGACCAAGAAGATCGCCACGCTGCACACCCTGCGCCAGCAGATCGCCCGCGACCGCGACCGGCCGAACGCAGCGCTGTCGGACTTCATCGCCCCCTTGGAGACCGGTGTGCCGGACTATATCGGCGGCTTCTGCGTGACCGCCGGTCTCGGCGAGGAGGAGGTCGCCGCGCACTTCGACAAGGCGCACGACGACTACAACAAGATCCTGTCGCAGTCGCTGGCCGATCGGCTGGCGGAGGCCTTCGCCGAGCACATGCACGAGCACGTGCGGCGCGAGCTCTGGGGCTATGCCCCCGACGAGGATCTCTCGCCCGCCGACCTGATCGGCGAGAAGTATCAGGGCATCCGCCCTGCGCCCGGCTATCCGGCCCAGCCCGACCACACCGAGAAGGCGACCTTGTTTAAGCTGCTCGATGCGGAGGCCGCGACCGGCGTGAAGCTGACGGAGTCCTACGCCATGTGGCCGGCGTCCTCGGTCTCCGGGCTCTACTTCGCCCGGCCGGAGAGCTTCTATTTCGGCGTCGGCAAGATCGAGCGCGACCAGATCGAGGATTACGCCGCCCGCAAGGGCTGGAGCGTGGAGGAGGCGGAGCGCTGGCTTGCGCCGATCCTGAACTACCAGCCCGGCGCGATGAAGGAAGCGGCGGAGTAGGTTTTACTCGCCTCACGCCGAGTTCGCTCCGCTCACCGGCTCCGGCCGGGCGGCCTGACCGGCCGGCGGGCAGTCGCCCGCTGGCTTCGCGCCAGGAAAAGTGGGAACCGGTTTTCCGTCCGGCTTTGCGTTGAAAGAAATGAAGGCCCGCTTCCGAAAAGGAGGCGGGCTTTTTTGCTCCCCGCTCATGCCGGTGAAGGCCGGCATCCAGGAGCGGCACGACGGTCGCCTGAGGTCATCGCCCTGGGGTCCGGCTTCCGCCGGAATGAGTGGCGTTAATTGCTGCGCTCGCGGGACCCAACCTTCTCCGCTTGTGTGTTTGATTTGTGGTTTGCTTGAGCGTCGGAAGGCGTGGCGAGGCCTCCCGACGCGGTCAGGCGGCCGTCACTCCGCGGGTCGTGTCTGTCGTGACGCGACCGAGGATGAGTTTGGCCCT
>NZ_JABJVY010000045.1:0-22893 GCF_040750475.1 Amorphus sp. 3PC139-8 | reverse complement strand
GCCCTCCCTGCGTTCCCGCCCAGCGGCGTTCTCATCCTGATTGACGCTGCCCTCTCACCTTGATTGCCGCGCCGCACGCCCCCGGCGGTTGGCCAGGACCTTCGCAGCAGATACGCCGGCCGCGATCAGCACCCACACTCGAAGCGACCCCGCATCAAGGAGAGGCCCGGGCGCCCGCCGCCGGGCGGCCACGCCCGGGCCCAGGCAATCCCGCTTCCGTATTCCTTTTGCCGCCCCGGCGCCGAAGCCCATTGCCGACCGGCTTTGCCGGCGGCAGCCCAGCAGGAGGAACGCCGGCGGTTGCTCTCCAGCCGATATTCCTTACTTTTCGCAGAACAGATACTGGAGCCGCGGAGATGGCCCGATGGATTCAATAGCCAGACTGCCGTGGATTGCGCTCCTCGTCTTGATCGCTGCTCCAGCGCCGGTCTCCGCTGAGCCAATCTCCACCCCTTGGCTCCCGCCAGAGGTTCATGTGGCCGGGACACGAACCGGTCCGAACTCGTGGAGCGATGTCGAAGTCCGGTACCTCAGCCAACGCTTCGGCGACGTGGAGCTCGGGCGCATGAGCTTCTTCGCCCAGGCGCGCACCCCTGACACCGGGTGGAGCGCTGAAGCGGAGCATCTCCAGCTTAACTTCCTCAGACGTGGCCCGCTTGGCGGCCTCCAACTGAACATCGAGCGCCTCGCGATCGGCGGCGCAGATCTCGCCTCTCTCGGGAGCTACGTCTCCCTTCTACAAAAGCGCATTCAGGATCACCTTTCCGACCAGGACCGCCCACAATCATCAGGTGACCTTCCGGAGCGGCCCGTTCGACTGCGAGAGCTGCGCGCGACCAATCTCCTTGCCTCCGCGCCGAACCGGACCGGCATCGCATGGTCCCTCCGACTACGTCACCAGTTCGGCGCTCGCCCCGCCCCCTTCCTGTCGATCGAACAGCTGGCCGCTTCTGTCCACTCCGCTCCGGAAGCAACGCTGATCCGTGTTTCCCAGGCAGCTATCGACGGCGCGGTCCTCGACCGCATCGGAGGCTTCTCCCTGGCAAGCCGAATGACCTTGCCAAAGGCAACGATCGACACCGATCTCCAACTCCAGCACCCCGCCGTCGATCGTTCCTCAATCGCGGCGCGCTGCACCATATCCGATGACAGCGGTGAGATTGCCACCCTCTCTCTGGACACCGAGATCACAGGCGGCGCCACCGTCGGAAGACTGATCGACTTTGTCCTGTCCCCCAATGACGCGACGAAGTCCCCGCTTGCGCTCACGTCGTTCGCTGCCGCGGCAGTCGACCGCGGCGCAATTGCGCAATACCGCAGCAACGCCGGACGCCGGTTCGAACAGACCCTCGACACCATCGATCGCGTCACGGCCGCGAACCTGCTCCCCTACGGACTGTCGATCGAGGAGGGCACCGATTTCGGAACCGCCTTCGAGCAATGGGTGAAAGAGGGCGGCACACTCACCGCTGTCATAGCCCCGGCGACCCCAGTGCCGCTTCCGCGATTGCGGGCCAGCATGCTCGGCACCTACGAAGACAAGCGGTCTCTGATCCGCTCCCTTGGTGTCGCGCTAAAGGCCGACGCCCAACGCTAAGGCCGAACCACTCAACGCCCGTCCGCTCCCCAGCCTGATCGTCTTCGCCGCCGGTTCCTCTTTTTTATTTTTTCGCATAGGATTTCTCGCCAGCCCGTTCTGACCGTGGGAGCGACCCGTGACAGCGACTTACTTTGGCGTCTTCTACCCTGACAGCTTGACGATCGACGAAGAAGCACGTCGGGCGACCATGACCTTTCACACGACCCGAGATGACCTGTTTACCGTCCACATCGGCGCCGGGGCGGCCGCGAGGGCCGCGCAGAGGGCTTTGCGCGATCAGAAATCCTACCGTCTGACGGTTGTCACCGGCGCGCGGTCCGAGAGTGGCCACTCGCTCGAGCTTGAGCAGGCCGGGCTTACGGAATTCCACGGCACGCTCGCTGAGGAGTCGGAGCACATCGGCGACGAACTGACCGGCGCACTCATCCTTCACGCCGCGCGACCCGCCCTGCCCGCGGGCATGACGCCTGGCGAGGCCATTCCCTTTTCGATACCGGGCGTCCTGAACGATCCTGCACTAGAGGCCGACGGCCACATGGTGCTCGTCGGCACCTTCGCCGCAGACTCTGTCGTCCCCGCCATCCTCGGCGCAAGCGCAGCGTGCGAAAGGCCGCGTCCCAGCCCCTCCGCTGAGGCAACTATCAGTTAGCAGGTCTTCGCTTTTATATTGTGTTTTTCACATTCATCTGTTCTACTCGCCACAGCCTTCCTCCCAGGCAAGGCCCTCCCCCAGCCGGTCGCTCTCTGTGAGTGGCGCCCCCTACGCCCACAATTGAGAGCGACCGGCCCCCATTTCCCTCCCAGCGCGGTTCCCCGGCTCAAAAAAATGAGCGCTCTGTGAGCGCCCAGGTGAGGGGGGAGGTCATGAGCACGCTTTCCAATCAGCGGCGCCTCCCATCAAACTGCAACCTTAACGAAATATCAACACTTGCTTTTTCGCATATGATTCGGGACGTTTGTCGCGTGTTGTCGGACGCCACAAACGAGAGGTCCCACTATGTCCACTCATCAGGTAGACACGCTATGGGCGAAAGCCGTCGACTCCGTCAAAGCCGGAGTTGGACATCCAGCATGGGAGGCCTGGTTTCCCACGCTCCAGCCCGAAGAGATCGACGAGAACGGAACATTCCATTTTTCCATCGCCACGTCCTTTCTCCGCAACTGGATCTCCACTCACTACTCGGCTTTGCTTGTGGAAAGCCTTCGCGAAAAATCGAAGCGCATAAAGGCCATCGCGATCCATACCCGCCCCTGCAGCAATCCGAAGCAACCACTGCCGCCGGAGGACCCGGACCAAACCCGCGGGACCCAGGCCACCTCCTCCAAAGCGGCACGACGCCAGAAGCTCCCCTTTGCATTCCCAATTGCGATCCCGGCGAACCACAAGGCTGTCGATCACGAGACCAGTGCCGCCGACCAGCCATCGCGCGCACCCAAGGCCGCGGACGATCGCGCCGACCTTCCCGAGCTCCGTGATCGCTTCTCCCGCCACAACCTCTTGCCATCGAAGCATGACGAATTGCCGCCGACGGCCGGCCTTATTCAGCTGCTCCTCGCCCGCGAGATTCTGTCCGCGACCGGTGCCGAGACAGCCCGAACCCTGCAACAGGAACTCACCGCTGCATTCGGTGTACCTCCCGCTCGTATGGTTCTCCTGCGTGCGTGCGCCCACGCCGGTCTGATCAGGCTCGTCGACGGACTGATACCCGCCGTCACATCGACCCTGCCAAAACCGCATGCTTCGATCCTCGCCACCACTGCCTTTTTCGGGGACAGCACTAAGGTCGGCTTCGAGGATGTTCGATCCGGCGCCCGCACCCGCGACGTCCTTCGCGTCCGCCACATCGCATGCCTCGTCGCCCACCGGGTAACCCGTGGAGGGAGAGGGACCCGAACTCAAAACTCTCTGGCCCTTATCGCCGATTTCACTCCTCATCTCCTATGCCGGCTCGGTCCGGGACAGGCTCTCGCGAACTCGCGCGGCGCAGCCCCTGCAAGCGAGTTTCACCTTCGCGGGCCTTCCGCGCGGCATCTCAACCGGGATCATTCCGAAGGGTCCGCCTCGCTGTCGTCCTCCCCCTGTTCCGCCGCCCATGCGCCCGCGGCCTCCACCGCCACCGGCGAGGCCGTGGGCAGCACGCCCAAGTAGCTCTCGGTCTGGTCCACCGGCATGGCCTGCGCTCAACAGGAAACCATCACATCTTGAAACGCTGACACTCAGCCTTCACCTGCGTCAGCTCGGCAAATTTGCAGTGCCCTCCCGGCTCCTTCCTCAGATACCTCGGCTTAGGACCTTGTCCGCCAGTCCCAGCGCGGCAGACGTTTCTCAAAGAAGCTCGCCATGCCCTCTACCGCGTCGTCCCAGTCCCACATGTCGGCAACCCGGTCGACGGTGTAGATGAAGTTGTCGTCCGGGCCATGGCCGTCGACGTAGCGGATCAACGTCTTGGCCGCGGCCGCGGCCTCCGGCGCACATCGCAGGGCGAGGTCGACCTCGCGGTCGACGCGGGCGTCCAGTTCGTCGGCCGACACCGCGGCGGAGAGAAGTCCGTAGCGCACGGCTTCCGCCCCGTCAAAGGGGGTGGCGTTTAGGAACAAACGGCGAGCATTCGCCTCTCCGATACGCTTGACCACGAAGGGCGAGATCATACCCGGCAACATGCCGATGCGCGCCTCAGTGATCGCAAAGGCACCGTCCAGTTGACCGATGGCGACGTCGCAAACGCTGACCAGGCCCAACCCTCCAGCGTAGGCGGAACCGTTAATGCGCCCGATCACGATGCGCGGAAAAGTATCGAGTTCGCGCAGCCACAGAGCCAGTTTGCTCGCTTCGGCGATCCGTTCGGCGCGGGGCCGACCAGCTTGGCTCTGCTGGTACTTGAAGTCGCCGCCAGCGCAGAAAACCTCACCCTCGCCCGACAGGAGCAGAGCGCGCACGGAGGGGTCCGCGGCCCAGTCTCTGAGCACCGCGCGGGCCTCGTCGTACATCTTACCGTTCATGGCGTTGCGAACTTCGGGGCGCGCCAGCGTCAGGCGCGCGACTCCTTGATCGTCCACGCTCGCCCTGATCGTCTCGTGGCGGAAGTCGTCGGGCATGGCGGTCTCCTCTTTAAAACGAACGCTTGTTTTTATACTAACAATCTGACCGTGGCAACCGGGCACAGATGCGATTGACGCCGGCGACCAGTCAGGATAAAAACGGTCAACTGTTTGTTTGCGCGGTGCCGCCGCCATCTCCAGCAAAAAGGGTTCCGAAGCATGGATCACGAGGAACGCGCGCAGGATCTCCACAACCGCAGGAAGGAGGCGCTCGCCGGCGGACAGGGCAAGTCGCGCGACCGACACGTCGCCGCAGGGAAGATGCTAGTCCGCGCGCGGATCGAGGCGCTGCTCGACGACGGTTGGGATTTCGAGGACGGGCTGCTGGCGGGGGCCGAGGCCGGCCTACCCGCGGATGGCATCGTCACGTGCGTGGGCAAGGTGCAGGGGCGCGACGTCGCGGTGATCGCCAACGACCCGACGGTGAAGGCAGGCACTTGGGGACGCCAAGCGCTGCTGAAGCTCAACCGAATGCAGGACCTCGCGCTCGAGACGGGGATGCCGTTAGTCTACCTGGTCGACTCCGCCGGCGCGCGGATCGACGAACAGAAGACCCTCTTCCTCGGCCGCAACGGCTGGGGGAACATCTGGTACAATCAGGTCCAAGCCTCGGGCGTGATCCCACAGGTCTGCGTCCTATTCGGCCCCTCGCCCGCCGGCGCAGCCTATGTGCCGGGGCTGTGCGACCTCGTCATCATGGTCGACAAGCAAGCCTCCGCCTTCCTCGGCTCCCCCCGCATGGCGAAGATGACGATTTTCGAAGATGTGACGGACGAGCAGATGGGCGGCGCGCGGCTCCACTGCTTCGTCTCGGGCCTTGGCGACGTGCTGGCCAAGGACGACGCCGACGGGGTGGCAAAGGCGCGCGACTATCTTTCCTACCTGCCCTCAAACTGGGAGGAGAAACCCCCCGTCGCCACCCCCTGCCCTCCTTCAGCTGGACCGAAGCCGATAGGCGAGATCGTGCCCGCGGGCCAGAATATCCCCTACGATGTTCACGAACTCATCAACGCGCTTATCGACGAGGGCAGCTTCTATGAGGTGAAGGCGAACTGGGCGAAGGAGATCACGGTTGGCCTCGCACGGCTCGGCGGCGCGGTCGTGGGAATCGTCGCCAACAACTCCAACCACAAGGGCGGAGTGCTGTTTTCCGACACCTCCGACAAGGCTGCGCGCTTCATCTGGATGTGCAACGCTTTCAACGTGCCGCTCCTGTTCCTACAAGACATCTCCGGCTACATGATCGGTAGCTCGGTCGAGAAGGGCGGAATCATCCGCCACGGCGCGAAGCTGCTGTCAGCGGTCTGCGAAGCCACGGTGCCGCGGATCTGCGTATTGGTGCGCAAGGCTTACGGTGGCGGCTACCTCGCCATGTCCGGCGCCCCCACTCATCCAGACGCGATGCTGGCACTTCCCACTGCCATGCCAGCGCTAGTTGGTCCTGAGGCTGCAGTGAACGCGATCCACTTCAACCGGATCATGGAGCTGCCAGAGGAGGAGCGCGAGGCCTTCGTTGCCGCCAAGCGCGACGAATACGCGGCGGACATAGACGTCTACAAAGCCGCCGCCGACCCCTTTGCGGCCGAGGACGTCGTTCCACCGGAGGCCCTGCGCGACGACCTCATCGCGCGCTTCCGCATCTACGGTCGTCGGCCGGCGAAGACCATCGCGCGCCGCTCGGCCGTGCATCCCGTCTGAGTCTAGGAGACTTCGAAATGTCCAAGACGATCAATTCTGCGATGGCCGGCACTGTATTCCGTATTGAGGTAAAGCCAGGCGATACTTTCGATTTCGGCGACGTGGTGGTGGTGCTCGAGTCAATGAAGATGGAAATCAACATCGAGGCCGACGACGCCGGAACGGTAGAGTCTCTGCTGCTCAAGGAAGGCGACATGGTCGACGAGGGCACGCCGATCCTGTCCTACAACTAACGGGCGCCGCACCGTCGGACGACGAGGGGAGGACACGATGAGCAAGATGGGCATGACGCCGGGCAGCCATGTAGCGCACAACGCCGCGCGGTTTCCGGAAAAGACCGCGCTGATTCAAGGTGAGCGGCGCATGAGCTACGCCGAGCTCGACCGCGCGAGCGACCGCATCGCCCGGGGCCTGCTCGCCCGAGGCGTAGCGCCTGGCGACCGGGTAGCGATGCTGATGGACTCCTGCATCGACTGGGTCGTGGTCTATGTCGGCGTCGCCAAGGCGGGCTGCACGGCGGTCCCCTTCAACTACCGCCTGACCGCCGCGGACCTCGCTCTGGTGCTGGAGGACAGCTGCTCCCGCCTGCTGTTCCGAAGCGCGGGTCTGACCCAGATCCCTGACGACACAGACCTGGTAAATGAGGTCGTCGTCGCCGACACCTCTGGCCTCGACGCCTTCGTGGCGAACGCAGGCGACGGCCCCTGCGGGGTCGAGGTTTCGCCCTCCGGCATCCAGGCGATCCTCTACACCGGCGGCACCACCGGCCGGTCGAAGGGCGCGATGCTGAGCCACGAAAACATTTTCTGGAACACCATCCACGAGTCGCTCGACACCGGGATGCATGAGGATGACAACACGCTGCTGGCGACACCCCTGCACCACTCCGCCGCGCTGAACTGCTGGTTGCTTCCGGCCCTCTACCTCGGCGCCACCGCGACGATCCTCCCGAAATACACCACCGAGGACATGATCTGCACGATCGAGCGGGAACGCTGCACCAACGCCTTCACGCCCCCTTCGATGGCGCGCGACATCTATAAGCACCCGCTGGCGCAAACCGCGGACCTTTCGTGTTTCGAACGCTGGTACGTCGGCGGCGCGAATCTGTCGCGCAATGACCGCGAGGCGATGCACGCGCTGATCCCGGGCGTGCAGATCTTCTATCAGTACGGTCTGACCGAGGCCGGTGTGATCGTCACGGTGCTCAAGGAGAAGGACTACGAACGCGCTCCCGGCTCGATCGGCCGCGCTTTCCTGAACTTCGACGTGAAGATCCTGCGCGAAGACCTGAGCGACGCCGAAACCGGCGAAGTCGGCGAAATCGCCGTCCGCGGCCCCTCCGTGATGCAGGGCTATTTCAACAACCCGGAAGCGACAGCGGCCGTCTTCCACGACGGCTGGCTGCGCACCGGTGACATGGGCGCGATGGACGAGGACGGCTTCGTGACCTTCCACGACCGGCTGAAGGACATGGTCAAGACCGGCGGCTTGAATGTCTATTCGCAGGAAGTTGAGCAGGTCCTGCTGCGCCATGACGAGGTTCGCGAAGCCGCGATCATCGGGCTGCCGAGCGATGTTTGGGGTGAGGAGGTGACGGCGGTTATCGTCCTGCACGACGGTGCCGAGGCGGACGAGACCTCGCTGATCGCCTTCGCGAAGGAAGAGCTCGCGGGCTACAAGGTCCCCAAGCGCGTGCTGATCGTCTCGTATGCCGATATGCCGATCAACTACAGCGGAAAGATCGTGAAGCGGGATCTTCGCGCACGTCTGATGGAAACGACGGACTGAAGGAGACGCCCATGGACGGGACCACGGGCCTGCTGGCGGGAAAGACGGTGCTGATCACCGGCGCGGGGCAGGGCAACGGGCGCAGCATAGCGCTCGGGATGGCGGAGGCGGGCGCCCGGCTGGCGCTGGTCGACCTCGACGAGGATGCCTGCCACGAGACACTTCGCCTCGCGGGCGTGCAGGACGGCTTCGCCGCGCGCCTCGACATCGCAGACCGTGAGGCTTGCCGGACATTGTCCGCACGCATCGGCGAGGATGTCGGCGACATCGACTGCTTGGTCAACAACGCCGGCATCCTGCTGCGCGGGGCCTTCGACAAGGAGGGTGGGCCGGAGGCCTTCGACCGCACGATCTCGGTCAACGTCACCGGGGCTTACAACATGGTCCACGCCTTCCTCGAACCGCTGACCCGCAACCGCGGCTCGATCATCAACATCGGCTCGATCCAGTCTTTCGTGGCGACGCCCAACTCCGCCGCCTACACGACCTCCAAGGGCGCTATTCTGCAGTTCACCAAGGCGCTTGCCGCCGAGCTGGCTCGTCGCGAGATCCGGGTGAACGGCATCGCGCCTGGCGTGATCCGCACGCCGATGACGGTAGCGACGCTGGGCAATCAGCGTGCGCGGGAGGCGCTGCTCCAGCATATCCCCCTGCGCCGTCCCGGCGAGCCAGGGGAGTTGGCGGGACCGGCCGTATTCCTCGCTTCGGATCTCGCCTCCTACGTGACTGGCGTCATGCTGCCGGTTGATGGCGGGTACCTCGCCGTATAGTACTGAGAACGGCAACAGTCTGCGAACATAGAAAGAACGGCTTCTTGCGCACCATCGGCTCAAAAGGCGAAGTCACGCAGGGGATGCTGCGCGAGGCAGGCGTCCGTCTTATTGCGGAGCATGGCTACGAAGCAGTCACTCTGCGAATGCTGGCTAAGGAGGTCGGTATCCAAGCCGGCTCCCTCTACAACTACATTGCCAACAAACAGGAATTCCTGTTCGATCTGCTGAGCTCCATTATCCACGACAATGTCGACGAGATGGTCGCCGCTCTGGACGGCCTGACCGATCCGGAGGAGCGGCTGCGCGCCTTCGTGCGCGCCCACATCATCTTCCACACTCGGCGCAAGTCTGAGGTTTTCATCGGCAACATGGAGCTGCGCAGCCTGACGCCAGAGAATTTTGAGGCGGTACGTAGACTGCGCGACGCCTACGAGGCGATCCTAGCCGAGATCCTGGAGGACGGGGCGAAGGTCGGCCGGTTCCGTTGCGACGACGTTGAGCTGGCAAAGCTGGCAATTCTCAATCTGCTGACCGGGATCGCCACCTGGTACCGCCCGGACGGCCGATACAGCATCGACGAACTGGTGCGCCGCTACACCGACATGACCTTCGCTCTGCTGCGGGCGGAGACCGCCGTCTCGGTCTGACACTCCGCTTGGAAAGCGCCGCGCACCGTGAGGCTCGTCCGCCCAAGGGTCAAGTCTGAGGGGCTCAGGTCGGACCCTTTCGACAGAAGTTTCAAGCAGCCTCCGAGGCCATGCTCAGGCGGCCTCGCGAAATCGCGCCAGGCTGCCGGCATGCATCACCTTGCCGGGCAGAACATGGCCAAACATCGTCTCGGCGCGCCGCGCACAGTCGATCAGCGCCTCTAGGTCGACGCCGGTCGCGATGCCCATCTCCTCGCACATGAAGACGATGTCCTCGGTGCAGACGTTCCCCGCCGCGCCCTTGTGCTCGGCGAAGGGGCAGCCGCCCAGCCCGGCAACCGAACTGTCGAACTGGTCCACTCCCATGCGCAGTGCCGCGTAGACATTGGGCATGCCAGTGCCGCGGGTGTCATGGAGATGCAGGCCGATCTTGAGCTCCGGCCAGCGCTCGCGCACTGCGCCGATGCGCCGCTCGATGTCCAGCGGTGTGGCGAATCCGACGGTGTCAGCAAGATAAACGCCGGTCAGAGGCTGTTCGAACTCGGCTGCAAGGTCCACAATCCGAGCGATCATCTCGAGGACGCGAGCGACGGGTACCTCGCCCTCGTAGTTGCAGCCGAAGGCGGTCATCACGTAACCCCACTCCAGTCCGACGTCATGCTTGCGGTACGTCTCCATCCACAAGCGCTGCTCGTCGAAGGTCTGCGCGATGTCGCGCCCGGTGTTGCGGATCGAGAAGGTTTCGGATGCCGTGACTCGAATCGAGCCGACCACATCGAGCGGCAGCGCCAGCGCCCGCTCCAGTCCTTTCTGGTTCAGCCACAATCCCGTGTAACGCACGCCCGGTTTCTTCCGGATCGCGCGGGCGACCTGGTCGGCGTCGGCCATGTTCGGTACGCGCTTCGGGTTAACGAAGGAAACGCAGTCGATCTGCTTCAGTCCTGTGTCCGCCAGCGCCTCGATCAGTGCGGCCTTCTCGGTGACGGAAAATTGGCGCGACTCGATCTGGATTCCCTCGCGCGGGCCTTCCTCGTGAATGCGGATTGACTTCGGGAAATCCAAGGCGGTGTCCTCCTGGGAGCGAGCGCCGTCCATTGGCGCTTTTAGGAACGGTTGTTTGTTTGTATAACTTATTGGCGCGCGCCGCTCAACCAGCCGCCGCGCGCAGGACGGAGCAGGAGGTGCGGCATGTGCGTCAGGGTAGAGCAGGAAGGCGCAGTCGCGTGGGTGATTATAGACCGCCCGGCGCGACGCAACGCCATCGACATTGAGACGCACGAGGCGTTGCGCGCGTTGTGGCCACGGCTGGAGGCGGATGCCTCGGTCCGCGTCATCGTGCTGACCGGCGCGGGCGAGCAGGCGTTCTGCGCGGGTGCCGACATCGGCTCGTTCCTTCCTTGGCTGGCGGAACGGATCGCGGCGGGCGAAGATCCGGGCGACTTCTGCGGCCTGACCCATCGGGCGCTTTCGAAGCCGGTGATCGCGGGAATCAACGGTGCCGCGGTTGGTGGTGGGCTCGAACTCGCTCTCGCCGCCGACCTGCGCATCGCAGCCGACCACGCCGTCTTCGGCCTGCCGGAGGTAGGACTGGGCGCAATCGCTGGCGCTGGCGGCGTGGTGCGCTTGTCCCGGATGATCCCTCACGCCATCGCCGCCGACATGATTCTGACAGGCCGCAGCATCGACGCGCGCCGGGCGCTGGAGGTCGGCCTCATCTCCGAAATCGTCCCAGGCCCGCAGCTGCGCGAGGCCGTCGGCCGCGTCGCAGCCCGCGTCGCCGCCAACTCCCCCACCGCCCTCCGCCTCAGCGCGCGCGTAATGCGAGAAACCGCCGGCCTACCGCTCGACACTGCCCTCGCGGCCGAGCGCACAGCCTTCCGAGAGTCCACAGCCTCGGAAGACTACTCCATCGGGCTGCGCAGCTTCGCCGAAAAGCGCCGCCCCGAATTCACCGGACGCTAACCTCCAGCAGGATCTTTCATGACGCCCCCACCCAGCCGCCGCCTGAACCACGAACGCACCGTTACATATCGTTGCTACGCGCGCGACGATGGCCTTTTCGACATTGAGGGGCGTCTGCGCGACTGCAAGGGATTCGCCTATCGCGACCGCGAACGCGGCGTGCTCTCGCCCGGGGAGCCAGTCCACGACATCTGCGCGACGATCACCATCGACGAGGACTACATCATCCACGGGTTCAGCCAAGAGATGCGCGCAATACCCTTCGGCTACTGCCTCGGTGCGCAGGTGGACGCAGAGAGGCTGAAGGGCGCCTGCTTGATGCGCGGCTGGCGAAAGACCTTGGCCGAGGCGTTCGGTCCTCACGGCGGCTGCACCCATCTGCGGGAGCTAATGCAGGGCATGGGCACGGCCGCCTTTCAGACGATCTCGGCGGCCAAGGATGAACGCCTCTTTGATGCCGGCTTTGTCGACTCCGACCGTGAGACGCCGCCCCCATTCCTTGGTGGCTGTCATTCCTGGCAGTTCGAGGGGCCGGTGGTGGCTCGCTGGTTCCCCCAATTTCACCGGCCGAAGGCGAAGGACGCGGGCGAAGGCTGACCCCCCGCCCACGCGCGCCTCAGACCAGCGCGGAGAGGTTCTCCTCGACGAACTTGGTGTGCAGCCGCCCGGCTACGAAATCCGGATTCTCGATAAGTCGGCCGAGAAAGTCGAGGTTCGTCTCCAGCCCCTCGATCCGTGTGCCAGCCACCGCCGCACGCAGCCGATCGATGGCTTCCGAGCGGCTCTCTCCATGGGCGATGATCTTCATGATCAGGCTGTCATAGAAGGGCGTCACAGCATCGCCCTCCTCTACTCCCGTGTCGAAACGTACGCCGTCGAGGTCTGGCAGCTCCAGACGCTCCACTGGCCCGGGCGAGGGAGCGAAGGATTTCGCCGGATTCTCGGCGCAGACGCGCAGCTCTATCGCGTGGCCCCGCGCCGCGATCCGATCCTGCGCGAGCTCGCCCGAAAGGTCCTCGCCCAGCGCAAGGCGGAGCTGCAGGGCCACAAGATCGCCACCCGTGATCATTTCCGTCACCGGGTGCTCGACCTGAAGGCGAGTGTTCATTTCCATGAAGTAATACCCGCACGTTTCGTCATCGTAGAGATATTCCAGCGTCCCCGCACCGCGATACCCTACCGCGCGGGCGAGGCTCAGCGCGCTGTCCAACATGCCCTGCGCCGCCGCTGGGTCCATGTGCGCTGGGCGCGCCTCCTCCAGCACCTTCTGGTAACGGCGCTGCGCGGAACATTCGCGGTCAAACAGGTGCACCGCGCCAGCCTCGCCCAGGCCGAACACCTGCACCTCGATATGGCGGGCGCGGCGGACCAGCTTCTCGACGTAAACGGCCGGGTCCGAGAATGCCCGAGCTGCCTGGCCGGAGGTGGAGCGCACCGCCTGCACCAGCTTTGCCGAGTCGGTCACTGGACGCAGGCCAATGCCCCCGCCTCCGCCAGCGGCCTTCACCAGCACCGGGAAGCCCACCGCCTCGCCCGCAGCCAGGATCGCAGCCTCGTCCTCCGGGTCGAGCTTCTCGGACCCGGGCAGGACCGGCACGCCCGCCGCCATCGCCGCCGCGCGCGCGGCGTGCTTGTCACCCATGGTGCGAATTGTCTCGGGATCGGGACCGACGAAGATCACGCCGGCCCGCCCACAAGCCTCGGCGAAGTCGGCGTTCTCGGCCAGGAAACCGTAGCCGGGATGGATCGCGACCGCACCGCAGCGCGCCGCGGCCTCCAGTATCCGATCGGCGGAAAGGTAACTCTCTGTCGCGCGGGAGCCCCCGATGTGGAGCGCCTCGTCGGCCAGTCGCACATGACGGGCGTTGGCGTCGGCGTCCGAATGCACCGCCGCGGCCCGCATCCCCAGCGCCTGGATCGAGCGGATGATACGGCAGGCGATCTCGCCCCGGTTGGCCACTAGGATTGTCGTGGTCATGTCCCTCTCCCTCAGAAGCCGCGCGGGAAGCCAAGCCAGCGCTCGGCCACCATATTGAGCGCCATGTTCTGGTTCAGCGGCGCGAAGCTGTAGAGCCGCGCGTCGCGGTAGTAGCGCTGAATCGGCAGGGAGGTGTCGAAGCCGGCGCCCGCAAAAATCTCCATGCCCGTGTCCGTGCACTGCACCGCCGCGCGGGCCGACCACCACTTGGCCATCGAACTCAGAACATCCGTCGCCTCTCCCGCTTCATCGCGACGTGCGGCCTCCAGCGTCATCATCCAGGCGGATTCCACGCTGATCCCGGCGGTCGAGAGCTGCGTCTGAACCGCCTGAAACTGGCCGATAGGCTTGCCGAATGCCTCCCGCTCCAGCGCGTAGTCGCGGGTAACCTCAATGGCGCCGCGGCCAATGCCAATGGCAACCGCCGCCGCGTTCATCCGCTCCCCGTTCAGGGTGGCGACAACCTGAGGGAAGCCTTGGTCTTGCACGCCAAGGATCGCGCCGGCAGGAACCCGCACGCCCTCCAGCGTCAACGCGTTGGTGTCGTAGCCGTTGATTGCGAAGGTCGAGAGTTCGGTCGCCGCCACCCCCTTGGCCTCTGTGGGAACCAGAAACATGCTCAGCCCACGGCTGCGATGTTCTCCCGTTCGTGCCAGGACGACCATGATGTCGGAGGTCGAGGCGCCCGAGATCCACATCTTGTTGCCGTCCAGCACCCAGCCGTTGCCCTCCGGCCGCGCCTTGGTCTTCATCGCCGCCAGGATGTCCGTGCCCCCACCCGCCTCGGTAAGGCAGAACGAGGCCGCCTTTTGCCCCTGCGCCAGCGGCACCAGGTGCTCGCGCTGCTGCGCCTGCGAGCCGTAGTCGCGCAGCAGGCGGGTGATCATGAAGTGCACCACGATGAAGACAGCCATCGAGGTCGCCTTTCGCCCGAGCACCTCCAGCGCCAGAACCTGCTCGACCGCTCCGCCGCCGGCGCCACCCAGTTCCTCCGGCACACCCAGGCCCATGATGCCCAGCTCGCCCAATGCGGCGTGAAGCTCCGAATCGAAGCGCTTGGCATTGTCGAGCTCTTGCGCCCGGGCGACGGGCGACACGCGGTCGACGGTCCCCTCCAGCGCGGTGCGAAAGATTTCCTGCTCTTCCGTGACCTTGGCGATCTGAGGCAGCACCTTGGTCTCCCCTTCTTCGGCTTGGCGTTTGCGCGCGTCAGACGCGCATTGACAAAATAACGTTCGTTTGTTTTTATACTGGCGAGCCCAACGCAGATCAAGCATCGCCGTCCTCAGACAGGAACGGCCCCAAGCAGAGGTGAGGAGACGCTGAGCCATGCCTTGCTGCCAGATTTCGCTCCTGCGGTCCGCGCGATGACAGCGGCTGCGTTGCTTTCCTCCTTCCGCCTGCCTGCGCTGGAACTGCCTAATCGGGTCGTGATGGCACCGATGACGCGTAGCCGCGCCTCGCGGGAGGGCGTGATCGGCCCCCATGCCGCCCGGTACTACGCCCAGCGCGCCTCTGCCGGACTAATCGTGACCGAGGCGATCGGCGTGAGCGCGCAGGCCCATGGCTATCCCTTCACCCCCGGCCTGTGGACGCAGGCGCAGGAGGCTGCCTGGCGGGAGGTGGTCGAGCGCGTGCACGCGGCCGGCGGCCGCATTGTGGCGCAACTCTGGCATGTTGGCCGCGTCTTCTCGACCCTCAACAACCCCGCCGGACTGGACGCCGTCGCCCCCTCACCCGTCGCGGCCGAAGGTAGAATCTATACGCCCGAGGGACTTCAGCCCCTTCCGGTCCCTCGCCCCCTGAGCGTGGAGGAAGTGCGCGCGACCGTCGCTGATTTCGCTCGGACCGCTGCCCGCGCGCTGGCGCTGGGGTTCGACATGGTCGAGCTGCACGCCGCCAATGGCTACCTGATAGAGCAGTTCCTATCGGACGATGCGAACCGGCGGAAGGACGCCTACGGCGGCTCCCGCACGCGCCGGCTGACGTTCTTGGCCGAGATCCTGGACGCGGCAGCACAAACCTGCGGCGGCCTTTCGCGGATCGGCGCGCGCATCTCGCCCTTCGGCGATTTCAATGGCCTGCGCTACGGCGATCCCGCCGCCGCGATGGCCGATGTGGTCGACCTGCTGGCCGCGAACGGCGTTGCGTATCTTCACGTGATCGAGCCCGAGGTCTCCGGCGACGGCAGCCGCGAGGCGGCGCTGAAGACCGCCGCCCCTGATGTCCTTGCTGGGGCCCGCGCCCGCTTCCCCGGCGCCCTGATCGCTGCCGGCGGCTACGACCGCGCCCGGGCTGAAACCGCGGTCAGAGCCGGCCGCGCCGATCTCGTCGCCTTCGGCCGCCCCTTCATCTCGAATCCCGACCTGATCGAACGTCTGCGCGACGACGTGCCGTTGGCGCCATGGGACAGGCGGACATTCTACACCCGCGGGCCCGAGGGCTACGTCGACTACCCGTTCCGCGACGGATCGCTCGACGTCCACGCTCCCGCGACCTGCCGGCAGACATGAGAACGAGCGAGGAGGAGACTCCGCAATGACGGACATGAAACCCGACGTGAAACCTGTGGTCACGCGAGCTGGCGCCGAAAACAGGCGTACGGGTCAATCCGGTGACGCCGTGCGCGTATCGGGCGTCAGCCCTCAGCACACGCCGGCCACGAAGATCTGGTTCGGGAAGGTGAGCAACGAGCCGGGGCACCGCTCCCCCCCCCACCACCATGCTGAGGCAGAAACCGGGGGCTACGTCCTCTCGGGTCACGGGCGTATCTACTTCGGCGAGGGCTATTCCGAGTACGTAGACATGACGGAGGGGGACTTCGTCTTCGTCCCACCCTTCATGCCTCATGTCGAGGCGAACATGTCCGTCACAGAGCCGCTCGTGTGGCTGACCGCGCGCACGCCGGACAACCTGGTGGTGAACTTGCCCGACGTGGCGGACGAAACGCTAGAGGGCTACCGGCGGGTCTGAGCCCTCGGGGGCGGAAAACCGAGACTTTCACGAAAATCCGCGCGGCGTCCCTTTGGGGGGCTAAGCGCGGGGACGGAAGCCGCTTCGTCCGCGCGGCGGGCGGCTATCACAGGGAGGAACCTGATATGAAGAACTGGAAACCCTTCGTCGCCGGGATCGCCATGGGCGTCGCGGCCGCCGCCACGCAGGCGCTTGCCGCCGATCCAATTGAAGTCAAGATCTCCTACAATCAGCCCGAGACCTCTCCCGGCTGGCAGGAGGTTATGAAGGTCTTCGGCGAAGAGCTCGCCGAGAAGAGCGACGGACGATTGAAGCCCGTCTATTACCCTGGCGAGGTGCTGCACACCGTCGCCGACGGGTTTCGCGCCACCGGGACCGGAATCACTGACGTGACCTCGGCTTGGCCGGTCTACCAAGCCAACAGCTTCAACCTGTTTCTGGGCACTGAGCTGCCGCTGGCTCTGCCCACGTCAGACATCGCCGCAGTGCGCGCGCTCAACGAGCTCTACCCCGAATTCTTCAAGAAGGAATACGAGCGGCTTGGCGTGAAGCTCGCCTTCAACGCTGCCACCCCAGGATACGACATCCTGACCACCAAGCCGGTGAAGTCGGTCGACGACCTCAAGGGGCTGAAGATCCGCGCCGCCGGCGGCGGCATCACGGAAATCGTCGAACGGCTGGGCGCGGTGCCGGTGACCATGACCATTTCCGATGCCTACACGGCCTTCCAGCAGGGGGTGGTTGACGGCATCATCCTCTCGACGGCCGACCAGGTCGCTTATCGTCTGCACGAGGTCGGCAAGTACAACTATCGCATTGGGGTCGTGCGGGTCGCGATCCCGCAGGCGGTCAATCCGAAATTCTACGATAGCCTGCCCGAAGACCTGAAGACGGTGTTCGACGAGGCCGCATTAAACGCTGCGTACAACTACCAGAAGATGTACAAGAATCTGACCGCTAGCGCACTGGAGACTATGAAGGAGGAAGGTATCGAGGTCACCGAGGCCACGCCAGAAGATCTCGCGAAGATCGAGAAGATGGTCGCCCCGATGTACGACGCTTTCCTTGAAAAGAATGCCGACCGTTCGCCCTCGGGCGCCGACCTTATCGAGGCGATGACAGCGCTGCGTGACAAATATGAGGGCATGTCAGACACGGAGATCCTGAAGCTGAAGGACACGGACCCAGCCGAAGGCCTGCGCTGACGCGCCAGCCGGGCCGCTCGCTGAGGCTCGGTCAAATGACTGCGGCGTGCCGGCACCTCCGGCGCGCCGCCTTTCTCTCCTGATTGTCGCGCCTCCGCCCCGGGCGGCGAGCGCCGGAAAGCGGACCAATATGAAAGCTCTCCTCTACCTGTCTCGCGGGCTGTTCGTCCTATCCGCTTGGGTCTGCCTGCCGTCGATTCTGGTCGTCCTCGCGTGCGACGTGACCCTTAGGTACTTCTTCGACTCGCCGATCCGCTGGGCGCAAGAACTAGCCGAGGTCCTGCTTTTCCTCTCGGTCGTGCTGGCCCTTCCCGAAAGCTTCGTGCGCCACGCCCACGTCAAGGCGGACTTCCTCAAGAACGTGCTGGGCCGCGCAGCGCGTGAGTCGGTGATCCGTTTGAAATGGGCGCTGGCGCTGGCGATCTGCGTGCTGATCATCCGCCAATGCTGGGCTGACGCCGAGTACATGCTGTTGATCCAGGACAGCACGCCCGAGCTCTACGTGCCCATGGCTTGGCTGCGAGGCGCGCTGGCGCTGGGCGCGGCCGGTACGGCGGCGATTGCATTAGTCCGCCTGCTGTCGCCCCGCCGGCTGGTCGCGGCCGACGGCGAAGAGGCGCCGCTGGACGGCCGCTTCGACGGAGTCGAGCCGTGATTGGACTCGGACTCGCCGGCTTCGCTGCGTTGATCGCACTTGTCGCCCTTGGCCTACCGATCGGGCTAGTGATGATGGTCGTGGGATTCGTTGGACTTGTGCTGGTCGGCAATATCGACACTGCGCTGACCCAGCTAACCTCCGCCTTCTGGTCGGAGGGGAGCAAATTCGTACTGATCGCGCTGCCCTTCTACGTGCTGATGGGCAATCTGATCTACCACACCGGCATCGCGCGCAACCTCTACCGCGCCGCGTCGCACTGGCTGGGTTGGCTGCCCGGCGGACTGGGAATTGCCTCGGTCTTCGCCTCTGCAGGCTTCGGCGCCGTAAGCGGATCAAGCACCGCCACCGCCCGCACCATGGGCGCCATCGTGATTCCGGAAATGCGGCGCCACGGCTACGGCATGCGGTTAGCGACCGGCGTGCTGTCCTCGGCCGGCACGCTGGGCATCCTGATCCCTCCCAGCATCATCCTGATCTTCTATGGCCTGCTCACCGAGACCTCGATCGGCAAGCTGTTCGTGGCCGGCATCGTGCCCGGCCTGATTATCGCGACGATATTCTCCATACTGATCATGGTCATCTCCCTCATCGATCCGGAGCAGGGCGGTCGTCACCTGGCTAGCGACCGCGCACCCCTGCGCGAGCGGATCGCCTCGCTCGCGCATGTCTTCCCCGTGCTCGCAATCTTCGGGGTAATCTTCGGCGGGCTCTACAACGGTGTCTTCACGCCGACCGAGGGGGCGATCTTCGGCGTCGTCGCGGTGCTAATCTACGGCGCGGCCACCGGCAGCCTCAGCTTCGCGGCGATCCGCAATTCCTTCGCTGACGCGGCGCTGGTCACGGTGATGCTGTTCGTGATCATCGTTGGCGGCACCCTGGTCACCCGTTTCCTCGCCCAGACCGGGTTCACCGGGACGCTACGCGACCTTATCCAGTCAATGGAGCTCGGCTACGTCGGCTTCATCTTCGCAGTGACGATCCTCTATCTGGTGCTGGGCTGCGTGCTCGACACCTTTGGCATGCTAATCCTTACGGTGCCGATCCTTTTCCCGCTGGCGCAACAGCTCGGCATCGATCCGGTCTGGTTCGGCATCTACGCGGTGATCGTGACCGAGGTCGGGCTCGTCACTCCCCCTATCGGCGTGAACGTCTATGTCATCAAGACCGTCGCGCCTGACGTGCCGCTGGGCCAGATCTTCCTCGGCTGCACGCCCTTCGTGCTGGGCCTGCTCGCCTTCGTCGCGCTAATGGCCGCGGAGCCATCGATCATCCTTTGGCTAGTCGGCCCATGATCGCCGCATCTCTTCCACTGAGGAGCCGCCCCACATGAAGCTCGCAAGCATCCTGCGCCCCGACGGGTCGGCCGCCCTCGCCGCCGTCACGATGCGCGGCGGTCAGCCCGAGGGGTTCCTGGACCTGACTGCGCGCCTTCCTGGCGCCCCAGACCTGCGCGCGCTGCTGGCGCGTCCCGACGGACTAGACGCTGCGCGCGCCGTCGTGGAGCCCTCTGTCGACTACGCTCTCGCTGACGTCCAATTCCTCCCGGTCTCGCCCGAGCCGCGCAAGATCCTTTGCGTCGGCGTCAACTACTCGGCGCATCTGCTGGAGACAGGGCGACCCCGCCCCGAGCGTCCGATGATCTTCGTCCGCTTCGCCGACAGTCAGGTCGGCCACGAGGCGCCGCTTGTGCGTCCATCCGCATCGGAAAAGTTCGATTTCGAGGGCGAGCTGGCTGTCGTGATCGGGAGCCCCGCTCATCGTCTGCGCCCCGACCAGACGCCGGCCTGCGTTGCGGGCTACGCGATCTACAACGACGCCTCTGTGCGCGACTGGCAGCGGCACACCTCCCAGTTCACGCCCGGCAAGAACTTCCCCGGCACCGGCGCTTTCGGACCTTGGATGACCACCACCGACGAGATGGGCGCAATCGGACCCCAGCGGCTTGAGACTCGGCTGAACGGCGCGAAGATGCAGGACGCAACGCTGGACGACCTTGTATTCGACGTGCCAGCCCTGATCGCCTACTGCTCAGCCTTCACGCGGCTGGACCCCGGCGACGTGATCGTCACCGGCACCCCGGGCGGTGTCGGCGCGTTTCGCGAGCCACCTGTCTGGCTGAAGCCCGGCGACATGGTGGAGGTGGAGATCGACGGCCTCGGCATGCTGCGCAACCGTGTCGTCGCGGAGGTCGAGTAGAACCACCCAGATGCGGACAGGTGGAGAGCTCCCTGACACAGGGGCATTCGCGCCTGACATATACGCGGGCTCGGTGCCGATGAACCCACATATCCATCGACGTCAGCAAGAGCACAAGCGAGGAAGGCCACCTCACCGGCACGCCCGCGCCTGCTCCCGCATCACCGCGTAGTCACCCAGCATCTCGACGACCGCCGACCCTTCCGGCAACAGTTCGAGTTCCTCGGCCGCCCGCACCCGGAACTCGGCACCGTACTCGACGACCGGCGGGCAGACCGCAACGACGGGCGGTTCAGAACCGGCCGTCGCGCAGCCGCCGAGCCAGCTCGTCGCGAGTACGAGGCCGGCGAGCCGCCGCCTCCAGCATGCGCCGCTGCACGTCATTGGCCTTCTCCAGGGTTTCCAGACGCTGAGCCATCCGCCCGGCGCGCTCGCCCGCGCGCCGGATCGAGAGCAGGAACAACAGCACCGTGAGTCCGACGGCGCCCCACCTCAAAGCCGCCAGTGCCCAGCGACTCCCGGCGAGCCAGCCGAACAGCCCCGTGATCATCGGTTTCCCCTCCGCCAGTCGTCCCAGCGGGCGTAGACGGCGACGCCGATGCCGACGAGCGTCACGCCGATGAGCACCCAGCGAAGGGTGTCGAGGTAGGGCACCAGCGGCTCCACCGCGGCCTGCGTCTCGGCGAGGGCCTCCCGCGCCACCTCGACGCCGGCGGCGCCGACGGTGGCGAGCCCCGCGGCGCCGCTGCCGCGCATGGTGCGGCTCTCGCTGAGCGGCTTCGGCGCCGGCACGCCTTTTGTCCGTCAAGGATGCCGCCATGGAACTTGGCGTGACGCCTTCGGCCGTGTCGCACCAGGTCAAGGCGCTTGAAGCTGCGCTGGGCGTGGATCTCATGCGCCGGGTCGGGGCGTCGCTCGAACTCACTGACATCGGCCAGAGGCTGTCACTGCGATTGACCGAAGGTTTCCACCAGATCGCCACCGCTGTCGACGACCTGACCGAGGAGCGCAAAAGCGGGCCCTTGCGACTTTCGATGCTGCCAACCTTTGCCGCACACTGGTTGTCGCCGCGCCTGGCCGACTATCCGTTTGAACGCACAGGCTTCGAACTCCTCATTTCCACGACCCAGGCCGCCGTCGACCTTTCGGCGGGGGACGCCGACGCAGGTATTCGCCATGGCCAGGGTGAATGGAAGGGGCTGAAGGCCGACCTGCTCTTTCGTGAATCGGTGATGCTCTTCGCATCTCCCGGCCTGCTCGAAGGCGACGATCCGCGTGCGGTCGTGGCGCGCTCGAATCTCTTTCTCTCCCAACACCGAAAGCGCGATTGGGAGGACTGGAACAATAGCCTGCCGGGCGGGCCCGTGACACCGGCGGCGACGACCACGGTGGATTCCGCCGGTCTGGGATTGAAGGCGGCAGAAGATGGGGCGGGACTGACGTTGGCCGGCCGGGAGATCGCACAGGCCGATCTGCGGGCCGGTCATCTTGTTCCTGTCTTCGATCATCGCATGGACACCGGTGCAGGTTACTGGCTCGTCTATCCCGAGGCCCTCGCCCGCGATCGGCGGATCAGAAATTTGCGGAAATGGTTGCTGGAAGAAACCGAACCTCTGCGAACGAAGGTCGCATGTTGATCGATTGCCACTCGGAAAGCCGGATCATTCCGTTCACGGCGCGGTCGGGGCAGCGCAACATTCGGCGCACCCTGACTCAAGACGGCGCCGGCATTCTTCATTCTCCGGACCAGTAATCGACGCAATCCGATTTTCGCCAAGTCGCAGCAAGCCGCCGCTCGGCCTTGTTCCCGCCCGGCGCGCTGCCCGCGAATACCGTGACCTTGCCGCTGTCGGGGTATTCCATGACATCGGGCTCGCGCATCGTGCTGATCGCGATATAGCGCAACGTGGTGTCCCCCGCCGTGAGTTGATGCGCCGTTTCCGGCCCTCCTGCGGCACAGACCACGACATCGCCCGCGGTGACCGGCCATTCCTCGGACCCATGGCGCAAGGTGCCGCTGCCGTCGAGAATCACGAAGATTTCATCGTTTCCATGGTGGCAATGGAACGGCCATGCACACTTGCCGGGGGAAACCTCTGTCAGACGCGCCCCGAGATGGCGCGCCCCCTTTGGGGCGGAAATGGGGGCGAAAGATGCGTCGAACCGATCTCCGTGCGTCTGACGCGTCAACGCCAGTTCGGACAGCGACACAACCGGGCTTGTTTCGTCGTTTGCAGGCCTAACCGGCGCGAAGCTGGGAATTTGGCCAAGTTGACGAACGATTCGTGAACATTAGGCCAGAACCCGGTAGAC
>NZ_JABJVY010000044.1:0-24273 GCF_040750475.1 Amorphus sp. 3PC139-8 | reverse complement strand
CAGCAGGCAGCTTGAATCAGATCCAACCCCTCAAGGGAATCCCATTTCCGATTCAAAAACCAAATGACACGCTCTAGCCGAGACTCAGAATATAGCGCGCGGCGGTGAAATAGATCATCAGACCGGTCACGTCGACGAAGGTCGCCAGCAACGGGGCGGAGATCACGGCCGGATCGAGCCGGAGCGCGCGAATGCCGAGCGGCAGCAAGGAGCCGACGACGTTGCCCCAGGTCACGATGCCGAGCACGCCGACGGCAACCGTGAAGGTAACCAATTCCGGCGAGAATTTGCCGTGTTCGGTGTAGTCGGCCCAGCCGAGTAGATCCCACAGCGTGATGCGCAGCGTCGCGACCAGGCATAGGAGGGCGCCCAGGATCAGACCGGTGACGAGCTCGCGCCGGAAGATGCGGAACCAGTCGCCGAGGCGGCATTCCTTCACCGCAAGCGCCCGGATGATCAGGGTGGAGGACTGGGAGCCGCTGTTGCCGCCGCTGGAGAGGATGAGCGGCAGGAACAGCGCCAGCACCACCGCCTGGTCGAGTTCCGATTCGTAATAGGTAAGGGCGGTCGCCGTCAGCATCTCGCCGACGAACAGGATCGCCAGCCAGCCCCCGCGCTTGCGCACCTGCTCAAGGATGGACGTCATCATGTAGGGCGTGTCGAAATTCGCGACGCCGCCCATTTTCTGCATGGTGTCGGAGAAGGTGTCCTGGGCCAGATGCAGAATGTCGTCGGCGCGAATGATCCCGATCAGCCGGTCGGTTTCATCGACGACCGGCATTTCCACCGCGTCGCGCACCTGGAAGCGATGGATCGCGGTTTCCACCGAATCGGTCGCCTGCAGCCGGGTGACTTCCCGGTCGAGCAATTTCTCGATCGCCTCGCTCGGTTCGATCCGAACCAGTTCATCCAGCTCCAGCCGGTCGATCAAGCTCTGGGTCTCGTCGACGACGTAGATGCTGACGATCGGATGGCTGCGCGCCGGGCGCGCCTTCATGCGTTCGTAGATCTCGCGGGCCGTCTCCGTCGGGCGCGCGACCAGAAAGTCGTAGCTCATCCACCGCCCGATTTGCTCCTGCTCGTAGTGGAGCAGGTCGCGTTCGAGGTCCGGATCGAGCTCGGTCAGCTTTTCGTAGATGGTGCGCGCGCGAGTCCGTGGCATCTTGCGCAGAAGCAGCGCGATATCCTCTTCCGGCACCTGCTTGATCAACTCAAGCGACTGCTCCAGCGGTGCGGCGCGTAAGATATAGTTTTGGTAGACAAAGGAAATCCGCCCGAAGACCTCACCGCGCAGGGTCGGCTTGATGGTCTGGAACAGCTCCGCCGCTTCGGTCCGCGACAGGGCTTCGATCGCTTCGGAAAAATCGCCGGCGCGGAAGTTCCGGGTGATCTCCGCCAGCTTCTTGCGGTCGTCGTCGCGCAGCGCCTGCCGGAGCGGATCGATTTGCTGATAGGGGTCGATCGTCGTCATGGCGGACTCCACGGTGCCGGCGGGCAATCTTCGTTCGTTGGTGGGCGGTTGGGCGGCCGAGGGGCAAAATGCCAGCTCCGCCAGATAGATCGAAGAGGATGCTGACTGTCTTGCCGAGCGTGGATGACGCCCGTGTGAAGCCGCCGGCGCGATCGCGGCGACCCCAGTCCGTTTTCTACGGTTTTGAACGGCGGGGCGCTTGAAGAGGCGCCATCGACGAACCTTAAGCCTTGTCCGCTTCGATCTTGTCCCAGATCATCGCCGCGATGTCCGGCCCGCCCAGGCGGGCGACCGCCCGAATCCCGGTCGGCGAGGTGACGTTGATCTCGGTGAGGTTGCCGTCGATCACGTCGATGCCGGCAAACAGGATGTTTTCCTCGCGCAGATACGGGCCGACGCTTGCCACGATTTCGCGCTCGCGCTCGGTCAGGTCGGTGGCTGCGGCTGCTCCGCCGCGCACCATGTTGGAGCGGATGTCGCCCTTCGCCGGCACCCGGTTCACCGCGCCGGCAAATTCGCCATCGACTAGGATGATGCGCTTATCGCCTTCGGACACCTTCGGCAGGAAGCGCTGGATCACCCAGGGCTCGCGAAACGTGGCGGCGAAGAAGTCGTAGAGCGAGCCGTAATTCAGGTCGTCTTGGGTGATGCGGAACACGGCCTGTCCGCCGGCCCCGAACAGCGGCTTCATGACGATGTCGCCGTGCTCGGCGCGAAACGCGTCGATCGCGGCGCGGTCGCGGGTGATCAGCGTCGGCGGCATCAGCTCCGGAAAGCGCATGACGTAGAGTTTTTCCGGCGCATTGCGCACCGCGGCCGGATCGTTGACCACCAGCGCGTCCGGATGCACCCGCTCCAGCATATGGGTCGCTGCAATATAGGCGAGATCGAAGGGCGGATCCTGGCGCATCAGCACCACGTCCACGTCCTTGAGCGAGGTCAGCACGGGTTCGCCGAGCGTGAAATGAGCGCCGACCTCGTCCTTCACGGTCAGCGGCTCCAGGGTGGCCGTCACGTCGGTCGCGGTTTCGGCCAGGCGATCGGGCGTATAGTGGAAAAGTGCGTGGCCGCGCGCCTGGGCCTCCAGAAGGAGGGCGAAGGTGGAGTCCCCGGCAATCTTGATCGTCTCGATATGGTCCATCTGGACCGCGACCTTGAGCGGCATGGCTATCTCCGAAATCGAAAGGGCGGCAAGTGCCCGGTTGTCTTGTAGATACGCTCGCTGATCGAATTTGACATTCGGGATTCGGATTCGCAGCGAACGGAAATCGAACATCAAATTCGATCTCTTTCGCTTGAAGACCTATATCTCGCGAGACGAACAACCAAGAGGCGACAGGCCATGCAGCAAGAAGATCAAACGATAGAGCCTGACGCCGCCGCTGCCGACGACCGCGCGCTTCAGGAGCTGAGCGACTGGATCGTCGAACAGGGGTTGCGGGGCTCTGACAACCTGGCGTCGCTGATTGAAGAATTCTGCGTGCGCATGTGCGGCATCGGCGTGAAGCTGTTGCGTATGCACATTTCCATTGCCGCCCTACATCCGACCATCGTCGGCTACGGCGGGCAGTGGTGGCGGGGGCACGGCTTTCGGCTTGAGAACTACGAGCGCGAAAGCCAGTTGATGTCCGACTTCCAAAACAGCCCGTTGCGCGTTCTCCGGAACGAGAGAATGCCGGAAATGCGCCGTCGTCTGGATGGCGACGACGTGGACCTTGGCTATCCGGTGTTCGAGGAGTTTCGCGAGGTCGGCGGAACGGAGTGGATCGGACGTCTGGTGGAGTTCGGCACCGACGGGGAGGAAACGGCGCTGCCGGGCATGCTGATCTCGTGGCTCACGGATCGGCCCGGCGGTTTCCTGGATCGGGAAGTGGCGCTGATGAACCGGATCCTGCCTCGGCTTGCCTTGGTCTGCTACCGAATTGCCTTGAAGCGCGTGGCCAAGGACCTGCTCGACGCCTATGTCGGCGTGGAGGCGGGGCGCAGGGTCCTGTCCGGCCAGATTTTGCGCGGCGACGCGACCCAGCTCTACGCCGTTGTCATGATTGCGGATCTGCGCGAGTTCACCCGCTTTGCCGAAGAAACCCCGAGCGAGGACGTGCTGGCCTCGCTGAACCGGGTCCTTGGCGACTTGACCGACGCCGTCGAGGCGCAGGGCGGCGAGGTCCTGAAATTCCTGGGAGACGGCGTGCTTGCGATCTTCAGCCTGGAAAATCAGGATCCGGGCGCGGTGGCTGCCGGGGCGCTGGCGGCCGCTCAGTCCGCGCTGTCGGCAAACGTCGCCTACAATCGCGAACGGAGCGCGGCCGGCCTGCCGCCGCTGAAGGTCGACATCGCGCTCGATCTTGGCGAACTCATGTACGGCAATGTCGGGTCCAACCGTCGCCTCGACTTCACCGTGATCGGCCCCGCCGTGAACGAAGCCAGCCGGATCGAGGCGCTGTGCGAGCCGCTCGGGCATCACCTTCTGATGTCAAAAAGCTTTGCCGATGCCTTTCCCGGACCGCTGACCTCGATCGGCGAGCATTGGTTGCGCGGTGTGGCCCGTCCCCAGGCGTTGTTTGTCGCGTCGGAGGCGGCGTGATCCGGTTCGGGCGCCGATCCGTTCGGATTATGAGTCCTGACCCTAGATCCCCAAAAGTCGCTTCAGCTCGCTGTGGAACGGGGCCGCGAGATCGTCGCGGTCCAGTGCGTAGGCCACATTGGCCGCCAGGAAGCCGACTTTCGAGCCGCAGTCGTAGGTGTGGCCCTTGAAGCGGAGACCGTGGAAGGGCTGGGTCCCCATCAGGGTCAGCATGGCGTCGGTGATCTGGATCTCGCCGCCCGCGCCCTTCTCGGTGGTCGCCAGAAGGTCGAAGATCTCCGGCTGCAGAATGTAGCGCCCGGTGATGATCAGGTTCGACGGCGCGGTTCCTTTCGGTGGCTTCTCCACCATCCCGGTGACCTTGTAGACGTCGCCGTCGTCGGCTTCGATCTCTACCACGCCGTACTGGTGGGTCTGATCTTCCGGCACTTCTTCCACGGCGATGACGTTGCCGCCCTGGGCGTTGTAGACGTCCATCATCTGAGCCAGGCAGCCGGGGTCGGAATGAACCAGTACGTCCGGCAACAGCAGGGCGAACGGCTCGTTGCCCACCAGCTCGCGGGCACACCAGACCGCGTGACCGAGGCCGAGGGGCGCCTGCTGACGGGTAAAGGAAACCGCGCCGGCCGGCGGCTGGGCGGTCTGCACTTCGGCCAGCCGGTCGAGCTTGTTGCGCTCTTTCAGCGTCTCTTCCAGCTCGAAGGCGATGTCGAAATGGTCTTCGATCACGGCCTTGCCGCGGCCGGTGATGAAGATGAACTTCTCCACGCCCGCCGCTTTCGCCTCGTCGTAGACATACTGGATGAGGGGCCGATCCACGACCGTCAGCATTTCTTTCGGCATCGCCTTGGTCGCGGGGAGGAAGCGGGTTCCGAGGCCGGCGACGGGAAAAACGGCGGTGCGGATCGGGGCAGGGGCCATGGGGCGTCTCTCTTGGGTTCCGTGCGTCTGAAAAGCGTGTCGGACAACAACTCGCCTTTTGTGTTTTGGTTCGAACGCATTAGCAAACCATCAGGTGTCGGGCCATGGAATTTCCGTCCGCGATGCCGCCAACTGCACGGAAAGGGTTCAAGCCGCTCAAAGGTTAGGCTATGGACGAGCCGACGCGCGCGAACGACCCGCGCGGTTCCATCCCATTCTTCGCCCCGTCCCGAGGCTCCCTGGAGGTTCCCATGACCGCGATCATCGACATCATTGGCCGCGAAATTCTCGACAGTCGCGGCAATCCGACCGTCGAGGTCGATGTCCATCTCGAGGACGGCTCGATGGGCCGTGCGGCGGTGCCGTCCGGCGCTTCGACCGGTGCGCACGAAGCCGTCGAGCTGCGCGATGGCGGTGCCCGCTATATGGGCAAGGGCGTTCAGGACGCCGTGGCTTCGGTGAACGGTGAGATCTTCGATGCGATCGGAGGGCTCGACGCGGAGGATCAGGTTCATCTCGACGAGATGATGATCGCGCTCGACGGCACCGACAACAAAGGCCGGCTCGGCGCCAATGCGATTCTCGGCGTCTCGCTTGCCATCGCCAAGGCGGCGGCTCTGTCCGCCGAACTGCCGCTCTATCGCTATGTCGGGGGCGTGTCGGCGCGCGAACTGCCGGTGCCGATGATGAACATCATGAACGGCGGCGCCCACGCCGACAATCCGATCGACTTTCAGGAATTCATGATCATGCCGGTCGGCGCGCCTACCTTCTCCGAAGCCCTTCGCACGGGTGCGGAAGTGTTCCACACCTTGAAGGGGCAACTCAAGAAAGCCGGGCATTCCACCAATGTCGGCGACGAGGGCGGTTTCGCGCCGAACCTGCCGTCGGCGAAGGCCGCGCTCGACTTCATTATGTCGTCGGTGGAAAGCGCCGGCTACAAGCCCGGCGAGGACGTGGCGATCGCGCTCGACTGCGCGGCGACCGAGTTCTTCAAGGACGGCAAATATGCGCTGGACGGCGAGGGGCGCACCCTCGACGGTGCAGCCCTTGCCGACTATCTCTGCGAGCTGGTCGATGCCTATCCGATCGTCTCGATCGAGGACGGCATGGCCGAAGACGACTGGGACGGCTGGGCCGCGCTGACCGAGCGGGTCGGCAATCGCTGCCAGCTCGTGGGCGACGATCTGTTCGTCACCAACACCGAGCGGCTTGCCACCGGCATCGAGCGCGGGATCGCCAATGCGATCCTGGTCAAGGTGAACCAGATCGGAACCCTCACGGAGACGCTGGAAGCCGTCACCATGGCCCACAAGGCCGGCTACCGGGCCGTCATGTCGCACCGTTCCGGCGAGACCGAGGACTCCACCATCGCGCACCTGGCCGTCGCGACCGGTTGCGGTCAGATCAAGACCGGCTCGCTGGCGCGCTCCGACCGGCTTGCCAAGTACAACGAACTGCTGCGCATCGAGGAGGAGCTCGGCCCGCAGGCATTCTATCCGGGCCGCGCCGCGCTCAAGCTTGGCTAACCCGTCAAGAATCTGAAAAGGCGGGGACATATCCTGCCGCGAAACGGCTCGTTAAGGAGGCCGGTGTCAAAAAGGCACCGGCCTTCTTTTTGTAGCGAGTTCCGCGTCCAGTCATGGCCACCCGCCATCGTCGTCCCACGATTCTGTCGCGTCTGCTGCCGCCGGTGCTGATGATCGCACTGATCGGCTATTTCGTGTGGCACGGTCTGCACGGGGACTATGGCGTTTTTGCCCGGGTTCGGCTGGAACAGGAGATTGCGCGCCTCTCCATCGAGCGCGATCGCATCGTGGCGCGCCGTAAGGCGCTGGAGGCCCGGGTCTCGCTGCTCGATTCCGACGCGATCGACGCCGACATGCTGGACGAGCGCGCCCGCGCCAATCTGAATCTCGCACATCCCGATGAAATCGTCGTCTTCACGTCGCCCCGTCTCGGAGCGGATCCGGGCGATGACGCCGGCCGCGCGCTGGCGCAGAAATAGAGCAAAGCCAGGCGAAGTGGGCACCGGTTCGCCGTCCGGCTTTGCGAGAGAGACAAAGCAAAGCCAGGCGAAGTGGGCACCGGTTCGCCGTCCGGCTTTGCGGGGGGGAATAATCTTCTCGCTCACGCGAGGACGGCCCATGCGGGCCAGCGTCCGAATGCGCGGAGAGGCGAATCCCTTCGAACGCCTGCGCGCAGATACCGCGAATCCATCCGAAGTTCGGAAATCAAAAAGCCTAATCCCAGGAGGTGGCCGAGCCGCGAATGCCCGCCTGGGTACTGCGGCTAACTGCCCGTTCGGCGGGCAAAAATCGGCTTTCGCCGCGTTGCGCCCTTTCACGGGCCGGTTCCGTTCGCTAATGTCCCGTCCAACCCCGCCTTGGAGGACGCCGGAGAGACCAGATGGCAGAAAGAAAGACGACCCCCAGACGGCGATCGTCGACCAAGCGTCAGACCAGCACCGCCAAGTCGCGTACCGCCCGAACCAGCGCCGCGAAGACCAGTGCCGCGAAGACGATAAGCACCGCCGAGACGATCACGGGCGAGACGGTCGAGTTCACCAAAGACGACGATCTCTACGCCTACCGTGAGATGCTGCTGGTCCGGCGCTTCGAAGAGAAGGCCGGCCAGCTTTACGGAATGGGCCTGATTGGCGGCTTCTGCCACCTCTATATCGGCCAGGAGGCCGTGGTGGTGGGCATGCAGATGGCGCTTAAAGAGGGCGACCAGATCATCACCGGCTACCGCGATCACGGCCACATGATCGCCTGCGGCATGGACGCCAAGGGCGTAATGGCCGAGCTCACCGGCCGCCGCTCGGGCTATTCCAAGGGCAAGGGCGGTTCGATGCACATGTTCTCGACGGAGAAGAATTTCTTCGGCGGACACGGCATCGTCGGCGCGCAGGTGCCGCTTGGGACCGGGCTCGCCTTTTCCAACAGCTACCGCGAGAACGGGGCCGTCTCCGTCACCTATTTCGGCGACGGCGCGGCCAACCAGGGCCAGGTCTACGAGAGCTTCAACATGGCGAAGCTCTGGAGCCTGCCGGTGGTCTACGTGATCGAGAACAACAAGTACGGCATGGGCACCTCGGTGGAGCGCGCCTCTTCGACGACGAACCTGTCCCACCGCGGCGCCTCGTTCGAGATCCCGGGCGAGCAGGTCGACGGCATGGAGGTTCATGCCGTGCGGGCCGCCAGCGCTCGGGCGCTGGCCCATGCCCGCGAGGGCAAAGGCCCTTACATCCTGGAAATGCTGACCTATCGCTATCGCGGCCACTCCATGTCGGACCCGGCGAAGTACCGCTCGCGCGACGAGGTCAACAAGATGCGCACGGAGCACGATCCGATCGAGCACCTGCGCAATCGCTTGATCCAGGAACACGGGGTGTCGGAAGACGACGTCAAGGCGATCGACAAGGACGTCCGCGACATCATCAACGAGGCGGCCGAGTTCTCCCAGTCCGATCCGGAGCCGGATCCGGCGGAGCTGTGGACCGACGTGGTCCGGTAACGACGAAACGGGCAATGGCGGGGGAGCGGGCCGCGTGCTGCAGTCGCGCGCCGGCTTCGCCCCACCGTCCGGCCGATAGGGCCGTGTTCGCGAAGAGATAATCAGGTATCGGCCTGTTTACGGGAGCCAGGAATGCCGACCGAAATTCTGATGCCGGCGCTCTCGCCCACCATGGAAGAGGGCAAGCTCGCCAAGTGGGTGAAAAAAGAGGGTGACAGCGTCGCGGCAGGCGACGTCGTCGCCGAGATCGAGACGGACAAGGCGACCATGGAGGTCGAGGCCGTCGACGAGGGGACGCTCGGCAAGATCCTGGTCGCCGAGGGCAGCGAGGGCGTGAAGGTCAACACCCCGATCGCGCTGCTTTTGGGCGAGGGCGAGGACGAGAGCGCTCTCGACCAGGCACCCAAGAGCGCGCCGCCGGCGTCCGAGGCGCCCGCTGCGGCGAGTTCGGATGACGACGACAAGGCGGATGATGCGGCGACCGCCGCCAAGGTGCCCGCCGCGCCCGCCGTCGGCCCCGCGCCGGCGGAGAAGACCTGGGAGGCCGTCGATCCGGAGATCCCGGAAGGCACCGAGATGGTGTCGATCACCGTGCGCGAAGCGCTCCGCGATGCCATGGCGGAGGAAATGCGCGGGGATGACAAGGTCTTCGTGATGGGTGAGGAGGTTGCCGAGTACCAGGGCGCCTACAAGATTACCCAGGGCCTGCTCGATGAGTTCGGCGCCAAGCGGGTGATCGATACCCCGATCACAGAGCATGGCTTCGCCGGTCTCGGCGTCGGCGCCGGTTTTGCCGGCCTGAAGCCGATCGTGGAGTTCATGACCTTTAACTTCGCCATGCAGGCGATGGATCAGATCATCAACTCGGCCGCCAAGACCCATTATATGTCGGGCGGTCTGATCGGCTGTTCGATCGTGTTCCGCGGCCCCAACGGTGCTGCCGCCCGCGTCGCGGCGCAGCACTCCCAGGACTACGCATCCTGGTACGCCCATGTGCCGGGCCTGCGCGTGATCCAGCCGTATTCGGCGGCGGACGCCAAGGGCCTGCTCAAGGCCGCGATTCGCGATCCGAATCCGGTCGTGTTTCTGGAAAACGAGATCCTCTACGGCCACACCTTCGAGATCCCGAAGATGGACGATTTCGTCGTGCCGATCGGCAAGGCGAAGATCGAGCGCAAGGGGAAGGACGTTACCCTCGTATCGTTCGGCATCGGCATGACCTACGCCATGCAGGCCGCCGAGGAACTTGCCGGCATGGGCATTGAGGCGGAGGTGGTGAACCTGCGCACGCTCCGGCCGATGGACATTGAGACCGTGGTGGAATCGGTCAAGAAGACCAACCGCTGCGTGACGGTGGAAGAGGGCTGGCCGGTCTGCTCGATCGGCTCGGAGATCTCTGCCCGGCTGATGGAGATGGCGTTCGATCATCTCGATGCGCCGGTGCTGAGGATCACCGGCAAGGATGTGCCGATGCCCTATGCCGCCAACCTTGAAAAGCTTGCCCTGCCGACCGTCGCGGAAGTGATCGAGGCGGTAAAGGCAGTGACCTACACGGCCTGACGAAGGTCCCGGGAGACGACGCGCAATGCCGACACCGATCCTGATGCCCGCCCTGTCTCCGACGATGGAGGCCGGCAATCTCGCCAAGTGGCACGTCAAGGAAGGCGACACCGTCTCCGCCGGCGACGTGGTCGCGGAGATCGAGACCGACAAGGCGACCATGGAAGTCGAGGCGGTCGACGAGGGCACGGTTGGCAAGATCCTCGTCGCCGAGGGGACGACCGACGTCCCCGTGAACCAGCCGATCGCGCTTCTCCTTGAAGAAGGCGAGGACGCCAGCGCGCTGGAAGGGGCGGAAGCTGAGGCCGCGCCGGCCAAGGCCGAATCGCCGAAGGCCGAAGAGGCTTCCTCCGAAAAGCCGGTGGAACCGGTCGCCCCGCAAGCGGCCAAAGCGCCGGCTGCGGGCGAGGGCGTGACGCCGTCGGCTCCGCCGCCCGCGCCGGAGGCCAACGGCGATGGCCGTGTGTTCGCCTCTCCGCTTGCGCGCCGGCTGGCGGAAGAAAGCGGTATCGATATCGCCCAGCTCAAAGGCTCCGGTCCGCATGGTCGCGTCGTAAAGCGCGACATCGAAACCGCGGTGAAGGAAGGCGTGCCGGCGGCCGCTGCTTCCTCCAAGCCGGCGGCCGAGAAGGCTGCGCCTTCGGCGCAGGCCAGCGCTCCCGCGGCGGTGCCCGGCATGAGCGACGATCAGATCCGTGCCATGTATGCGGAAGGCAGCTACAGCGAGCTTCCCCATGACGGCATGCGCAAGACGATCGCGCGCCGCCTGGTCGAGGCCAAGCAGACCGTCCCGCACTTCTACCTCACCATCGATACGGAACTCGACGTGCTGCTGAAGCTCCGCAAGGAGCTCAACGACGCCGCGCCGACGGACAAGGACGGCAAGCCGGCCTATAAGCTCTCCGTCAACGACTTCATCATCAAGGCGTTGGCTAAGGCCCTGGTCGCGGTGCCGATGGCGAACACGACGTTCACCTCCACCGCGCGCCTGATGCACAGCCACGTGGACGTCGGCGTTGCGGTGGCGATCCCCGACGGGCTGATCACGCCGGTGGTGCGCGAGGCGGATCTGAAGCCGCTTTCGGTCATCTCCAACGAGGTGAAGGACCTGGCCAAGCGCGCCCGCGACAAGAAGCTGAAGCCGGAAGAGTACCAGGGCGGGGTCACCTCCGTCTCCAATCTCGGCATGTACGGCATTCGCGAGTTCGGCGCGGTGATCAACCCCCCGCAGTCGACGATCCTGGCCGTGGGGCAGGGCGAGGAGCGCGCCGTGGTCAAGGATGGCGCACTCGCCATCGCGACCGTGATGACGGTGACGCTCTCGGTGGATCACCGGGCCGTCGACGGCGCGCTCGGCGCCGAGTTGCTTGCCGCCTTCAAGCCGCTGATCGAAAACCCGATGGCGATGCTGGTCTGATTCCTTCCTCCTGTGAAATCCGGGTCGGTCTGAAGAAGGTCGATCCGGACGTTTCGAGGATGAAGGGTCGCCTGAGCCGAAGCTTATAACGTGTAAGTATTTTTTCAGCGGAAGGTTTGCTTCGGCCTGCGCTCACTACTCCCGCGAAAGCGGGAGCCCATAGGTCGGTAGCTTTTTGCTGCGTGCGCATCGGTCAGTTTCGAGACTATCTTTCAGACAAATCTGATCGGATGGAAAGGGCTCTCGGTTCAACGCGCGGGGCAATTCCTATGTCCGTGGCCAGCTCCTATGGATTCCCGCTTTCGCGGGAATAGGCTGAGTGTGAGGCGCTTGGCCTCCAGTTGCTGTGTCTGCTTCAGCATTCCTTCAACGCGGCTGCCGCTGCCGCGTACCCGCCGCCGGCACCGTCTACGAAGTGGAAATGGGTGTCGGAATGGATCGACGGCACGAAACAGGTCATCACGGCCGCCTCCTGACGCACCAGCCCGAAGGCGAGTGCGCCTTGGTCGCGCGCCTCGGCGAGGATTCGCTCGATTCGCTCGGCCATCTCCGCTGTGCAATCGACGGTCATGCGGATGCCGTCCTGATATTTCCGGAAGTCGGCGTTGAGGGCGGTGTAGGTGCGGTAGGCGACGGGATCGAAGTCGCCGAGCTTCGTGCCGGTCCGATCGAGCGCCCACGCCAACAGCGCAATCAGGCCGATCCGCAGCTTTTGGGCAAAAAGCCCGCGCCGGCCCCGGGTGGCGCGGGCCTCAAGGTGGAGGCCCTCTGGTGGCCACGCGAATCGGGGGCCGGAAGGCGGCACCGGGCGTCCGCCGGCGTTGGAGGCCTCAAGGGTCTGGATCACCGTTTCGATGGTCGATCGGTAAGCGGGATCGTCGTCGCCGCGCGCAGGCACCACCAGGACGGTCAGGATCGTATCGGCCTGCGGTGTCAGCGGTGCCCATCGGCATGAAAGCCCGGTAAGATCCGGGCGTGATCCCGTCTCCGCCTTGAAGAGGGGCAATGCTCCCGCCTTCATCTGCTGCTCCGCCCACGAGATCCCGCCGCCGGCAAACAGGGCGTAGGTGGCGGCGTCCGAGGCGGAGAATCGGGCGACACGGACATCTCGTCCCGTCTGACGGATTTCTCCGATTCCGATCGTCGTTGCGCGCAAGGAAAGGTCGAGATCCTCCTCCACCCAGCGCGCGGTCGCGGCGAGGGCGGCTTCTGCGCGCTCTCGGAATTCCGGCGGAAGCGCGAGGACGGCACCGTCGCCGGCAAACACGAACGGAAAATCCTGGATGCCGTCGAGCGCGTTGATGACGGCGGCGATCGCCGCCGCGCCCGCCATGTTCACCGCCTTGTACCGTCCGTCTCCGATTGCAGTGGAGGAATCCACAACATCCGTCAGGCCGACGAACCAGTCGTCGGGCAGCGGCACATAATGGGCCGGATCGGCGACCGCACCAAAGTCGGTCAGCACGGGAAGCGAGCTGTAGCAGGTGGAGGGATGTGTCATCGCGTGCCTTGCCGGAAAGCGGCGGACCCCTGTCCGCGCGTTGCAAGGTTTACGCGGAAGACGGCGATCCGGTTCGCATGCCGCCGCTATGGTGCGCGGATCGATCCGACTGCTTTTCGCGTGCCTTGAGGCTCGACAACGGGCGGCGATCGGTGCTGAAAGAGAGGCGAGAAAAGCGGGCTTCGGCTCGGAATTCAATGATTGGCTGGCGCTGCGGGCGCTGGCTGAGATGCGCCACGAAGGAGGGCGGGATGGCCGACCAGTATGACGTCATCGTGATCGGAAGCGGCCCCGGCGGCTATGTCACCGCGATCCGGGCTTCCCAGCTCGGCTTGAAGACCGCGATCGTCGAGCGCGAGCATCTGGGCGGCATCTGCCTGAACTGGGGCTGCATTCCCACCAAGGCGCTGCTCAGGAGTTCCGAGGTCTACGGCCACATGGTCCACGCCAAGGAGTTCGGGCTTTCGGCGGACAAGGTGAGCGCGGATATCGCCGCGGTGGTGAAGCGCTCGCGCGGCGTGTCGGTCCAGCTCAGCCAGGGCGTCGGCTTCTTGATGAAGAAGAACAAGGTCGACGTGATCTGGGGCGAGGCCAAGATCGCCAAGCCCGGCGAGGTCGTGGTCTCCGACACCAAGAAGACCCCGATGGAGCCGCAGCCGCCGAAGCCGAAGGGCACGCTTGCCGCCGGCACCTATAAGGCCAAGCACATCGTCGTGGCGACGGGAGCGCGCCCGCGCGTGATTCCGGGCATGGAGCCCGATGGCGAAAAGATCTGGACCTATTTCGAGGCGATGGTGCCCAAAGAGATGCCGAAGTCGCTGGTCGTGGTCGGCTCCGGCGCGATCGGGATCGAGTTCGCCTCTTTCTACCGCACCATGGGCGCCGAAGTGACGGTCGTGGAGCTTCTGCCGCAGATTCTCCCGGTGGAAGATGCCGAGATCGCCGGCCACGTGCGCAAGCGGCTGGAAAAGCAGGGCATCAAGATCCTTACCGAAGCCAAGGTCTCCAAGGTCGATAAGACGGCCAAGGGGGTGACGGCGACGGTGGAGACCAAGGACGGCAAGAGCGAGAAGATCGCCGCCGACAAGCTGATCTCGGCGGTCGGCGTGGTCGGCAACATCGAAAATCTCGGCCTGGAAGAGCTGGGCGTGAAGACCGATCGCGGCTGTGTCGTCATCGACGGATATGGCCGCACCAACGTGGACGGTATCTATGCGATCGGCGATGTGGCCGGCCCGCCGATGCTGGCTCACAAGGCGGAGCACGAGGGCGTGGTCTGCGTTGAGAAGATCGCCGGCTTCCCGACCCACGAGATGGACAAGCTGAAGATCCCCGGCTGCACTTACTGCCAGCCCCAGGTCGCCTCAGTGGGGCTGACCGAAGCTAAGGCGAAAGAGGCGGGACGCGAGATCAAGGTCGGCCGCTTCCCCTTCATCGGTAACGGCAAGGCGATTGCGCTCGGCGAGCCGGAAGGGTTGGTGAAGACCATCTTCGACGCCAAGACCGGCGAGTTGCTCGGCGCCCACATGGTCGGCGCGGAGGTGACGGAGCTGATCCAGGGCTATGTCGTCGCGATGAACTGCGAAACCACGGAAGAAGAGCTGATCGCGACCGTGTTCCCGCATCCGACCTTGTCGGAGACGATGCACGAGAGCGTGCTCGACGCCTACGGCCGCGTGCTCAACATCTGATAGGGTGTTTGTCGGGATGGCGCGTGCGCACTGTGCCATCGCCGTCCCGGCACCTGGCTGTATCATGACAGGGGTGAGGGCTGCGGCAGGCCCTGCGCCGGGAGCGGAACATGACCTTTGTCATCCGAGTGGTGGAGCTGGCGGCGGCGATCGTGATCCTCGCGGCCGCCTGGTTCGCGATCTATCGCACGGATGAGTTCCGCTCCTATTTCTCCGCACCGGCCCCGGAGATCCAAGCTCCGGCGTCGGAGCCGTCGTTGGTGGAGCGCCAGATCCTTGAAACGGTGCAGTCGACCAACGCTGCGCTCCACGACGCGAGTGCGGCGATCGAGCACCTGACGCGCCAGCTTGCGGCCACCAATGCGCAAGTGCAGGACCTTTCGGCCGGCGCCGATTCCGATGCCCGCGCCCAGGCGGATGCCGTTCTGTCGACCAACGATCAATTGCTGAGTGCCGCGGCGGAGGTGCAGACCACGGTGAAGAGCGCCGCCGTGACGGCCGGCGCCCAGGCGGACCTGGCAAACGCGGCCGTGGACGGCGACGAAGAGGCGGCCGTCGCCGCGTTGATGCAGCCGGACGGTGCCGGCGGCGCACAAGCCGTCGAGCCGCGCTGGGGCGTGGTGTTCGGCGCCGAACTCACCCGCGAAGCGGCGGATCGCATGCTGGAGCGCGCGCAAGGCGCGATCGGATCGCTGGAGGCCACGCTCTATCGACGCAACGGCTTTTACCGCGGCGTGGCGGAGTTTCCCACGCGCGCGGCCGCGCTCAAGCTGCTGGCGAACGTGCGCGAACGGGTCCGGCCGGATGCCTATCTCGTCGCGCTGGCGCGGTGGTGTCCTGGCGCCGCGCGCGACGCGGACGAAGTCACATGCGAGGACTGAATTTGCTTCCGAGGACGGCGCAAGGCGGTCGGGCGATGCCTCGAACGACCCTCGGTGGTCGGTTTGACCGTGGGCCGGGTCTTTGTTCGCCGGGACATGCTTCATGAGCGGGCAGGCAAGCGACAAGCCGGTGCTGAGGATCCGGATCGATTTTCCGGATCGTCCGTCGTTGGGCCCCGGCAAGATCCGGCTTCTGGAAGAGATCGAGGCTGCCGGATCGATCGCTGCGGCCGCGCGGGGGATGGGGATGTCCTATCGCCGCGCGTGGCTTTTGGTGGATGAGCTCAATTCCATGTTCGCCGGGCCGCTGGTGGCCACCCAGCTCGGCGGTGCGCGTGGCGGCGGCGCTGTCGTCACGCCGGCCGGCCATCAGGTGATCGCGCATTATCGCCGGGTGGAAACCGAAGCCGGCCGCGCCACGGCGGATCTGCTTGCCGGCCTGGATCAGGCGGAGCCGGAGTAGGGCAGCCCCCCAGGCTGCGCGGCGCCGCGTCAGATCGTTAGAACGTCCGCGACACCGCGAAGTCCGCGACTTCGGCAAGCGTATCGCGCAGTTCCGAAGCCGGCACCTTGTCCAGCGCTTCGGCCGCCTTGGCCGCAAATACCCGGGCGCGGCTGGTGGCGTCGGCGAGCGCGTTGGTGGTTTCCAGCCTGGCGATGGCTGCCTCCAGGTCGCCGTCGCGGATGTCGCCGTTTTCGATGCAGCGCCGCCAGAATGCCTTGTCGGTCTCGTCGCCGCGTTCGAAGGCGTAGATCACCGGCAGCGTGGCCTTGCCCTCGCGGAAGTCGTCGCCGGTGTCCTTGCCCAGCACCGCGCTGTTGCCGCCATAGTCCAGCACATCGTCGGCGAGCTGGAAGGCAAGGCCCAGATTGAGCCCGTAGCTGCGCATGGCGTCCTGGATCGCACCGTCGTGGCCGCAGATCACGGGCCCGACTTCGGTCGCGGCGGAAAACAGCGCCGCCGTCTTGGCCTCGATCACGGCCATGTAGTGGCCTTCGCCATTGCTCAGGCTGTTGGCGCCGGAAAGCTGCAGAACCTCGCCTTCGGCGATCACCGAGGATGCGTGCGACAGAATCCGCAGACATTCCAACGATCCGGCCTCGACCATGATCTTGAAGGCCTGGCCCAGCAGATAGTCGCCAACGAGTACGCTCGCCTGGTTGCCCCAGATCACGCGCGCGGCCGGTTTGCCGCGCCGCACGGCGCTGTCGTCGACGACGTCGTCATGCAGAAGGGTCGCGGTGTGCATGAATTCGACCGCGGCGGCGAGCTTGACGTGCGGCTGGCCCTCGGCGCCGAACATCTGCGCGCTAGCCAGCGTCAGCATCGGCCGCAACCGCTTGCCGCCGGAAGACACCAGATGGTTCGCGACCTCGGGGATCAGCTCCACATTGGAGCCGGCCATGTCGAGGATCAGCGCGTTCACGCGCTCCATATCCGGCGCCACCGTGCGCACGAGCCGCTCGACTCCGCTTTCCGCGGATCCGGCATTTTCGCTCGTCGAAACATCAGCGGCAACGTTGCCTATCGCCACGCTGTCAAATCCTTAATCCTGGCCCCGGCACGGACATTAAGCAGGCCGAGCAAACTCCCGCAAGACCGCACCGCACCCGCTCCCCCCGAAAGCCTGGGAGATAGGGCTCGAATCCGCTCCGGCCACGCCCTATCATTCTTTGTCGCAGGCGATCCACCCTGCGTCTGCCATCCACCGAAGCCGCTGACATCGAGGCAAGCTTTTGGAAGAACTTTTGAAAACCAACGACGTCACGCTGATCTCGTTTGCCGAGGCTTTGCTGAAGGAGGCAGGCATTCCCTATCAGGTCTTCGACCAGAATATGAGCGTGATCGAGGGCTCGATCGGTGTGCTGCCACGTCGCATCCTGGTGGCCGAGGATCGGCTCGAGGAAGCTCGGACGCTGCTTCGCGATGCCGGCGAGGGTGAGTCGCTGCCGCCTCGCAGCGCTTAGATGTCGCGGTGAACGACGCGAACAACACCGCTGATCCGCCCGGCGGGACAACCGTCGACGGGTTTTTGGGCGGCACGTTCGCTCTCGTTCAGGCCCGGCGCGGCGCGCATCGCTGCGGCTCCGACGCGATTCTGCTGGCGGCAACTGTCCCGACCGGGGCGTCGGGCCGCGTCGTGGACCTCGGCAGCGGCCCGGGGGCGGCCGGCTTCGCGGTGGCGTGTCGGGGAGAAGCGGCCGTCACACTCGTCGATTGCGATCCGGAGAGCCTTGCGCTGGCCGCGGAGAGCTGCGTCCTGCCCGAAAACGCATCGTTCGCGAAGCGCATCGCGATGTGTCGCGCCGATGTGGCGGGGCCGTCGGCGCCGTTCGTCGATGCCGGGCTTAGAGCGGCATCCGTCGATCGTGTCATCGCCAACCCGCCATATTTCTCCCCGGCCGGGCATCGCACGCCGCCCTCGGCCGGGCGGGCCCAGGCGCGTATGCTTTCTGAGGCCGGCCTTGAGCCCTGGATCCGGCGTGCGGCGTTCCTGCTGCGGCCCTCTGGAATGCTGCATCTGATCCTGACGACGGCGTTGGTGCCGGATCTTTTGACCGTCGTCCAAGGCCGGTTCGGCGGTGTGGATCTGATGCCGGTTCACGCGCGCGCCGACACGACGGCCGACCGGGTGTTGGTGCGAGCGATCAAAGGGTCGCGGGCATCCCTGCGCTTTCTGCCCCCCATCGTCATGCACGAGGCCGACGGCAGCTACTCCGCGCGCGCGACCGAGATCCTGCGCGCCGGCCAGGAAATCGCCTGGTTGCCCAGACGATAAAGCGGGGGCGACGATCCCCATCTCAGCAGATCGACCTTGGCCAATGGCGGTCATGTTTCTGTCGTTAGATAATCAAAATAATTATTTTATTTCAATACATTATTCGAATTTCTTTAAGCGAAGAATCCGCCCGGAGCCTTCCGGGTTCTAAAGAGTTGCTGCCGCGATCCACCACTGTGGTGCGCGGGTCCGAAGGTCGTCGGCCGCCTCCACAGCCGACACAGCATCGTCGAACAGCGCAAAGCAGGTGGCGCCGGATCCGGACATGCGGGCGAAGCGGCAACCCGGAAGATCGGCAAGCGCGGCTTCGACCTCGCCGATCACGGGGGCGAGTGAGACTGCCGCGTCGTGGAGATCGTTCCGCGTTTCCTCAAGATAGGCGACCAGGCTGGCGAGCTCGGCAAAGCGATCGGGAAGGGCGGGCAATCCGGGATTGGCCCGGCTCGCAAGTGCCTGGAACACGGTCGGAGTGGCAACGGGCTCGCCCGGATTGGCCAGCACGATGCCGGCATTGGGAAATGGCGGAAGTGGGGTCAAGAGTTCGCCGACGCCTTCGGCTCGCAACGGCTTTTGACGAACGCACATGGGCACGTCGGCGCCGAGCGCGGCGGCGAGAGGCAGGAGTGAATCGGCCGCGTCCGACAGGTCCCACAGCCGGGCCAGGGCGCGCAACGTTGCAGCGGCGTCCGCCGAACCGCCGCCGATACCGGACGTCACCGGAAGCGACTTGACCAGGCGGATGTGAGCGCCCGGCGCGGCCTCGATTTCTGCCTGGATCAGCTCCGCCGCTGCGAGCACGAGATTGTCGGCGGTGTTGGGAAGCCCACCCGCGAACGGGCCGTCGATCGTTAACGACAGCGTCTGATCGGCGTCGACTTCGATCTCGTCGCCAACGGTGGGGAAGGCGACCAGCGTGTCGAGCAAATGGTAGCCGTCTTCCCGCTGACCGACCACGTGGAGGGCGAGATTGACCTTGGCCCGCGCCGTTTCGCGGACCGTGTTTCCGATAACCACGCCCCGCTACCGGGGTGTTTCGTCGTTGGTCACCGAGGCGGCATCGGTCTTGTCGGGCTGCAGCCCGTGCTCCAGCTTCGTCTTGATCTTGGCCAGATCCTTGGGCTCCGGATCCATGTCGCGTGCATGGCTCCACTGGAACATGGCCTCCAGCTTGCGTCCGACCTGCCAATAGGCATCGCCCAGATGATCGTTGATCACCGGGTCGTTCGGCATCAGCTCCACCGCGCGTTCCAGCTCCGCGACCGCCTCGTCGTAGCGGCCCAGCCGATAGTAGGCCCAGCCCAGGCTGTCGACGATGAAGCCGTCGTCGGGGCGTTGGCTGACGGCGGTGCGGATCATCTCGACGGCTTCGTCGATCTTCATGTGCTTGTCGATCAGCGAATAGCCGAGATAGTTCAGCACCAGCGGCTGGTCGGGGTAGAGCTCAAGCGCCTTGCGGAAGTCAGCCTCCGCTTCCGGCCAATGATCGGTCCGCTCGTTGGCGATGCCGCGGAAATAGAACAGCGTCCAGTGCTCCCGCTGCGGTTCGTCGAGGGTCTCGATCCCCTGACCGTAGACGGTGCGCGCGGCCTCGAAGTCCTCGTCGCTGCGCAGCACGTTGCCGAGCGCGAGGATGGCGGAGAGGTCGGTCGGATTGGCGTCGACCAGCGCCTGAAGCTCGGTCTTCGCCTCGTCCAGCTTGTCTTCGGCGTTGAGATTGAGGCCGATCTGGATTTTCGCGGTGCGGGCGAGCGGCGAGGCGTCGGGAATGGTTCGATAGACTGTGATCGCCTTGTCGTGCTGGTTCATCCCTTCGTAAAGGGCGGCCAGAGAGAAGGCGGCGAGCTCGGTGTCGGGCTTCAGATGGAGGGCGAGCTGAAGATAGCTTGCCGCATATTCCTGGCCGCCTTCCTGGCCGACCGCGATACCGAGGCCATAGAGCGCCTCTGCCGCGCCCGCTTGGGCCGACGTGATTTGCGGCGCCACCGGCTCGCCGGACGACAGGGCGTCGGAGAGCTGCTGCACCAGCGGATGGTCGCCACCTTCGGCAATGAAATTGGCGACGACAGCCTTCGCCTCGTCCAGCTTGTCGGCCCGCGCTAGCGCTCGCGCATAGGCATCGAGCACGCGAATCGCTCGAGGATCGGCTTCGTAGGCGGCAGCGAGCCGCTCGATGGCGTCGTCGTGCCGGCCTGCGAAATCGGCGATCAATCCGCTATGCAGCGTGGTGAAGGTGGAATACCAGTCCGGCCCTTCGAGAGAATCGAGCGCCAACAGCGCCCGGTCGTAATTTTCTTCCGCAGCGTAGCTCCAGGCTTCCAAGAGCGCCGCAGTCAGCTCGGGAAGGGGCGACCCGGTGGAAAGCGGCGTCATTGCGTCGCGGGCGGCGACGGGGTCGCCATTTGCGAGTGCATCGACCGTTAGAGTGAGCGCGGCGAGCTGGTTGGTCGGATCGCTGGCGGCCAGATCGTCGGCAAGTTCGACGGCCTGGGGAAGCGCACCGCTTGCGACCAGGAGCATCACGGTGCGGTCCAGCAGCACTTCGTTCTCGGGATCCGCGTCCAGCGCGCGCCGATAGAACGCGGCCGCGCTTTCCAGGTCCTTCATCGTGCCGGCATGGCGCGCCGCCAGATAGCTGCCGGACAACGAGCGCAGGCCGCCGGTATCCACGTTGTCGGCCACATCGGCGCTGGCGGCCGAGCCTGCTGCGGCGAAGGTTGCGAGCGTCACGACCCCGACGCGCGCGGCCAACGAGGCCCGACGGGAGGTGTCGCGGAGGAAAAGATGCACGGACGGCATAGGATCGACTCGTTTCGAACTTCGGCGCAATTTGCCGAGACGATGGGGCTTTTCTGAGGCCCGTGCAAGGCGACGGCCAATTCCGCCGGCCGATTTCCGACCGCAACCGCTTTATTGGCGTCTGCGGAATAGTCGCTCGGGACTTGCCTTTCTATCGGCCTCCATGCTTTCGCTCTGTGGCCAAATCGACGCGGCGCTTTCCGCGTTGTCGAGGCCGGGGCCGCCATCGCCTCCGGTGCGATCCTGTGTCGGCGAAAAAGGACGAATGATGAGCAAGTGGGTTTACACTTTCGGAGACGGGACGGCGGAAGGGACCGCGGACATGCGGAACCTTCTCGGCGGCAAGGGCGCGAACCTCGCCGAGATGTCGAACATCGGCGTGCCGGTTCCGCCAGGCTTCACCATCACCACTGAAGTCTGCACCCACTTTACCAAGACCGGCGGCACCTACCCGGACGACCTCAATGCCCAGGTGGAAGCCGCGCTGGAGACGATCGGCTCGGCCACGGGACGCCGGTTCGGCGATCTGGAGAAGCCGCTGTTGGTGTCGGTGCGCTCCGGTGCCCGCGTCTCCATGCCGGGCATGATGGACACCGTCCTCAATCTCGGCCTCAACGACGAGACGGTTGGTGCGCTCGCCAAGGACGCCGGCGACGATCGGTTCGCCTACGATTCCTATCGCCGCTTCATCCAGATGTATGGCGATGTCGTGATGGGCCTTGAGCACCACGACTTCGAGGCGATCCTGGAAGGATTCAAGGACGAGAAGAATGTCGACCTCGACACCGACCTGACCGCCGATGACTGGCAGCTCATCATCGAGCGCTACAAGGCGTTGGTGCAGGAGCAGCTCGGCAAGCCGTTCCCGCAGGACCCCCGCGACCAGCTCTGGGGCGCGATCGGGGCCGTGTTCGGCTCCTGGATGAACGCCCGCGCGATCACCTATCGCCGGCTGCACCAGATCCCGGAGAGCTGGGGCACGGCGGTGAACGTCCAGGCCATGGTGTTCGGCAACATGGGCGATACCTCGGCAACCGGCGTTGCCTTCACCCGCAATCCGTCGACCGGCGAAAACGCGCTTTACGGCGAGTTCCTGGTCAACGCCCAGGGCGAGGACGTCGTGGCCGGCATCCGCACGCCCCAGGCGATCACCGAGGCCGCCCGGCTGGAATCGAGCGCGCCGGAAAAGCCGTCGCTGGAGACAGCGCTGCCGGAAGCCTTCGGAGAGTTCCGTGACATCTGCAACCGGCTCGAGCGGCATTACCGCGAGATGCAGGACGTCGAGTTCACCATCGAGCGCGGCAAGCTGTGGATGCTGCAGACCCGCAGCGGCAAGCGCACCGCCAAGGCCGCGCTGAAGATCGCTGTCGACATGGTCGAGGAAGGGCTGATCAACCATGAGGAAGCGGTGTCCCGCGTGGACCCGGCTTCGCTCGATCAGCTTCTGCACCCGACCATCGATCCCAAAGCCGAGCGCAACGTGGTGGCGACCGGGCTTCCCGCCTCGCCGGGGGCGGCTTCGGGCGCGATTGTGTTTTCGTCCGACGAGGCCGAGCGGATGGCGGGCCAGGGCAAGGCGGTCATCCTGGTGCGGGTGGAAACCAGCCCGGAAGACATCCACGGCATGCACGCCGCCCAAGGCATCCTGACCACGCGCGGTGGCATGACCAGCCACGCCGCCGTGGTCGCGCGCGGCATGGGCAAGCCGTGCGTGTCCGGCGCGGGCTCCATTCGGGTCGACTATAAGGCCGGCACGCTGACGGCCAGTGGCAAGACGCTCAAGACCGGCGACATCGTCACCATCGACGGGGCCACCGGCGAGGTGCTGTCCGGCTCCGTGGCGATGCTGAAGCCGGAACTTTCCGGCGATTTCGCCCAGCTCATGGAGTGGGCCGACAAGGTGCGCCGCATGAAGGTGCGCACCAACGCGGAGACGCCGGCCGACGCCCGCGCCGCGCGCGAGTTCGGCGCCGAGGGCATCGGGCTTTGCCGCACCGAGCACATGTTCTTCGATGCCGACCGCATCGGCGACATGCGCGAGATGATCGTTGCCGACAGCGAGGAGGGGCGGCGCGCCGCCCTTGCCAAGCTGCTGCCGATGCAGCGCTCCGATTTTGTCGAGCTGTTCGAGATCATGGCCGGCCTGCCGGTGACGATCCGTCTGCTCGATCCGCCGCTGCACGAGTTCCTGCCGAAAAGCGAGCAGGAGATCGAAGAGGTCGCGGGCGCGATCGGCGTTTCGGCCACCAAGCTGCGCCGGCGGCTGGAGATGCTGGCGGAGTTCAATCCGATGCTCGGCCATCGCGGCTGCCGCCTGGCAATCTCGTATCCGGAAATCGCGGAAATGCAGGCGCGCGCCATCTTCGAGGCGGCGATCGAGGCGGGCAAGCGCACCGGCAATCCGGTTCGCCCGGAGATCATGGTGCCGCTGGTTGGCCTCAAGGCGGAGCTGGACATCGTGAAGGCCAAGATCGACGCCGTCGCCAAGATGGTGGCGGAGGAGACCGGCACGGAAGTGAACTACGACGTCGGTACCATGGTGGAGTTGCCGCGCGCCTGCCTGACCGCCGACAAGATCGCCGAATCGGCGCACTTCTTCTCGTTCGGCACCAACGACCTGACCCAGACGACGTTCGGCATCTCGCGCGACGACGCCGCCTCGTTCCTGCCGACCTACCAGGCCCAGCACATCTTCGAGACCGACCCGTTCGTCTCGATCGATGTTGAGGGTGTCGGCGAGTTCATGAAGATCGCAACCGAGCGCGGCCGCAAGACCCGGCCGGACATCAAGCTCGGTATCTGCGGCGAACACGGCGGCGATCCGGCCTCGGTCCGGTTCTGCGAGACCGTCGGGCTCGACTACGTCTCCTGCTCGCCTTTCCGGGTGCCGATCGCCCGGCTGGCAGCCGCCCAGGCGGCGCTCAAGGCGAAAGCCTGAATTTGAGAGACGGATGATTTCGGGCCGCGTCGGCCCGAAATCTTTTTTCGCTTACGCCAGTTCGTCTTTTCATCGCAAATCCCGGACGGCGAACCGGTTTCCACTTCGCCTGGAGACGCTCTAGAGCGTGTCATTTAGTTTTTGAATCGGAAATGGGATTCCCTTGAGGGGTTGGATCTGATTCAAGCTGCCTGCTGGGTGGAGGCTGGCATGC